>JBFRWF010000279.1:0-11218 GCA_051439465.1 Xenococcaceae cyanobacterium | reverse complement strand
TATCCAGGGTAAGCTCATCTTAAAGTGTATAAAATGTACTTGACAAAAGTAGAGTGATCTAGACTAAATCGCTATCTCAACAGGCGATCGCTACCCAACAAGAGATCGCTACCCCAACAGGCGATCGCTACCCCAACAGGCTCAGGCTGTTGTTTACATATATAGCATTTCCCAAGCTAGTGAGGTACAATAAGCCTGACTTTTCACGGCATCTTTTTAACTGGAGTTTAGACGCTTATCGCTACCCGACACGGCGATCGCCACCCCGACACGGCGATCGCCACCCCGACACGACGATCACTACTCCTACACCGCATTTCTCACAAATTTGGCAATCTCAGTCGCTGAAAGCCTTATTTAATCAAGGGTTGACCCTACCGCGATCGCAACCGTAACTGAATTTCAACCGTACAAATGTACTAAAGCAGTCTATCTTCCTACCTATTCTCCTGATTTAAATCCCATTGAACTCCAGACCTAAGCGGCGATCGCTACCTAAGCGCCTAGCACAGGTCAGCTTATTTGAGGAACTCCAGCTTGTAAGATTTGTAGCAAGTAATCATTATTCCAGCCCGCCCGACGGCGCTTGCTGGCCAGACTACCTTTAAATGATTGTTCCTGGTTGAGAGCATTGAGAGCGAGGCGGCGTAACAGCCCTAAATTATCGGGCCCGTGTCCGCGCCGGACGCGACTACTATCTTCCCCAAAAGTTACGTCTAGAGTCCAATGGAGTTGATTTTCAATCCCCCAGTGTTGGCGGATGGCTCGACCAATTTTCCTCGCGTCAGCCTCCAGCTGGAGTTTAGACTAGATAACGGCATAATTCTTGTTATTAAAGGCTATCCACTTAAGCCGGGACAGTAATCAAAAGGCAACAGACAATGCCTATTGCCTGTTGCCTTTTGCCTGTTGCGCCCAGCCTCCAGCGTCGACGCGGGGCGCACTGTTGTCTATTTACTGGTGCCTGTTACCTGTTGCCTACTCCAAGTGTCCAGGCTTAAGTGGGTAGCCTTATTAGGCTATCCACTTAAGCTGGGACAAGGCTCTCCTAATTTAGAGAACGGGCAACGGGGAATGCTCTATGTTCCCTGTTTCCTGTTCCCTGATCCCTGTTCCCCCTTGACCATTACTATTCCGTTTTAAGTTGGTAGCCGCTCCGATATTAGCATCTGACAAAGGCTGAGCCAATGCTGCTTCTTTTAACAGAGCTGCTTTATCAGTGCGCTCCCAAGGCAGGTCTAAATCCGTCCGTCCAAAGTGACCATAAACCGCTACATCTTGATAAAAGCGACCATCCCGTTCGGCGGGGAGACGAAGCAGATTGAAGGTCTGAATAATTCCAGCAGGACGCAGTTCAAAGTGCTGTCTCACCAACTCCAGAAGTCGCTCTTCTTCTATCTTACCCGTGCCAAAAGTTTCAACTAGGATGCTGACTGGTCGAGCGACCCCGATAGCATAACTCACCTGAACTTCACACTTATCAGCCAAACCTGCTGCCACAATATTCTTGGCAACGTAGCGGCAAGCATAGGCAGCAGAGCGGTCTACCTTGGTGGGGTCTTTACCAGAGAAAGCACCGCCGCCGTGGCGAGAGTAGCCACCATAGGTATCAACAATAATTTTCCGACCTGTAAGACCTGAGTCTCCTTGAGGTCCACCAATGACAAATTTCCCTGTAGGATTGACGAGGAAGCGAGTTTGCTGGTCAGGTTTAACATTAATATCAGCAAACACTGGTTGCACGACGGCTTCCCAGAGGTCAGCTTTGATTTTTTCCTGAATAGCCCCGTTCTCTTTAATCTCACCTATGGTCTGTGTATGCTGGGTGGAAATTAAGATGGTATCTATTCCAACCGGTCGTCCGTCTTCATAAATCACGGAAACCTGGGTTTTGCCATCGGGACGCAGGTAGGGCAAATCACCTGTTTTTCGCACCGCTGCCAGTCTGCGAGAAATCCGATGGGCCAAACTAATGGGCATGGGCATCAGTTCGGGGGTTTCTTTGCAGGCGAAGCCAAACATCAGACCTTGGTCTCCAGCACCAATCTTGTCCAGTTCGTCTTCGCTGAGTTCTTCCCGCTGTTCTTGAGCAGTGGTCACACCTTGGGCAATATCGGAGGATTGTTCATCTATTGCTACTAGCACAGAGCAGCTATCGGCTGAGAAGCCATTGTTGGCATCGGTATAGCCAATCTCAGCAATTTTCTTCCTTGCCAAATCAACGTAATTGACATGGGCTTTAGAGGTGATTTCCCCGGTAATTAGTACCAAGCCAGTGTTGACGACAACTTCTGCGGCAACGCGACTGTGGTCGTCTTGAGATAGTAAGGCATCTAAAATCGTATCTGAAATCTGATCGCAGATTTTATCGGGATGACCTTCGGTTACTGATTCGGAGGTAAATAGGTAGCGACGAGACAATGTTAATTAGTCCTCTCTCAATATTAGTGTTGCTGATGAAGTTTATAGATTAGCCTTCAATAATATACGCTAACATCAGCAATAATATACGCTAACATCAGGAGGAGAGGATTAAAATTTGATCGAGTTGGGCGATCGCCACATCTGCCTTTTCTAGATGAGCCGCTTGAGAATTCCCCCAGCAAATGCCAATGATCCCCGCTGCACCTGCTCCCCTAGCCATTTCAATATCCCCTTCAGAATCTCCCACCATCAGGGTTGATTTCGGTTCCACTCCCAAGGCTTGGCAAGCTTGGAGAAACAGTGCGGGGTCTGGCTTAGTCGGTTCTCGATCAACTCCCATTGTCAGTTGGATGTAGTCAGAAAGCTGATGACCCTCGACAAAGGCTTGTACCCCAGCGGTGGAGTCGGCAGAGAGAATACCCAGTTTCAGACCCGCATCTGAGAGCATTTTCAGGACTTCCAGACTGCCAGCAAACAGGGGTGAAGTTCCGGCGCTGTCTTTGAGATATTTGTCTGCTTCTGCAAAAGCACTGCGGGCGATCGCCAGTGACTCAAACCAACTGCGACCTGTCTCAGCAATATAGGCAGCCGCAGCAATTTCATTTTCCCGGCGGCTACCCACTGCCATCAGACCTGTAGGATCAAGGGTGTCATCCTGGATGCCAAAAGCCATGAGGAGGGGGTCACCAACCCCTGGAATCTGGGCATCAATCATGCGGGCTCGCTTTTGTCCCAGTTCTCGTAAAAGTGTTTGGGAATCCTCTAAGGTGCCGTCTTTATCAAAAATAAGGGCTTGGATATTTGAGAATCCGATCTCCCCACAGCTAATTGTTACCAAGGCAAGCCTCCCACACCATTTTTATTCTTCAGTTGCAGCGACTATCTCCCCCTCTTCTAGGGCAGGAGGTGCCTCAATTTCAGCATTCTTCGCTTCTGCTTCAGCCTTGAGTTTCTGGCGATACTTCTCGGCCATTTCTTCCGCCTTCTCAAACACCAACTCCCTGTTTTTGAGCATATCACCTGGTTCTGGTTCAATTTGCTTGGTAGACAGGGAAATACGACCCCTTTCTGCATCTAGGTCAATGATCATCACTTTCAATTCATCATTGACATTAAACACACTGTGAGGTGTGTCAATGTGGTCGTGGGAAATCTCGGAGATATGCAGCAGTCCACTGACGCCGCCAATGTCAATGAAAGCACCATAAGGCTTAATACCGCGCACCGAACCAGTAACGACTTGGCCCACTTCCAAACCGTGCATCTTGCGCTCAACCAAGGCACGACGATGGCTCAGAACTAAGCGATTGCGGTCTTCATCTACTTCCAAGAATTTCAGAGGTAGGTCTTCACCAACCAAATCCTCCTTCGCTTCGCGGGTGCTGATGTGAGAACCGGGAATAAAGCCTCGCAAACCCTCAATGCGCACCAAAGCACCACCCCGGTTCGTAGCAAAGACATTTGAGCGCACAGTAGCATCTTCTGCTTGTAGCTGACGCACTCTTTCCCAAGCCCGCATATACTCAATGCGGCGAATGGAAAGGGTTAGCTGTCCATCTTCATTCTCATCGGTTAGAATGAAGAATTCCCGCGTCTCATTTGGTTGTAAAACCTCAACTGGGTCATCAACCCGGTTAATTGACATCTCCTGAATCGGAATGTATGCTGCTGTTTTCGCACCAATGTCAATCAGAGCCCCCCTTGGTTCCATACTAAATACAGTTCCAGGGACAATATCACCAGGACTAAAGTGATAATCGTATTTGTCAAGAAGGGCGGCAAAATCTTCGTGTGTAAAGCCAATATCTTTTGTAGCTGTTGTGTTCTGACTGAGCATGTGCGTTTCGTTTCCTAGTTCCTATCTCTGTAATTGCTGTGCCTCCTGTTGATGTACACTCACTTTGCAGTGTGCAGCCTACACCTACATTGCGATCTTAACACTCTCCATCATCTTGACAGAGGAGAGAGTTTTGGGGCTAACTTTGCTCAATGACAAAGAGATTGACCGCTTGTGGCCAAGCCTTGGCACTCTATTTTAGCAGTTCCAGGAATAATCACTCTAGTACAGCAAGGGTTGGTGTACCTGTGGTTCAATTAGCCAAAGTTATTCGAGGATACAGAATTATTATAACTCACAAATGCATATTCTCTGATGTTTGGACAAACGGTCAACCACTTTCCCTTGCTCCTCTGCTCAAGTTATGATGGTGTCATAACAGAGGGAGAATCCTCTAGCTCTGCTGCTTCTGACGAGGAGCAAGGCCAACGGTTAGGAGTCTCAGTTTCACCGCTTTCGTTTTGAAGATCTTTTAATGCTTCAACAAAATCCTTAATCCCTTGAAACTTACCATAGACAGAGGCAAAGCGAATATAGGCGACTTCATTCTCATGGCGCAGGTACTGAAGCACTAACTTCCCGATTTCGTTGCTGGCAACTTCTCGCTCAGAACCCTGCTGTAGTTGAGCTTCAATTTCATCCACTAAGGCTTCCAGACGCTTGTGTGGGATGCCTGTTTTTTCACAAGCACGGATAATTCCCCGCAGTAGCTTAGAGTGATCGAAAGATTCCCGCTTGCCATCTTGTTTAATCACGGTGATGGGGACAAATTCAATCCGTTCGTAAGTCGTAAATCGATGTTTGCACTGCAAGCATTCTCGGCGTCGGCGAATACTTTGTCCTGCTTCCGTAGAACGAGACTCCAGAACACGGCTGTTGGTATGCTGGCAATAAGGGCATTGCATAATAAAAGTCCGTTTGAATGCCGGATGGACTTAGGGTAGAAATTGTCAAGACTCCGAAGTAAGCTAAATTGACAGGAAGCAAAAATCTGAGCCGTTTTTTTCTATCTTAGTCTTCCATCAAGAAGTAAGACAGACACTCGCGGCTCAGAACCTTTCAGAGGCTAATAAATTTCTAGTGTTTACAACCTTATCTACTTCTCGATCCGAGGGGGCTCCCGAAAAGCGATCGCAAAGAAGAGCACAGCTAGTGCCAAGGCCAAAACCAAAATGTAAGCAACACTTTCCATGTTAACAATTCCTAATTGCTCCAATAACAGTTTATCAAGAAAAGAACTTAGGGACTTTCCAGAAACCAATTATCCCCAGGTATGTATCTCTCCCACTTGAGAGCTAGATTGTAGGAGTTTTTGGCTCTGGAATTCCCTAAAAAGCGGGAAGGTAGAGGAATGTACACCCCTGCTCCCTCCCTTCTAGGCTAAGCCTGGAAATGCCCCAATTTTGAGGCGATTCTAAGCAGTTTCCTGCCTGCGGGTTGTCACGTCACCCAACTTCTGGAAGACACCCCACTCGACTTGATCCTCCTCTAGATCTGGATCGATACCAGCAAACACATCCCGGTAGAGAGTCCGAGAACCATGCCAGATGTGACCAAAGAAGAACAGTAAAGCAAACACAGCGTGTCCAAAAGTGAACCAACCCCTTGGACTGGTGCGGAACACACCGTCAGAGTTGAGGGTTTCGCGGTCAAATTCAAAGGCCTCACCAATCTGAGCCTTACGGGCATACTGCTTAACAGTTGACGGAGCGTCAAATGTTTGTCCGTCAAGTGCACCACCGTAGAAGCTTACCGTGACACCTGTTTGCTCGATACTCAATTGGGATTCCGCCCGTCGGAAAGGAATGTCTGCACGAATGATTCCTTCAGAATCAGTCAAAACAACGGGGAATGTCTCAAAGAAGTTCGGCATCCGACGCACTGTCAGTTCACGACCCTCGCTGTCTTTAAACACTGCATGTCCCTGCCAGGTTTGAGCGATGCCATCCCCATTGACCATCGGGCCAACTCGGAATAGACCCCCTTTAGCTGGACTGTTGCCGATATAGTCGTAGAATGCCAGTTTTTCCGGAATTTTTGACCAAGCCTCAGAAAGGGTGTCACCTGCTGCCAGGTTTGCTTCGACCCGTCGCTGTATCTCCTGCTGATAGTAACCTTGATCCCACTGATAGCGGGTGGGACCGAACAGTTCAGTAGGAGTAGCAGCACAGCCATACCACATCGTCCCAGCGACGATGAAGGCGGCAAAAAAGACAGCGGCAATACTGCTAGAAAGGACAGTCTCAATGTTCCCCATCCTTAAGGCTTTATAAAGCCTCTCTGGGGGACGAACACTGAGGTGGAATAGACCAGCAATAATACCGACAATACCAGCAGCAATGTGGTGAGCTACAATTCCGCCTGGATTGAAGGGGTTAAAGCCCGCTGGTCCCCACTCTGGTGCCACTGGTTGAACATGCCCCGTTATACCATAGGCGTCAGAAACCCACATGCCAGGACCCCAAAGACCTGTCAGGTGGAAGGCACCAAAGCCAAAGCAAAGAAGACCAGACAAGAATAAGTGAATGCCAAACATCTTTGGCAGGTCTAGGGCTGGTTCACCTGTACGGGGATCTCTGAACAGTTCTAAATCCCAATAAACCCAGTGCCATACGGATGCCAAGAACAGCAAACCAGCAAGGATAATGTGAGCGGTAGCAACGCCTTCAAATGACCAGAAACCTGGCTCAACGCCAGCTTCGCCTGTTACGCTCCAACCACGCCAAGATCCAGTAACGCCCAAACGGGCCATAAAAGGCAAGACGAACATGCCTTGACGCCACATGGGGTTCAAAACCGGATCGCTGGGATCGAAGATAGCCAGCTCATACAGAGCCATTGAGCCTGCCCATCCCGCTACGAGACCAGTATGCATCAGGTGTACGGAAATCAGACGACCTGGATCGTTCAGGACGACTGTATGTACTCGATACCAAGGTAGTCCCATCGACTACGCTCCTCCTGTTGAGTTGAGAATTTAGGAATTTTGGGCAGAATCCTCCTATCTATACCCGAAGCGGGTTATTAGGGGATAAATGCCCTGCAGTAAGTAAAAGTACACACCCTTAGGTGCCCTTTACGTTCGCCAAAGTTATTCTAGGTTTGATGACCTGTACACTTCTTACTTAAAGAAGTGTAACTATTGTTAGAGTCGATTGCAAGAGTGCTTTACAGTTCTGTGTAGAAGAGAGTCAAAAGTCATTGTTCTTCCAACCACGCCTGAAACATCAGAACATTCCATAAATGGGATTGCCAGTTGTAACGACCTGACAAATGTTCTACCCATTTTTGCCGAATGAGCTGAGGCTTGAAAAACCCTTCAGATTTTAGTCGATGTTCACTGAGTAAGGCTTCTGCCCAATCCCGCAGTTTTCCTTCTCGTAACCAATTATCTAAAGGAATATCAAATCCTTTTTTGGGTCGTTCAAGTAGGCTCTGGGGGATATATCGAGACAAGAGTTGGCGCAGCAGCCATTTTCCCTTACCCTGACGGACTTTGAGAGAAAGTGGAAGCCTCCAGGCAAATTCTACCACTCGATGGTCTAAGAAGGGGGCACGGGATTCTAAGCTCACCCCCATTGTTGCTCTGTCTACCTTGGTGAGAATATCATCGGGCAACTCGGTAATGCTATCTAGATACATCATCCCTTGAAACAAGTCTGACAAATCTGCCCATCTCTGAGGATTATTAAGGGCTGTAGTTGATTCAGTTGCCCCAATGACTACTGCTTCAGGATTCTGCCACTGAGACATCAGATGTCTGTATATCGCTTCAGGTTGCTTTTCTGATAACACTGCGACTAGCCGATAGAGACTATCTCCTGGAGGAAAATAGGTAAAGCCAGAGAGGGGAAACGCGGCAAAGAGCGAGTTCCAAGTATCAGGAGAGAGGGTGGTTATCATCTGAGCCACAGTACATCGCCAGCTAGCAGGGAGCCAGCCAAGGGAACGCCAAATGCCACGTCCCCAGAAATACTGAGTGTATCCGCCAAAGATTTCATCGCCGCCATCCCCTGAAAGGCTGACTGTGACTTGTTGTTTGGCAAGCTGAGCAACCATAAACGTGGGAATTTGGGAGGAGTCGGCAAAGGGTTCATCGTAAAGGGTAGGGAGTTTGGGAATGATGGCGATCGCTGTCTCTGGTGTGATATACAACTCAGTGTGAGCACATCCCAAATACTCGGCAACGGCTTTGGCATAGTTTGCTTCGTTGTAGCCTTCTTCATCAAAGCCGATGGTAAATGTTTTAATCGGCTGACTACTTTCGGCTTGCATCAGCGCCACAATGGTGGAAGAGTCGATTCCACCAGAGAGGAAGGCTCCGAGGGGGACATCCGCTACCATTTGCCGACGAATGGCATCTGTTAGTAAGTGCTCCAGCTGTTCAGTCGCTTCTGTGTCACTTCCGGTGAAAGGACTTCGGACGCCAGCCTCAGCAACCCCCTGCATTGACCAGTAAGTTGTAGGTTGGGGAATGGATTTAGCTGCTCCTGACAATGAGTGAGTTGTCAGGGTAAGGAAGGTTCCAGGAGGGAGCTTGTAGATTCCTTTGTAGATTGAGTAGGGAGCTGTGATGTAGTTATAGCGCAATAAAAGAGCAAGGGGATCCCGGTCAATCTCAGGTTGCCACTGAGGATGAGCCTTAAAGGCTTTGAGTTCAGAGGCAAAAAGAAAAGTCTCTCCTATCCAGCCGTAGTAGAGGGGTTTTTCCCCCAAGCGATCGCGTCCTAAAAACAACGCGCTCTCTTGTCTATCCCATAGAGCAAAGGCAAACATTCCAATAAAACATTGCAACGCCGCTTCTACTCCCCACTGACTGAAGGCTGTCAGCATCACTTCAGTATCAGAATGACCCCGAAAATGATGACCGAGCTGTTTGAGTTGATACCTTAACTCCAAGAAGTTGTATATCTCCCCATTAAAGACGAGGGCGTAACGTTCGTCTGCAGAGAGCATGGGCTGATGTCCTTCTGGAGAAAGATCCACAATTGCCAGTCTTCGATGCCCCAAAGCAATCCCAGCTACTTCATCTGACCAGATTCCCTCATCATCTGGTCCCCGATGAATGAGGGGATACAACATTTGTTGAATAATTTTTCCCATCCAGTGTTTACTTTTTGTTGGGTATGAATCCCAAAAGCCGGTGATGCCACACATTTGTTCTTTATATCAAATTCGTTTAATTAACCATAATTCCAGAATTCATTGAGTAAAAAAACGAGGTTAGAGGGGATCTATCAAGAAAATATTAAATCCTTGCGTAGGGTGGGCTAGGCGGCGATAACTTCATCCAGCCCAGTCAAGGTGGCATGAGCCAAAGCAAATGATTGTCAATAAAAGAGAGTTATTTTCAATAATGTTTTCAATCTATCAACAATGACTGCCAACTTGAGTCAGACACAAAAGGGGAAGTCGGAGAAAAGAAATAGTTCGCGGCAATTTGCCGCGAACTATAGGGTGTTTTTGACAGCAGATTTCTCCTCCCCCTGATGGCTTGGGGCAGAAGAAAAAATGATTGAATAAAAGGGACATAACTGAAGTTCCCCCGTACAAATGTACTAAATTTGCCTCAAAGTCTGACTAGGCATAGCATAGGATGATTGCCTCCTCAGTGCTGTACCCATGTATTTTTATTATTTCTTAAGATTTACTGGAGCCTGACTTGTGCCATAATAGTAGTCATGTACATCGAACGAGTTCCCAATCGAAATTCTCCCCCCGCAGTCCTTCTTCGCGAGTCTTATCGCGAGGGCAAAAAGATTCGTAAAAGAACTTTAGCTAACCTCTCAAAATTACCTGATGATGTCATTGATAACCTCCGGGGAGCTCTTCAGGGGGGCGTGGCGTTTAAACCTGAGCAAATTCCTGACACCTTTTCTATTATTCGCAGCCGACCTCATGGTCATGTAGCAGCAGTCTTAGGAATCCTCAAGAAGCTTAATTTACACAACTTAATCGCTTCAGAACCTTCTCGAACTAGAGAGCTAGTTCTGGCCATGATAGTGGCGAGAATTATTGACCCTTGTTCCAAATTAGCCACAGCCAGAGGGCTTAATAGCGAAACCTGTTTCTCCAGTTTGGGTGAAGTGTTAGGACTAGAGACAGCAGATGAAGACGAATTGTACTTAGCAATGGATTGGTTGTTAGAACGACAAGATAAAATTGAAACAGAGTTAGCTAAAAGACACTTAACATCAGGTTCTCTAGTTCTTTACGACTTAACCTCAACCTACTTCGAGGGAGAAACTTGTCCCCTAGCTAACTACGGCTACAGTCGGGACAAAAAGAAAGGAAAATTACAGATTGTCTTCGGCTTACTCTGTGATAAACGCGGCTGTCCGATAGCAGTAGAGGTGTTTAAAGGAAATACAACTGACCAGAAAACCTTAGCATCTGTGATAGATAAAGTCCGCTCTCGGTTTGGCATCTCTCACGTCATCTGGGTAGGAGATAGAGGGATGATTACCCAAGCACGGATTAGAGAAGACTTGAAAGAAACAGAAGGATTGGACTGGATTACTGCCTTAACTAAGACTCAAATCCAGAAGTTAGCCGAACAGGAAGCGATTCAACTGGGACTGTTTGATGAAAGAGATTTAGTTGAATTGGAATCGGCTGATTATCCAGGGGAAAGATTAATTGCTTGTCGCAACCCGTTAGTAGCGGCTTCTAATCAAGCTAAACGAGAAGATTTACTACAAGAAACTGAACAAGAATTAGAGGCGATTGTCGCGGCGACTAAGCGAGAAAAACGATCGCTCAGAGGTGCTTACAAAATTGGGGTAAGAGTAGGAAAAATCCTGAATAAGTTTAAAGTCGGGAAATTTTTAGACTACGAGATAACAGATAAAAGTTTTTCCTATTCAAGGAAAAGGGAAGCTATCGAGGAAGCTGAGGCTTTAGATGGAATCTATATTCTGCGGACTTCAGTGTCAGAGAAAATCTTGTCTGCTCCTG
>JBFRWF010000278.1:0-4694 GCA_051439465.1 Xenococcaceae cyanobacterium | reverse complement strand
ACTTAAGGGAAAAACCAGGAAATCCAGATCGTGAGATTTGGAAGCCCCCGCTACAATCTTTGATTTAGCGGTGGGAGGATGTCACAATGCCTCCTGAAGATCCCAGCCAGCTAGATGGCGATGATGTCGAGTTCGAGCAAGCCTTGGCAGAGGTGGAGCGATCCCTTGTCGCTCTCAAAGAACGCTATGCTCAAGTAAAGCAGAACCAACAGCGACGCTCACAACTCCAGGAACGTGAGCAGGAGCTAAAGCAGCAGCAACGACATAATCGGACTCAAGGACCAATTAAAACCGAGTTACGACAAATCCAACAGGAGTTGGAAACCATTGAACTGAACTTAGAAAGTAGTCTGTTTAGTCTGAGTAGCTTGAAAGAACCTTTTTGGCAAGCCGTGCGGTTTGGAGGAATAGGAGTTGTTATTGGCTGGATACTGAAATCCTGCGCTGGCTAGTGCTATTACTCATCCAAATAAAAGCGATAGAAAAAATACCCTTCCCTATTCCCTATTTCCTGTTGCCTGTTGCCTGTTGCGCCCAGCCTCCAGCGTCGACGCTGGGCGCACTGTTGCCTTTTGATTACTGTCCCGGCTTAAGTTGGTAGCCCGTAATAGATAGAATAGTCCTGGTAAAAGAGATGAGAGTATATGGTAACTAGACGGATTGCAGAAATCTTAAGAAATGGTCAACCTGACGAATCAGTGACGATTCAAGGCTGGGTGCGTACCAAGCGGGAATTAAAGGGATTTGCCTTTATGGAAGTCAGCGATGGCTCCTCGATGGCGAACCTGCAAGTAGTTCTCAATCCCGACTTACCCGATTATGAAGCACTACTCAAACAACTGAATACCGGAGCCTCTGTCAAAGTGTCAGGGGTACTGGCACCTTCCCCTGGTAAAGGACAGCAGATTGAACTAAAAGCCTCTTCAGTGAAAGTATACGGGGATTCCGATCCAGAAACCTATCCCCTGCAAAAGAAACGCCACTCCTTTGAGTTTCTACGCACCATTGGACATTTGCGATCGCGCACGAATACCCTCGGTGCTGTCATGCGCGTCCGCAATGCTTGCGCCAACGCCATTCATCAGTTCTTTCAAGAGCGGGGTTTCTTGTGGATTCACAGTCCAATTATCACTGCTAATGACTGTGAAGGAGCGGGTGAGTTATTCACCGTCACTAATCTGGATTTAAAGAATATTCCCCAGACAGATTATCAAGAGGTTGATTATAGCCTGGACTTTTTTGGGCGTCGTGCCTATTTAACTGTAAGTGGACAACTGCAAGCAGAAGTGATGGCGATGGCGTTCCAAAATGTTTATACTTTTGGACCAACTTTCCGGGCGGAAAACTCCAATACATCGCGGCATTTGGCAGAGTTTTGGATGGTGGAACCAGAGATGGCTTTCTGTGATTTGGTGGGAGATCAGGACTTGGCAGAGGAGTTTCTCAAGTACAT
The DNA here is from genome assembly GCA_051439465.1 of Xenococcaceae cyanobacterium. GTDB lineage: Bacteria > Cyanobacteriota > Cyanobacteriia > Cyanobacteriales > JBFRWF01 > JBFRWF01. The sequence continues at coordinate 3,241 of JBFRWF010000278.1, read as the reverse complement.
CTTCAAGTATGTCATAGAAACCTGTTCAGAGGATATGGAGTTTTTCAACAAGCGCATTGATAATTCGGTGCTGGCAACTGCTGACAATATTATCAACAATGAATTTAAGCGGATTACTTATACCGAAGCGATCGCCTTTTTGGAAAAAGCTGACCGTAAGTTCGAGTATCCCGTGGAATGGGGAGTAGATTTGCAGTCAGAACATGAGCGCTATCTTGCTGAAGAATTGTTCAAAAAGCCTGTGATTGTTACCGATTACCCCGTGGGGATTAAGGCTTTTTATATGCGTTTGAATGATAACGGGAAAACTGTCGCCGCCATGGATGTCTTAGTACCAAAAGTAGGTGAGATTATTGGCGGTTCCCAGCGGGAAGAACGCCTGGATGTGTTGGAGAGGCGGATTAAAGATCAGGGTATGTCCACAGAAGAGTTATGGTGGTATTTAGACTTGCGTCGCTATGGTACAGTTCCCCATGCTGGCTTTGGTTTAGGATTTGAAAGGGTGGTGCAATTTATGACAGGTATGGGGAATATTCGGGATGTGATTCCTTTTCCCCGGACACCTTTGAGTGCCGAGTTTTAACGAAATTTTTATGAATATATGTAAACAGAACTCCCTTCTTTAGCGATCGCGCTTAAACCTCCTCTTACTGAGTCTCACGCGATCGCCGCCAAGATGTTCATGGGCACGACTGGCTTGTAGCAAGGTTTTCAGAGAGCTAGATGACTCTTCAATTAAGGGATTCAGGCTTTTTACTACTTGGGCTTGACAAAAAGAGTTTTGTCTTAACTTGTCACTAATGCTCTCCCCCTCTCCCCCTCTAAGGGTGTTACCCTATTTTGAACCATGCCGTTTAAGGCAAAAGCTATTGAATGACCCCAGTGTCCACTTCTATTACTCCCGCGTCAGTTGCCAAAACAGAGAAAATCCCCCAAATCACAGCATCCCCTTCAGCGTCTCATCAAATATGGACGCAGGTATCGCATTTTAATCTGGCAAGCAGTTATCTGCTCCATTCTTAATAAAATCTTTGACCTTGCACCCCCCGCTTTAATCGGTGCAGCGGTGGATGTAGTTGTCAAACGGCAAGACTCCCTCATTGCTCGTCTGGGAGTCACCGATATCTTTGGACAACTTCTCCTCCTCTCCTTCCTCTCTATCATCATCTGGGGATTGGAATCTATCTTTCAGTATGCCTATGAGCGACTGTGGCGCAATCTCGCTCAAAATATTCAACACGACTTACGTTTAGATGCTTACAGTCATCTTCAGGAACTAGAATTAGTCTATTTTGAAGAACGCAGTACAGGGACACTCCTTGCTATCCTCAACGATGATATTAATCAACTAGAGCGCTTCTTGGATGTAGGAGCGAATGAAATTCTCCAGGTTAGCACTACAGTAGTCATTATTAGCAGCGCCTTCTTTATCCTCACTCCCAATGCTGCCTGGATGGCGATGCTACCCATCCCGTTTATCCTTTGGGGTTCCATTGCCTTTCAAAAGCTTCTCGCTCCCCGTTATGCTGATGTGCGGGAAAAGGTAAGTCTGCTCAACAGTCGCCTTTCCAACAATTTGAGCGGGATTACCACCATCAAAAGCTTTACCACGGAAGCCTATGAAATCCAGCGATTAAGGGGTGAAAGTGAAGCCTATCGCCAGAGTAACAGAAGAGCGATCGCCTTCAGTGCTGCTTTTGTTCCTCTGATTCGGATTGTTATCTTAGCCGGATTCACGGCTATTTTGCTCTATGGGGGAATGGAAGTAGTAGAAGGTAAGCTAGCTGTTGGCACTTATAGTGTATTAGTATTCCTCACTCAAAGGCTACTTTGGCCATTGACGCGCCTCGGACAAACCCTGGATTTGTATCAGCGAGCAGTGGCTTCCACCAATCGGGTGATGAATCTGCTCGATACCCCGATTGCTATTCATTCGGGTAATATTTCCCTTCCCGTCACTTCTATCCGTGGCGAAATATTATTAAGCAACATCACCTTTGCCTATCGGGAGAGAAAGCCTGCGATTGAAAATCTCTCCCTGCATATCTCTGCTGGCAAAACCATTGCCATTGTCGGCTCTACTGGCTCCGGTAAAAGTACCCTGGTGAAGCTGTTATTACGGCTCTATGAAGTGCAAGAGGGAACAATTACCCTCGATGGTATTGACATTAGGGACATTTTATTGTATGACTTGCGCAGAGGGATTGGTCTGGTGAGTCAGGATGTCTTCCTCTTTCATGGCACGGTGAGAGAGAATATTGCCTATGGCGGTGCTAATGCCAGCTTTGAGGAAATCATAGCAGCGGCTAAAGTTGCTGAAGCCCATGATTTTATTATGCAATTGCCCCAGGATTACGAAACGATTGTCGGGGAGAGGGGGCAAAAGTTATCTGGTGGACAACGGCAAAGACTGGCGATCGCCCGCGCTATTCTAAAGAATCCTCCAATTCTGATTCTGGATGAAGCCACCTCAGCAGTAGATAATGAGACAGAAGCGGCAATAGGGCGCTCTTTAGAAAAGATTACCAAGGATCGGACGACAATAGCGATCGCCCATCGTCTCTCTACTATTCGCCATGCCGATTGCATCTATGTCATGGAGCAGGGAAGACTGGTTGAGGAGGGAAGACATGAAGAATTATTGCAAAAACAGGGTATTTATGCCAATCTCTGGCGGGTACAAACGGGTTTGAAACCAGGGGAATAAGAACTAGTAATTACTGTAGATAGATTTCATGTCACTAAAATTGTGCATGAAGAATTAAATCAAGGGAGAATAGAACAAAAAAAAAGCAGCTGAAGAGTTACAAATAGAGTTGAGGGAAAAACTTTTTAGCAGCATAAAAGGAAGTAAATATGTTTTGCTAAAACGAGAGAAAAACCTGAGCAAAAAACAAAAAGAAAAGTTGTTAAAGCTAAAATAAGCTTCACCTACAAATAGCTATTATGCATCAACTTAAAGAAGAATTTACAGATATTTTTGACCAGTCTGAAAATTTAGGATATGGGACATTAAAACTACTAGATTGGTTTAAAAAAGCAGAGAAATTTTTACCAAAAAGTGTCAAAACAATCAAGAACTGGTTTGGTTTATTGTGGGTTATTTTGAACAAGGAACAACTCAAGGAATAGTAGAAGGAATTAATAATAAATTAAAGCTGATTAAGCGTTCAGGTTTTGGATTTAGAAATTTTGATAATTTTGAAAAAAGATCCTTATTAGTTTGGCATTTAATTGATAG
>JBFRWF010000277.1:0-9880 GCA_051439465.1 Xenococcaceae cyanobacterium | reverse complement strand
ACCTCACTAGCTTGGGAAATGCTATATTACCTATTCCCTATTCCCTGTTGCGCCCAGCCGACAACGTCGACGCTGGGCGCACTGTTGCCTATTCCCTGTTGCCTATTCCCTGATCCGAAGTTCCCTGATCCGAAGTTCCCTGTTCCCTAGTTAAGTTAAATATCTGAAGACCATTTTTAGTAACTCCGATTGAGTAAAAGGCTTTGTCATATAGTCAGTTGCTCCTGCCACCTTAGCTTTTGCTCTATCTATGAGACTTGTATTCCCTGTCACCATAACAATAGGCGTCGTCTTAAATAGGGAATGGTTTCTTATAAGACGACAGAGTTTGTAGCCATCAACCATTGGCATTCCCACATCCAACAAAATCAAGTCAGGCTTAATCCGAATAATTTCTCTCAAGGCTTTGACTGAATCATTAATCGTGAAAACCGCAAGATTATGCTCCTCTAAAAAGCGGTTGATTTGCTTCAGCATTGTTGGACTATCATCCACACAACATATCCGGGATTTTTCTTGCGTTATTTTATTATCTTCTATTCCAGGTAATTGGATATCTGTCTGAAGATTATTTGGCAAATCAGCTGTGACGCTACTAAGCAAGTCAAGGGAATAATTAGAGAGTTTTGGTAATTGCTCAAAGTGTGGCTGAGGATCTCGCAATATAATAGTTCCATCAGCTATGAGAGGATGCAAGCTTTGAGCTAATTTCAGCTCATCTTGATTTAAGAGAGCCGCAAGTTGACGAAAACTAAATCCTCTCAATATTCTGCTTAATTTTTCTATTTTTTGGGGAGATAAATTTTTCTTTTGAACCCTGGATTGACTAAAAAAATAAGGTCTTTGATCCGGCGAACATATTTTTGGTTCTAAAGCTTTCCAAGCTTGCAAATTCTGGGAACATTCTTCAACAAAAGGTTGTATTGCTAGGGAGCAAAACATCGGAAATTCATCTAATTTAGGAATAAAATTGTATGTTCCATCTAATAATAATATGTATGATTCAAGCACTTCCTTAGTTAATCTTTTTACCAAGTTTGCCGCCTCGTTAGAGCTGATGTATTGTTGCTCAACCAGCCAACAAATAGCTTGATAATCAGAGTAAATTTGAGTTGAATTGCTTGGGGATTCAATTTCAAAGTTTAAACGCGCTATTGTGCGAACTTCGTTAGTAATCTTAGGATTTTCATGACTCAAGCGACGTAGATGACGTTCAAGTCGCTCAAAGGGGTCTACTGAATGACTGGCATAGGTTAAATTTCCTTGATGGAAATAAATTAACCAGTAAACTGAACCATTGGATACTTGTAAGAAACCATCAGACTCTGAGCGAGATAGCTGCTCTAACAAATTAATTGAATGGAGTTCTTTATAAGCCCCACTGACAGTAGATAATTGTTTCATGATTGAACAGTATTTTCTGCTAAAATAGTTTCCAAAGACAGAAACGGGAAATTGATAAAGGGGGTTTAGAGGGTATTTATCAAACAAATCTTAACACAGCTAGATTGCTTGGTTTTGGTGGGCTACGGCGGATAGTTAGTTAGCAGGTTAGTTGGATAAGTTATCGCCGCCTAACCCACCCTACCCAAACGTGAGTTTGATGATAGGATCTCAAAGCTTAAATTTTGGCATGGTTCAATCTGTAGAGTGGCAAGGTAACACTTTCTGGTATTAGTCTGGGGAACTTTTAGAACCTTGTCCCGGAGTCCGGTGTCTCCCCCTCTTCCGGGAGCTCCCCCTCTTCCGGGAGCTCCCCCTGCTCCCCCTGCTCCCGGGAGCTCGTCTCAACCCAAAATCTAAAGGATTCTGTGCTATCTTGGGAAAGCAGCCGGAACAATCTGTTGTGGCTGGGAGAGCTGATCGGGATTGAGCAAGAATAGGGGCGGCGCGTCAGTTACTTGAACCATCGTCGAGCTGATACATTGAATATTCCCTTCGGCAACGTAAGCTTCTGGCAAAGGGGTGAAGGCAGACTCAGGCACTCGGCGGATCGTCGGTGGAGAATCAATCGGCAGTCCGACTAACTCTCCAGAAGCACTTTCGACAATCAACAGGTACCTTTCCTCAGTGATGTCGTACTGATAAAGAGGCTCACTGTCATCTTCTATTAGTGTTTCTGCCACCTGGCTAGGAGCAAAGGTATCTGTGAAAGATAAATCTGGGGAAGGCGCTTCTCCGAAGATCCGATAACCTACATCTACAACCAATAACTCTTTGCCCTGATAGGTAGTGAGGCTGACTCCTGTTCCCTGGGGATCGCCATAAACCTTGCCCAAAGGGACAACCTTTTGGACAGTATGGATTGGTAAGGCAAACCACTCCTGACGCAGACGAAAGGCAACCAGTTGTTGCGTGGCTTCAGTTTGACGATCTGCAAAGCGCCGAGACCTTAGAGGAGAAACAATAGCCATAAGTAATACCCTTCCTTTTATAAAAAACACAAGTGTAGTGGCTGAGAATTGGGAATGGGGAACCGACGCGCAGAAATCTTCAGTGTGGGCAATTATCCGGATTTGATAAGCTAAGACGCATTTAAACGGCTCATGTTCAGATTAGCTGAATCTCCCCCAATCCCTTTACTGTTGCCTGTTGCGCCCAACCTCCAACGTCGATGCTGGGCGCACTGTTGCCTGTTGCCTCGTCTCAACAAGCAATTTAAAAGCGTGACAGCTTATGACAGTTACTTTTGACTCAATTCATCGAGGGTTTGCAGTAATTCCTGCTCTTTAAAAGGCTTAGAAAAATAGCTTGTTGCACCCAGATTAATCGCCAGTTGGCGATGTTTGTCGCCACTACGGGAGGTGAGCATTACAATCGGAAGGTGTTTGCAGTTAGGGTCGGATTTAACATGGGCCAAAAAGCCATAACCATCAAGACGTGGCATTTCAATGTCACAAATCACACTCTGGACTTGTATCCCTATTCGCAGTTTTTCCAGGGCATCTTGCCCATCTTTAGCCTGTTCAACTCGATAGCCAGCTTTCTCTAAAGTTAGTGCTAAAAAGCGACGGACATTAATTGAGTCATCCACAACCATGACGGTCTTTTTCAGAACTGGAGCTTGAGCAAGGAGAGGTCGATTCATTGCCTCAGAATCAGACTCAACCAAGGGATTTTGAAGTGCTTGATTGGGAGACTGCATTGAGCCGTCATTATTAATCCAGTGGAGCAAAGCGATCGCATCGACCAAGGGCACAACTCGACCATCTCCCAAGATTGTACAGCCTGTGAAGCCTGGAGGCATTTTTATGGTACCTTCAACCTGGCGAATCGTGACTTCCTGTTCCCCCCAGTACCGATCTACTTCAATACCTATCAAATCGTGGCCCTGAGCAATCATTAACACGGTTGGCTTATTGATGATCGGAACTGTATCCGGCTCAGTTATGTGATGAAAACTGGAAAACTGCAACCACTTACTCAGTTTAATCAGGGGCACCATGTACCCTTCCCAATTCAGGACTTCCTTCCCAGCAGACAGGAGAACCATTTCTGGTTTCAGACGCAGCATTTCTTCCACGGCGTTGGTGGGAAATGCTAGCAGCATCCCCCCGCTCTCTACCAACAACACTCGCACGACGGAGAGAGTAAAGGGAACGGTAATCGTAAAGGTTGTCCCCAAACCAGGCTTGGTATTCACATGAATCTCGCCGCGAACATTCCGCAGATTGGTGCGAACGACATCCATCCCCACCCCTCGACCTGACAAGTTCGTAACTTTCTCAGCTGTGCTAAAACCGGGCTCAAAAATCAGCTCGAGCAGGTCATGCTTCCTAGTTTCGGCAAGGTCCTTCTCATCCAATCCCATTTCCTCCACTCTGGATCGAATCTTATCCAGGTTGATGCCAGCGCCATCATCGCGAATTGTAATCACTGTCTGGTTGCCTCGATATCCAGCAATGATTTCGATCGTGCCTTTTTCTGGCTTGCCGCGAGCCTTGCGAGTAGCCAAATCTTCAATCCCATGATCGAAAGCATTGCGCAGCAGATGCAGCATAGGATCGCTCAGTGCCTCTAGGATCGTCCGGTCAATGAGAGTGGAACCTCCTCTTACCTTAAGTTCAACCTGTTTGCCGTACTGCAGCGCCATGTCTCTCAAGGCTCGAGGAAAACGTCCTACTAGATCTGAAACTGGACGCATCCGCACCTTAGTTATGCTGGTCTGCATTTGTTTAGAGGTGCGGGTGAATTCACGAGCGGTTTGCTCAGTATCCTGAAGCTGAATTTCAATATCCTTTGTTACTTCTTGAATCTGGACAACGGTTTCCATTATTTCCTGAGACAGCAGGTGTGAATCGCTGTAGCGATCCATTTCCAGCACGTCGAACTGGCTGTGATAACCCATGGCACCAGTAAGGTAATCTCTGGCCAGATCGGAAGTGCTTTGACCATTTGAGCCCCCCAGAGCCAAGCTAGGCTTTGCTGCCTCTGTCATCATGAGAGAGAGTGGGGATTGTGCGGTTTGGGTCTCAACTTTGTCGTAGGTGGTGCGCAAGCGGGAGTTGGACTGCTCTAACACCTTCACCCTTCTGCTCAGCAGACCGATCAATTCCCGCAAACTTCTCAGTTGCAAGTCTAAGCCATTGCGTTCAATGGTGAGTTCCCCGAATAGATCGCTGAGCTGCTCAAGTTGCTTTACGGAAACTCGAATGGTATTATCAGTGGTTTCGCTGACTCTTTCAGCGATTATGGCATCTGGTTGAGGTTCTGAGCGGGCAGTAACGATCTTGCTCCCGGCCGCTGGTTGAGCGGTACTGGGAGCTACCAATGACGAGGATAACGTCTGGAGCTCTTCCTCAAATTTATCTGCTTCTGCCCCTAGTTGAGCGCTAGAAGAGATGGCTTCCAGTGATGAGAAAAAGTCCTGGGCCTCGATCAAATCACCACTCTCTAGAGAAGACTCCATTGGTTCAAGGGTCAACTCGCCTTCATCAAAACTTTCATCGAAGATTTCCCCATCTCCTTGAGGGCGAGGAGCAGAATCGACGGTTAAATCTAGCTGTGCCGGTAGAGCCTCAATTTGACCGATTAAAACCATGGCTTGTGATCGCCGCCACTCCTGAATCGCTTTCCTGGCGATCTCTTCCTCCTGCTCCGGTGCAGCTTCTAGCTGCTGAACCACTGATTCACACAGACTGCTAAAGGCTGGTAGATCTAGCATTTGACCTAAACCCTCCAGCTCTTGGGCGGCAATCTCAAATTCTTCCCGCAGGCAGGGCATTTCCGGGTTGTCCAAGACGGATTCCAGTCGCTGGAGGCAGCTTTCCACTTCTGTCTCGAAGAGTAAGACTTTCATGTCTTCTCCCACTTCTGCAGACACTAGTGTTGTTGCATCTTCTGGCTGGGGATCGCCAAGGCGATCGTGCAGCTGGTTAAAGACTGGATTGACCTCAGCTTCCAGCCACGCCTCCTCAACGGCAGCTCCTTGGCGATTGAGAGCAATTACCTGACGCAGTCCATCGACGCTTGAGAGCAGCAGGCGCTCCAAGTCTCCATCTACAACCCCCTGCTTCCCTGCTTTTAAGACTTTAAAAAAATCCTCCAGGCGGTGAGCCAAGTCACTCAGCGTCTGAAAGCCCATCATTGCTGCACCGCCTTTAATGGAATGGGCTGCACGCAAGACTGCATCTAGACTATTGCGATCGAACCCGCGATTGCCAAGCCCTAGCAATCCTGACTCCATGCTATTGATGTACTCCTGAGCTTCTTCGAGAAACTGGAGCCGAACTTCCTTTTCCTTATCCTGTGCCATAATCTATGTTTGATCTCCTACTTTGAACGTACCAACAGATTTTTGCAGTTGCTGCGCGATCTCTACTGTCTCTTGGAGAGAACTAGAAACCTTGCTAGAGGAATCGGAGGTGCGTTCAGAGACCTGGGCAATCTCTTCCATCAACTTCTTGACTACTTGAGAGGTTTGAGTCTGAGATACCGTTGCACTGGAAATCAACTGGAGCAACTGATCAATCTGGCCAGACACCTCGACGATCTGCTCCAGGCTCTGCTTGGTTTCTTCCACCAGGCGTGTTCCTTCAACCACCTGCGCAGTACCTACTTCCATCGCTTCAACTACTTCACTGGTTCCTAGTTGAATTTTAGCCACAATCTGTTCAATTTCTCTGGTCGCTGCAGCTGACTGATCTGCCAGTTCCCCCACTTCTTCCGCCACCACGGCAAAGCCTTGACCTTCGTCTCCTGCATGAGCCGCTTCAATAGAGGCATTGATTGCTAACAAGTTGGTTTTCAAGGCAATTTCGTTAATCAGTGAAATTACCTGGGAAATCTGTTGGGAAGATTCCCCTAGCCGCTTCACCTTCTTTGCGGTTTCTGCCACCGTTGAGCGCAACTGCAAGATATTTTGTACCGTACGGTCTATAGCTGTCCCTCCTGTCAAGGCCTTTTGGGAAGCAACACGTGCTATTTCTGCTGCAGCTTGAGAGTTATCGGCTACTTCTTGAATTGAGAGGGTCATTTCCTCGACTGAATTAAGGGTATTGGAAATTTCAGTAGCTTGTTTGAGAGTCTCATCTACCAATAACCGAATTGCACTTTCGTTTTTTCCCACTGAACTGTCAACCTGAGAAGCCGATTCTTTCACCCGGATGACAATGTCTCGCAGAGATTCAATAATGGAATTGAAAAAGTCAGCCACAATGCCGATTTCACCAGGGGTAATTTCGGCTCGCACCGTCAGGTCCCCCCTGGATGCCCCTTCCACATCATGTAGGAATTCGGACAACTCGCTCTGAAGCGTTTCCTTTTGTTTGCGCTGTCGTTGGGCTTCGAGCTGCTGCTGCTCTAGAAGAGCAAGGGAGTTTAAAGCCAGTCCCAGTTGATTGGCAATTTGTACCAGGTAATCGCTCTCAGACTGCTGCCAGATTCGAGTTCCGGAGCACTGGTGGGCAATCAATAAACCGAACAATTCCTCACCTTTCACAATCGGTACTACCAAATTCGCCTTCACAGCAAAGGGTTCCAATTGCTTGAGGTGACATTCACTCAAGCCCGCTTCATAGATGTTTTCGGTGGCTTTGACTCGACCCTGCTTGTACTTTTTGACATACTCCTCAGCAAAACAGGGGTCGTAGATTTGAGTGCCAAGAGCGCTCGGCCAGCCTCCCGCCACAGATTCTGCCGCGATCATGCCTTTCCAATGTTCGTCAAATTTGTAGACAAGCACCCGCTCAGTCTTCAGGATGGTGCGAATTTCCCCCAAAAGCTGATTTAAAGGAGACTCTATCTCTTGATAAGAGCGAGCGCGAGCAATCTCTGCCAAGAGCTTGTTTTGCTCTGCGTTGGACTCAATCCTGGTCAACATCTGATTCATTTCTTGAGCGAGGATGCCAATTTCATCTTGACGCTCAGTGCCTTCGAATCGCAATCCCTTTTCTCCACTGCCTACTTGCTGGGCAAATTTAGATAGACGTCGCAGAGGGTTAGAGAAGGAACCAGTGATCGGAAGCGTGACCAAACCAGCTAAGAGCAGAATGGCTCCGCCAATGCCATAGCCAATCAGCGCCTGATTTGTCAGGTTTTTATTCACCTCAGACAGGGGTTCTCCTACATAGATAATTCCCACTGGTTTTGCCTGGTCAGGATTGAGTTTCTTCTGATAGTTGTAAATGGGGCTGTAGCCAGTGATATAGTTCTGCCCAATGATGTTAGCCTGACCAATAAATTTTTCTCCCCGATCCAAAACCGTCTGCGCCACTTCCCGGGAAACCCGCGTCCCAATAGCTCGAGTTTTATTATCGGTGTAGGGGACGTTGGTGGAAATGCGCCAGTCTTTAGCAAATATAGTAGCTGTGGTAACTCCTAATTTTTCCTTGAGTTGATCGACAATTTGATAGTTGCGATTGAACAAGCTGCCGTAAATAACTGTACCAACTATCTTGCCCTGAAATCGGATGGGTACTACTGACATGAGTACAAGGCCTGCTTTACCCTCATCAATGTCATAGGTTCCTTCGGGGAAGGGCCGTTGTGGTTCCGATAAGCCTTTAATGTCCTGGAGTCGCGGCTTAATTGTAGCTTGTTCCGCTATCCCCAAGCGTTGCAGGAATTCTCCTTTGAGCAACTCCATACCAACTAAGGTACTTCCAGTACTCAGGGCACTTTTCACAATGGGAACATCCCCTAGCTTAATACCTGTCGGTAGGGACACTGGACGTAATTCTAGCTCGTCGTCGTCGTCATCGTGGTCTTCTTCTTCTTCTTTTTCTTCTGTCAGCTCATCGTCGTCGTCGTTTTCTGCTCTCAGCTCGTCGTCTTTTTCTTTCGGTAGGGGCGGCTCGCTAGAAAAATCCCCCTCTAAAATGTAAATGCTCTGGGCAACCGTCTTACCCTGGGCGTCAGTGATAATGTAGAAATTCTCATCAGCCTCCTTTTCTACAATCTTTGCTAGCAGGTTTGAAGCAGCAGCTGCCCCCTCAGGATTGCTCGGATTGATTCCGAGAGATTCCACCCACTGGGCTAAGATCTCTGATTCTTCTTCAATTTCTTCCTTATTGTCATCAATTTCATCTTCTAGAGCTAACAATTCTGTGCGTAATTTTGCGTTCAAACTCTCCAGGGACTGCCGTTGGGCAGTTATCACAATGCCTTGAGTCACGGCAATCACTGGCAGAGCAATACCACCTAAAAGGAGAATCGAAAGTTTGATACGGAAGTTTAAGTTATCCCACCCTTGACGCAACCGCTGTCCAAGGGAAGCCGACTTGCGCCTAGATTTTGGGTTGGGTGGTGGTGATGGGGCACTATCCTGCTTATTCATGACTGAGAGAGGTTTCAGGCGATTTTTGCCGTCACTGGAACTCGCTGCCTTTGAGGAAGTAAGCGACTGCGGTAAGACGGGTTCCAAGGGATTTTGACTGTCACTGAGTCTGTCTGAATTCTTTTGATTAGTCATAATTCAAGTGGCTTTACATCAAAGGTTTTCTTGATTTACTTTCTAGAAGCCTACAGTTATAGTGTTCCCAGAAATTATAGAGAAATAACAGCAGGAGGAAATACTTCTCGATAAAGAATAGGTAAAGAATCGTAAAGAAAAATTGCTGATGATTCATTGTTTATTCATTAGTTTATTACGGTAAACTAACGAACCATGAACTATCAACCATAGTCCCACCAAGAAGGTTAGTCATGAGAATTACCTAGATATATCAATTGTAGAATACAACAGATAGCGAAGAGTATAAATTTTCTATGAAGCTGCGATTAAGCTACGATAAAGGGAGTCTGAAACACAGATATTCCCTATTTCCTATTCCCTATTTCCTATTCCCTGTTGCCTGTTGCCTGTTGCCTGTTGCCTATTACCTATTCCCTATTACCTATTCCCTATTACCTATTACCTATTACCTATTTCCTGTTGCCTGTTGCCTGTTGCCTGTTGCCTATTCCCTATTACCTATTACCTATTACCTATTTCCTATTCCCTGTTGCCTGTTGCCTGTTGCCTGTTGCCTATTCCCTATTTCCTATTCCCTGTTCCCTGTTCCCTACTCCAAGTATCCCGCTTTAAGTTGTTAGTCTTTCACTGTCTACTTTGAACGTACCAACAGACCCTTGTAATTGCTGCGCAACCTCTACCGTTTGTTTCAGAGAACTAGAAACCTTGTCAGAGGAATCGGAAGTTTGTTGAGATACCTGGGCAATCTCTTCCATCAACTTCCTCACCACTTGAGACGTCTCGGCCTGAGATACCGTTGCACTGGAAATGGACTCGAACAACTGGTCAATCTGGCGAGCTCCCTCGACCATCTGCTCCAGACTCTGCTTCGTCTCTTCCACCAAATGAGTTCCTTCCACCACCTGGGCAGTACCCACTTCCATCGCTTTCACCACTTCAGTGGTTCCTCGTTGAATATTGACGACA
>JBFRWF010000276.1:0-27146 GCA_051439465.1 Xenococcaceae cyanobacterium | reverse complement strand
AGTCAGGAAAATATCTGCCGAATGGTCAAAGTAGGAAAAGAGGATTAAACCGAGTTATAGCAGACGCAAGTTGGGGAGAACTCAAGCAGAAGGTGAAGTCGGTAGCTGAAAAGTTTGGCGGCATCGTGCTAGAAGTTAACCCCCGTCACACTTCGCAAACTTGTTTTCACTGTGGTTGTGTCAGTAAAGATAATCGAAACGGTGAACGCTTTCTTTGTACAGAGTGTGGATACATTGAAGATGCGGATATTCAGGCATCGAAAAACATATTAGAAAGAGGTCTTAAATTACTGGAAATTGACCTATCCCAGCTATGCGGGGTCCCCGCAAAAGTAATGCCCGAAATAACCTTTGAGGAGATATCGCTGCCGTTGGGTGGGGAGCCTGGGAACCCTCGTCAGAGTGGAGGAAGTGATAAGCAATTGTCAGTTCAGAAACCCCCGCTATACTCGTAGGGTTAGCGGTGGGAGTATGTCAAAAAGCGAGCCTGTCACTATAATTACTGTAGCTCAGGAAATTGTTGTAAAAATTGGTACATTGTGACTGGTGACTGGTGACTGGGAAGAATTTATCACGGGGGATTGAACCCACCGTTAAAATTCTGTAAGTAGTAGGGCTATCCACTTAAGCCGGGACAGTTTATATATGTTTTGATTGGCCACGACTTATTTAGGACTACTATCTTCCCCATTACCTATTCCCCATTACCTATTCTCTATTCCCCATTACCTATTCTCTATTACCTATTCCCTATTCCCTATTCCCTGTTCCCTGTTCCCTGTTCCCTGTTCCCTGATCCGAAGTTCCCTAGTGTCCCGCCTTAAGTTGGTAGCCAGTAGTAGGACATAAATATTTTCGGTTAAGACTGACGGGGAGACGGGGAGACGGGGAGACGGGGAGAGTTTGAAGAGTGGGCATTTGAGCACCCCCCTCTTTATCTTAATTTTTCTTAACACAGTACCGTTTAATTTTGTCCGACTACTTAAGCTGGCGGTAGCATCAGCCATTGAATGATTATCTGAGGCAGTGGTACTCTGCTTCTACTCATGGGGTTGATGCAAACGTGCCTGGTATTTGCCTTAGCCAATTGCTTCTGTGATGATGAAGCCGCAAAAATTTGATAAGTAATCTGAAATGAATTCTCACTCAACTGCTGGGGTATTAGCTCAATCAGCAGCTTGTCGCCACAAAACATTGGACGGAAAAAATCAACCTCTGCATGAACAATAGGAATCGCAGTAGATGAGTTGTTGAAAAACGCCTTGAGACTAATGCCAGCCTGTACTAGGGATTCCTCATAGGCTTCATGGCACATCGACAAAACATTGGCAAAATAAACTACACCAGCAGCATCAGTATCAGGTAAACGAACCGTGCGCATGTAAGTGAATGGCATTATGAACTACCCCTTGACTTAGAAAGAGCTAGTTCACCTCCAAGAAAGTCTATAAACTGTCTTGCAGTGCGTCCAGAACGTCCATTATGCCTAGTTGCCCATTGTTTGGCGCGAAACTCTAAATCTTCCTGAGTGAGGGGAATTCTGGCTTGTTTTGCCAGGTGGCGGACAATATTTAGATAGGTGTCTTGGTTGGCTGGCTCGAAGGTGAGGGTTAAGCCAAAGCGATCGCTAAAGGACAATTTCTCTTGTACAGTATCCCAAGCATGGACTTCATCACCATCACTAGGACGAGGGCGATCGCCAAAAAATTCCCGAATCAAGTGCCGTCGATTTGATGTAGCATAAACCACAACGTTTTGCGCTCTAGCAGTTAAACTCCCTTCCAGTACAACCTTCAAGGCTTTAAAATCATCTCCATCTTCCTCAAAAGATAAATCATCCACAAAGATAATGAATTTCTGCGGCACATCCCGCAACTGCTCTACAATTGTCGGCAGATCTTTTAACTCAGATTTACCCACTTCTATCAGTCTGAGTCCCCGTTTGCTATATTTTTGTAACAAACCCTTGACAAGAGAAGACTTTCCAGAACCGCGACTGCCGTAGAGTAAAACATGGAGGGCGGGATATCCAGCGAGTAAGAATTCTGTATTCTTGAGTAAAGCATCCTTTTGGTACTCATAACCCACTATCTCTGTTAGCTGTACAGGATCCGGGTGGGCAATACCCACCAATTGTCCCTGCTGCCAACGTAAGGCGCGATATTCAGCAAATATTCCCGTGCCATGTTGCCGATAGTAGGCGGCTAACTCTTCCAAAGCATCTGCCCAATTATCTTGGTGGTGGAGAAACGTTGTCGTCGCTGTTTCTAAATCCCAAGCAACGGGGGTAACTGGTAACTGAGAGGCGGTTTGTAACCACTGACTAATCTGTTGGCTGCTGCAATTATAGAGACTCTGTAAAGCTTGTAAATCATGTTTAGCAGCGGCTATCAGGGATGGGGGCAAATCCTGTACAGATACCCGCTGGACTTTTTGACTAAAAGGATTCTCGTCTCGGAGAATTTGGGTAATGAGATAATCTTGCCAACTTTGATTCCTCGCAGCTAAGGTTTTAAACCAGTTGCCGTAGGCTTGGAGACAGAATACAGAAGCCATCTGACGCGTCTGTAGATTACTATCGCGCTGGTGTAGAGTTTGCAACAGATTGAGAAAGGCGTTCCCAACTTCGTTGTTGAAGACAGATTGATAGAGCAGCACAGATGCTGCTTGGAGCCTGAGGACTCGGCTAGAAGTAATGGTTGGATAATTTTGGGATGACATGAATGCCATTTTAGCTGCAGACTTCAGAGTTATGATTTAAAAAAGCTTTAACTTGCTCTAAAGCTTGCTCCATCTGAGTAAGAAGGCCCTCCTACCGGAAAAAATATACCAACTGCGTTTATGATGGGCTAGATTGGTTAGGATATATTGGGGATTATCTAATCATGTTGCCACTTTAATCCCCCTCAATCTCAATTTTCCCTTCAATGGTAAACATATGTTAAGTAGTTTAAAAAACCTTTTCTCTAAAAAGAGAAAAGTCGTCGGGATCGAAATCACTCCGGAAAAGATTAATCTCGCTCAACTGAGTAAGGAAGGACAGAAGTATAAACTAGTCAAATATTGCTCTATGGAAATTCCCGAAGGCATATTTGAGGAGGGACGGATTACTGACTCCCTAGCTATAGTCCAACACATTCAAGAGATGCTGGCCGAACATAATATTAAGGTTAAGCACGTCGCTACAGCAGTGCCGATGCGAGAGGCAATTATTCGGATTATTCCCATTCCAGCGGAACTGGACGATCAAGAATTGCGAGAAGTGGTTTTGAATCAGGAAGCGGAATTATGCTTGCCCTATCCCCGGGAAGAAGTCGATCTAGATTATCAAAAGCTGAGTTACTTTGAAGATGAAGAAGATGGGATCGAAAAGGTGAAAGTGCTGCTAGTTGCCACCCGACGGGAAGTCACAGATTTGTACATGGAGACTTTACAGGAGGCAGGTTTACAGGTAGATGTCTTAGAAATTAACAGCTTTGCTCTCATTCGCACCATAAGAGAGCAATTGCGACAATTTGGCTCCACAGAAGCTGCCGTTCTTGTCGATATAGAATTTGACAATACCGAAATTGCCATTATCGTTGATGGTGTTCCTGAATTTTCCCGCACCGTGCCCATTGGAACCTACCAATTGCAAACTGCTCTGTCACAAGCGATGAATTTACCCCTAACCAGAAACACCGAACTGCTTCAAGGAATAACGATTCCCAACACCCCCGTTGAAGGGGGTGGCACTGGTGTTACATCGATCAATCCGGGCATGGCTGCTCTGCTAAGAGTATTAGGGGAGCTAACCGATGAACTACGTCGCTCAATCAATTTTTATTTGAATCAGAGCGGTAATTTGGAAGTAGCACAGCTATTACTAGCAGGTCCGGGAGCAGGAATAGGACAACTTGATGAATACTTCACACAAAGGTTAAGCTTGCCGACGATGCAGGTAGATCCTGTGGCAGCACTTGGTTTGGAAGTAGATGAAGAAATTCCCACTGTACAACGACCGGGATTAGGCATTGTACTGGGTTTAGGAATGCGAGTGATTTAGAACAATGTATAGTCTAGATATCAACTTTCTCAAAGATCGCAATTTGGATCGCGGTCCTGGGGAGCGCCCCGAAAAAAAGAAACAAAAGAAGCCGATTGGGACAATGATACCCCTGATTGCTGGGGTGGTTGTTATGGTATTACTCCCTGCTGCTGCTGGCGGTTCTTTATTGATTTTGAATGAGCAAAAAGCCGAGATTGAAAAGGAAATTAAGGAGATAAAAGCGAAAATCAACAGGATGAACGCTCAGGATGAAAACATTGAGGCAATGAAAAAGAAAATTGCTCAAATAAATGATGAAACAAAGGCACTTGTCAGCGTTTTCAATCAAATTAAGCCTTGGTCAGCTATATTGCAAGACATTGGCGATTATATTCCTCCGGAGGTCCAAATTGACTCAATCCAACAGAGTCAATCCCAGCCGGACAAGAAAAGTTCAAATCCGCCCAAAATTCAGCTAACCATCACTGGTATTGCTAGCTCCTACAACGATGTGAACGACTTTCTGCTCACCTTACAGCGGTCTAAGTTTTTGAAAGCTGAGAAAACCAAATTAGAGAGTGCTGAGTTAATCGATTTTCCTGTGAAAGAGTTGGATCGTAAAACTTTATTAGAGAAATTAGGGAGTGGACAGTTAAAAGATATCCCAAGGGGATTGGAAGATACTCAAAATTTGGGAGCAAAACAAGGGAAATTAAAAGATAAATATAATTTCCCAAAAGTCGTGAAGTATACTATTAAAACAGAGCCCAATGATATTCCCGCTTCCGAGTTACTCCAAGAGCTAGATAGCAAGGGTGCTGTGGGCTTGGTAACTCGGATTAGAACCCTTGAACAGAAAGGAGTTATTCAACCATGACATTTTCTGGGCAATTTGTTTCCGAGGAAGATCAGGAATTTGGTGAAATTGCTGACTATCCCACAGCCTTTGGGATAACCTTAACGCCTATGGTCAGCGGCATCATCTGTGGGATTATCGGTGTTTTCGGAGCAGCCTATATTTTGATGAATATGGTGTGGCCTGCTCTGGAGGAATATCGAGATCTAAAAATCAATAAAGGAAAAGAAGAAGCTCGACTTGAGGGACTGGAAACAGGTGAGACTGAAAAAAAACTTGAGAATCTAAGGACTAAGCTAAAAAAGGCACAAGCGCTAAAACCTCAAGTATTGGCCTTGTTTTCTAATGAAAAAACATTAGATACTTTGTTGATAGACATCAACGGTTTCATAGAGTCCAGAAAAGCCGAACTGATCAGCTATAAACCAGAGGCAGAAAAATCAACTGTCATCAAAGATGGTTCTCTGGGAAAATTAGTAAACGGAAAGCTGAAACGCAAGAGGCTCAAGCTGGAGATAGAGGGGACATTTGAGCAAACTCAGTTAATTTTGCGCGATATTGAGCGACTGCAGCCCCTGTTGCTTATTAAAGATTATAGATCGGAGGTGAGTGAAAAGCCAATCTTATTCCTCGAGTTTAATCAAGCTAAAAATAAAGTTGAAGTTTCTCTTCTGGGTCAAACGAAACTCAAAACAACGTTTACGTTAGATGCGATCTTGCCCTTGAACCAGAGGGAATTGACACAAGCAGAGCCGCCGAAGAAAGAAGGAAGCTAAAAAAGTGTTTGAATTATTGCGCGTCAGTCCCTATCCTTAACGAGGTAGGGTGTAGTTCATAAGTTGTGTGGTTAAATACACTTTAGGTATGAGGAGTGAACAGTGAGCAAATATTATAATCTGCTAGGAATCTTCACTGGGACAGCAGTAATGCTCCTAGCAGTACAGCCTCTGCAGGCAGCTAGTAACCCAGTGACAGAGGTACAGGGCGAGTTAAGCGGGAGTGACATTGAGCTAAGACTGGAAACACTGGGAGAATCGGAAAATCTCCCTGAGATTTTCCCAGTGAGTCCTGGCAATAATTTATCAGACCAAATACTTGACTTTTCCCAATCATCAATCTCGGTGAATCAACTAGTTGTTCAATCTCCGACACCGGAAGTTTTAGTTCCGAATCCGGAAATTATTATCCAGGATTCGGTGCCCCCTGGCGCTACCGTGGAACCCGGTGCGCCAGCCCCGCCGTATTTGCCAAGGGCAGTGGCACCTCCAGTTGGAGATATTGCCATCTCGAACATTGATACCTCCGCTAGCGTGATTGATTTAGGTACAGTGGCGCTGGTTCCCCGTCTGGTATTGCGAGAAGCTCCGGTTCAAGAAGTACTGTCATTGCTAGCTCGCGCAGCTGGTCTCAATCTTATCTTCACCGACGCAGAAGGTGGTGAAGAGGAGCAGGTGAGTTCGACCATTTCCCTTGATTTGGAAAATGAGCCAATTCAAGAGGTCTTCAATTCGGTGCTGCTGATCTCTGGTTTGACTGCCAACCGCAGGGGAAACACAATCTTTGTGGGGTCTAGACTGCCTGATGTTGCTCGGAATCTTATTACCCGCACCTTGCGTCTCAATCAAGTCGCCGCTGAAGCTGCTTCTACTTTCCTCGCTTCTCAAGGTGCAGAAGTTCAACAATTAGTAACACCAATTCAAGAAATCGTCGATCCCGAAACTCAAAGAGTCGTTCGAAGAGTACGGCAACCTTCAGAGCTTCGACCACTCACAAGCTTTCGGGAGGAGGGTTCAACAGCTCCTATACTGCTGGCGGGATTGACGGTGGCAACTGAGCCTCGACTCAACTCCGTAACTCTGATTGGCGAGCCGCGCAAAGTTCAAATGGCCACCTCTTTATTGACTCAGCTAGATGCTCGGCGGCGTCAGGTGGCAGTTAATGTCAAGATTGTTGATATTGATTTATTGAACACTAATCTCTATAATAGCAGTTTCTCCTTCGGGTTCGAAGACGGGTTCTTTATCCAGGATCAGGGTTCAGCCATCTTCAATGTAGGCAGGGTTGATCCGCCCAGTCAAGGGCAGGCAGCTGGCAGTCAGTTTGCACCACCAATTATCCCCCTTGAAGATACGATTTTCGCTCCAAGTGGTGTTGATTTGCAGTTGTTCCTAGATCAGCAGGTTGCTCCTTTCGGTAATGTTACTCCCGATGGTCTTTTTGGCTTTCCTCGCACAGCGCGTCCCGCCTTTGGTACATTTAGTAATCCTTTCCAGGGAGGTATTACTGAAGTTAGTCCGACTGGTGAGCTCACATTCGAGCCTCCTAACTTGTTTCAGTTCCCTGACACGTTTTTATTGACTTTGCAATCAGAGATTCAAAGTGGCAACGCGAAGATCCTGACCGACCCAACCCTGGTAGTACAAGAAGGGCAGGAAGCTACGATCAGACTCATTCAAAGTGTAGTTGAGAGTGTGAATACTGAGGTAGATCCAGATAGCGGTGTGAGAACAATAACACCAGTTCTTGCAGATGCAGGTTTAACCCTCACCGTCAACATCGAGAAAATTGACGATAATGGTTTTATCGCTTTCTCAATAAGTCCTACCGTGGCTGCCCCTGGGGCTACGGTAGTATTCAATAGCGGTGAAGGTAGTGTAAACGAACTCATTTTATTGAATCGGCGCGAACTTAGTTCTGGACTAATTCGCCTGCGAGATGGTCAAACCCTCATCGTGTCGGGCGTTATTCAGGAATCAGACCGGACAATAATATCCAAAGTTCCAGTTTTTGGGGATCTTCCTATTCTCGGTGCCCTGTTTAGGAGCACTGAGCGAGAAACTGAGCGCAGAGAGGTGATTATAGTGGTAACCCCTCAGATTATCCGCGACGCACAGGGCTCTGAGTTTGGCTACAACTACACGCCAGGACAAGAAGCCCGTGAACTTTTGCGGCGGCAAGGGTTTCCTATTCAGGGCAACCCCTAGAACGTCGATAGGGTAGGTTTTTTACATTTATGGTTGAGAGGAGCAGGGGAAGCAGGGGGAGCAGGGACTCGCTTCGCTCAAAGGCAAAAGGCAAAAGGCAAAAGGCAAAAGTAGGGAGCAGGGGGAGCAGGGACTCGCTTCGCTCAAAGGCAAAAGGCAAAAGGCAAAAGGCAAAAGTAGGGAGCAGGGGGAGCAGGGGGAGCTCCCGGGAGCAGGGGAAGCAGGGGAAGCAGGGGGAGAAAGCTGATTTTTTCGTTGAAAATTTATCTCCCCGTCTCCCCATCTCCCCATCTCCCCGTCAGTCTTAACAGGCAAGTTAAATGCGTGACAGCTTATTGCCCTGTTCCCCCTCTCCAGAGTCCCTTCTCCAGAGTCTCCTTACCAACTGGGTTTCAGGACTTCCCGTGAAAAGTCAGCGGCTGTGTCACCTAAAGAAATTTATCAAATCTACATAAATTAAAGGTTTCAGCGATCCATATTGGGCAAGCAGATCTTAGAATAATGCAGTGAAACTTCGCTCATATGGGTATTTCAGCGATTTATAGCGCAAAATACTCTCTGATTGACTCATCTTTTGAACCTCAGGTGCTGGGGTTCAAAAAGGTCAATATGTCAAAAAAAGCAAAATAAAGGAGATTTCGGATGAATAAGGGTGAATTAGTTGATAAGGTTGCTCAAAAAGCGACTGTCACCAAAAAGCAAGCAGATGCGGTGATTAGTGCGGCCATCGAAACAATCATGGAAGCTGTCTCTGCGGGGGATAAGGTGACTTTGGTGGGCTTCGGTTCCTTCGAGCCACGGCCTCGTAAAGCCCGGGAGGGTCGCAATCCCAAGACGGGTGAAAAGATGGAGATTCCAGCAACTACCGTTCCTGCTTTTGCTGCTGGTAAGCTGTTTAAAGAGATGGTCGCACCCAAAGAATAATCCCATCTGTTTAGCAGAAACAATCTTGAACAGACCTGTTCACGGAGGAAACTTAGCCTGGGCAGCTATTACGGCTGGCTGTCCAGCTTCCCTGATTGTTGATTTTTCTGCCAGTATCAACCCATTGGGACCGCCGCCAAGTGCGATCGCGGCGATTCAAAGGGGTCTGAAAGCGCTTACAGCTTATCCAGACCCCGATTACTCCCAGCTACGTTCATCTTTGGCCCAGTGGCACCAGCTACCACCAGAATGGATTTTGCCCGGTAATGGCTCGGCAGAGTTACTCACTTGGGCAAGCTGGGAATTGTCCCAATGGGAAGTTACTTACTTAGTAACCCCTGCTTTTGGCGACTACTGGCGGGCGCTGAAGACGTTTGCTGCTAAAGTTGGAAAGTGTCCCCTTTCTTTGGATCGTGGGGAATGGCTTTCCCAGGCTCTGCCTGGGAAGGAGGGGAATGGGGAATGGGGAATAAATCCCAAATCGGCTGGACTACTGCTGAATAACCCGCACAATCCTACGGGCAAGCTGTTTCCTCAGGAGACGATTTTGCCCTACTTGGAGGCATTTGCCCTGGTGGTAGTGGATGAGGCTTTTATGGAATTTTTACCGCCCCAGCAGCAGCAAAGTTTAATCCCAGTGGTGCAGGATTATCCGAATTTGGTAATTCTGCGATCGCTGACCAAATTTTACAGCTTGCCAGGACTGCGCCTCGGTTACGCCATCGCCCATCCGGAGCGACTCCGACGCTGGCAACAATGGCGCGACCCCTGGCCTGTCAACGTCCTCGCCGCTGCCGCTGGAGAAGCTGTCATCCAAGATAGAGACTTTCAACAGCAAACCTGGGACTGGTTGCCCCCAGCAAGAGCAGAACTATTTCAAGGTCTGGCATTATTGCCTCGATTGCAGCCTAAGATAAGTGCCGCTAACTTTTTATTGGTTGGCACCGAACAACCCAGCTCAGGAGTGCAAGAAAAACTGCTCAAAAACCACCGGATTTTAATCCGCGACTGCCTCAGCTTTCCCGAATTAGGCGATCGCTACTTTCGCGTGGCGGTTTGTTCCCAGGAGGATAATCAGCGCCTCCTCCAAGCTCTAGCCGCTGTTTTGTAAGAAGCAAGAGAAATTATGGCAGTAGAATACGACCTCATCGTAATTGGAGGCAGCCCTGAGGGGATTTCTGCCGCTGTTACTGCTAGCTACCTAAGTGCTCGCGTCGCCCTGGTAGAACAGCCGTTCAAGGAGCATCTAGGTGGCTCTGAGGCGATAATGAGCCGTACCCTCACCCACACAGCTCGTTTATCTGAGCAGTTGAGCAATGCCTCTCAATTTGGTATCTATCCTCGAACCACTGATTTAGAGGGAATGGGAGAAAAGGCAGAGAAGATGCCGAAAATATCTCCCCCTCTGATTCGATTGACTGAGGTAAAATCCTGGGCAGAGGAAGTGATCTCGACCCTGGCAGAGCAAGATTCCCCTGCAATTTTGGCATCTTTGGGGGTGGATGTAATTAGGGGTGCAGGAGAGTTTTGCCGACTCCCCAATCAAGCTTTTATCGTCAAGAACAGGCGGCTGCGATCGCGTGCTTACCTCATTGCTACGGGTTCTCACTCAGTTATCCCGGAGTTTGAAGGACTCCAGGAGATTGGCTATCTCACACCGCTGGATATCTGGCAGAAGGATGACTTAGAATCTCTCCCCAATAACTTGGTGATAGTTGGGGGGAGTCCTATCGGTATTGAATTGGCTCAAAGTCTGGGAAGACTAGGCAGGAATGTCACCCTGGTGGTGGAGGATAACCGGATTTTGCCCAGAGAAGAGCCAGAAGCTTCTATGCTCATTCAAAGCCAGTTAGAAGCGGAGGGTGTGCGGATTTTTACCCAGAGTCCAATAACACAGGTGAGACGGATTGAGGATAAAAAGTGGGTACAAGCGGGAAACACGGCAATTGAATCGGATGAAATAGTGCTGGCAACTCCTCGGAAGCCGAATGTTGAAGGTTTAAACTTAGAAGGGGTGGGTGTCCAATTTGGAAGACGAGGCATTCAGCTTAACGAGAAGCTGCAAACTACTAACCCTCGCATTTATGTTTGTGGAGATGTTGCTGGTGGCTATCAGTTTGTCCACATTGCCCAGTATGAAGCTGGCATTGCTCTGAAGAATGCTTTGTTTTTGCCCCTGTTTAAGGTGGATTATCGCACCATTCCCTGGGCAATTTTTACTGAGCCGCAGCTAGCACGGGTGGGGATGACGGAAGCGCAAGCCAGAAGGCGCTATGGTAAGGATGTGTTTGTGGCGCGGCAGTATTTTAAGAGTATTGCCCAGGCGCAGGTGTTGGGGGAGACTACGGGGTTTTGTAAATTGGTGGTTCGCGGTAATGGGAAAATTCTGGGGGCGCACATTGTGGGACCGGAAGCGGGAGAATTGATTGGGGCGATCGCTCTGGCTATGAAAAATAAGATCAAGTTGGGAGCAATCGCCAACTTCCCCCACCCCACTTTGTCTGAGATTACTCACAAAACTGCCATTGAGTGGCAGCGGCAACGTCTTATTCATAATAAAACTTTACGAAACTTTCTAGAAAGCTTGTTTAATTGGCGGCGCAACTGGTAATTCAGTAAAGGGAACGGGGAACAGGGACTCGCTTTGCTCAAAAGCAAAAGGCAAAAGGCAAAAGGCAAAAGGGGGGAGCAGGGGAAGAAAAAGACAGAAAATTGATAAAGGGGGTTTTAGATCCGGATTCAGTATTATATATGTTTTGATTTGTCACGACTCATTTAGAAATGCTATAATTATTTATAAGTATTATAGTGGCGAATAATCATCACCATTAAATATTAGAATGAAAAACTTATTTATAGTTTTTGAAGGCATTGATGGTTCAGGAACTTCAACACAAGCTAGTCTTTTAAAAGATTATTTTATAGGGAAGGGCTACAAAGCAGTACTGAGTCCTGAACCATCTATGGGACCAATAGGAAAGTTGATTAGAGAAGTAATGCAGAAAAAAATAATCTTTGCTAATGGCAATAAATTTGACGAGCAAATGGCTTATTTATTTGCTGCGGACAGACATTACCATTTATACAATGATGTCGATGGCGTCTTTAAATTAATCAATGACAAAGTTCACGTTATTAGCACTAGATACTATTTCTCTTCTCTAGCCTATAATTGTCAGACAAAAGAAGAGTTTGAATTTGTCCGTAGCTTGAATCAGAAGTTTCCCAAGCCAGACTTAGCTATTTATATCGATATACCAATTAAAATTGCCCTGACAAGATTAAGCGATCGCTCCTTTAGAGATGTCTATGAAAATGAAGATAAGCTTGTGAGAGTAAGAAAAAAATTTCAAGATGTTTTTCAGGAATACGATGGGGTACTATTGAAGGTAGATGGAACTGAGAGTAAAGATAGTATTCACCAGAAGATAGTAAGTTTTATTGAGGATAATTTCCCTGAGTAATTAATTAGTAACAAATGACAGCAACTAAACCAACCACTCAATTTCACTACAAGCCACGCTACAAACCTAACCAGTTAATTTGCGGTAATGCTCAAACAGCAGTAATCACAGGATGGACAGTTAAGCAATCCCTTGCCAAGCATTTATCCCCCCAGGAATTTGCTGTCATCGGGAATCTTTACAGTCCCACACGGGGAATTAGTCCACTGATTCGGAATTTACTTGCCAATCCCCATGTGCGCTTTCTAGTAATTCTTAATGCTGCAAAGGAAGATAGGAATGCTGGTGGGTGCGAGTGTTTGTTAGACTTCTTGCGCAATGGATTCACAGAGGGCAAAAGTGATACTGGGCGTAATTGCTGGGTAATTCGTTCCCCGATTACTGGTTATATTGATATTGAGATTTCTGCCAGTGCGCTACAGCAGTTACGGCAATCTTTGGAGTGGAAAGAGGTAAAGTCTATTACCGAAGCTGTGAGCATAGTCAAGTCTTATGCACAACAAGATTCTGTTGAACCGTGGGGGCAACCGTTAATATTTCCTCAAGTTGAAATAGTTCCCACTATATTACCTGGTCCTAGGTATGGACATCGCATCGAAGGTAAAACTATTGCAGAAACTTGGGTAAAAATTATACATCGAATTAAGACAACTGGCACGATTCGACCTACTGGTTATGATGGGAAATGGCAAGAGTTAATTGATTTGATGGCAGTTGTCACAAATGAACCCCATGGTTTTTACTTCCCAGAACCAAATTACTTGCCAGTTGACCGTCCTTTTATTGAAGAATACATTTCGCAGATTCTAGATGATGCCCCTCACACCGAAGGGGTTAAATACACATATGGTCAGCGCCTACGTTCTTGGTTTAGGCGAGATCAAATTGAGCAAGTTATCACTAAACTGATAGGGGAAATAGACGCTGCTAGTGCAGTTATGTCTTTATGGGATGTAAAAGATCATGAGAAAGGGGGTAGTCCCTGTCTCAATCACATTTGGGTAAGAGTTGTTGATGGTGAACTATCTTTGACAGCAACTCTCCGCAGTAATGATATGTTTGCTGCTTGGCCTGCTAATGCAATGGGATTAAGAGCATTGCAGCAGCATATTCGGGATAAAATTGCTGAGCGCTCTGATTATGATTTAAGAATGGGATCACTGATCACTGTCAGTCAAAGTGCCCATATTTATGAAGATACCTGGGAAAACGTAGACAGGCTAATTGCTAATCAATATGCTGGAATTTGTAAGCAGCGTGATTATTACGATCCGTCTGGTAACTTCTTAATTGAAATTGAAGGAGACAAAATAGTTGTCAAGCAAACAACTCCTGGTAGTGGGGAAGTCGTCACCTATTACTCTGGGAAAAATCCTTTAAAACTTGTGAGGGAAATTTGTACTAATTCTCCAGCAATACATCCTAAACATTCGGGGTACTTAGGTCTGGAACTTCAGAAGGCTTATGAATGTCTTAAAAATGGAAAAAAGTACGTTCAGGATCAGTGAATGTCAGGGAATTCTTTATTAAGAATATTTTAGAGCATCATGGACAATGCTTATCAGAACAATACTTATCAGATGTCTGAACTATTTAAAAGACCAACATGGGACGAATATTTTCTTATGTTAGCTAAGCTTGCAGCAACTCGCTCTACCTGCTTAGCCTTTCCTGTCGGTGCTGTTATTGTTAAGAATAAGCAAGTTCTAGCAACTGGTTACAACGGTTCACCATCTGGATCGGCTCATTGTACAGCTCAGGGATACTGCTATCCTGGATTGAGTAGCTGTGATGCTAGCAAAACAATGCCATCCCGTGCTGTGCATGCTGAGGCAAATGCGATCGCGCAAGCGGCTAAGCATGGTATTTCTACTGATGGTGCAAGTATTTACGTTACTCTAGAACCATGTATCTCTTGCTTGAAATTAATAATTTCAGCTGGAATTAAGGAAGTTTTTTACGAAACTGATTTTAATAGTGGAGAAAAGCTCTTAGTTAGAGATGATTTTGTCAAAGATGGTTTAGTTACCTTGAAAAAAATTCAGCTATCTGAAGGAACAGCAAAAAGAGCAGCATTTTTCTTGCTAAATCCTACTTCTGTTGGTGACGCTCCTACGCTCACTGATTAGGGGAGCGTAGGCTTCTGCCCGCATTTCTCACAAAGAAAGCGATCGCAAAATTCTCAAGTTGGGCTTTCAACTACAAGGGTTCTTTGGTAAGCAGACAAGATACCCTCATTACATTTCTGGATAGAAATCACTTCTGACAAAATTAACCCGGTTTTTGTCAGAGGGAAATTCATCCCCAAATACCCCGCCCATTTTTGGCAAAATCCTCAACCGTCTGCTGGGATAACTCATGGGTAGTCATTGCCTGCAACACACTCAAAGGTAGAGTAAGATGATGCGCCCCTGCTTGCAGTGCTGCTGCTGCCTCCTCTGGAGATTTGAGACTTGCTGCCAGAATCTCAGTATTACTACCTTTAAGCACCGTTGCCATCTCCCGTACCAACGCCAAACCATCACCCAATAATCGCGTAGCACGATTGACATAGGCGATCGCGTATTTTGCCCCTGCCTCTCGTGAAACTACTGCTTGTGCTGCACTGTAAATCGCCGTCACTGCACAGGGAATTTCTCGCGACAGGCAAGCCACTACCTGAAAGCCAACCGAAGTAGCTGGGATCTTAAGCACCGTTTTCTCGCCAATAATCTCAAACAACCGCCGTCCTTCTGCTAGCATTCCGTCAAAATCCGAGGCGGTGAGTTGATAATAAAGCTCACCGGGGCTAATTTCTGCTAGTTGTTTGAGAGTCGTCTCTGGGGGCAAATCACTCTTAGCTAAAAGTGTGGGATTCGTGGTGATGCCTTTAATCCATCCCAGTTTTTCTGCTGCCTGGGCTTCATTAATTAACGCCGAGTCCAGATAAATCATTTGCCCTAATTACCGAAATGCTTCATTATAGTCTGAAATATTCCCAGAAGCTGACTATGCCTTTGATAATGGAGTCTTAAATCTCCCCTTAACGAGATTGATTGAAAAATCAGGGAAGCACTGGGTAAGTGAACGGTTACACTGTTGCTTATACTGCTACAGCTTTTCAAGGATGTGAAATAGCTTGATTTTTTCGTCACTCATATAAGAATCACGAACTAGTTGGCGGAGTTCCTCTTTGCTAATTTTGCCATCACTATTGGCATCGATCATGTTAAAAACTTCTTCAGCTACACTTGTATTATTCTGGAAACCCTCCTCCAACTTTATGAATTCCTTCAGAGAAATGAAACCGTCTTTATCTAGATCAATCATGTTAAATAATGAATCTGATAGAGGGATTATTATCTTTTCAAAAACATCACCTTTTAAATAGGGGCTGTCGTAAAAGGCAAGAAACTCATCCAGACTCACTTTTTCGTCACCATCTTTATCTACCGTGGACTTTATTTCATTCCATATTCCTATGCAATCACCCTTTATCTTATTGCATTCCGGTGAATCGTGGTCGTAACCTAATTTACTTGCCACTTGTTCAGCTCTATTTTCATAGTCGGATTGATCTATGTATCCATCATTGTTTAAATCCAGTCTTTTAAACAGACGTGTATTCATCTTCGTCTGAGCTTCGTTCAGCATAGTTTACCTCCCTATACTAATAAAAAAACCTTGACAATACTGACAAATCTTACTGACAAATCTACTAGACATTCAAGTCTAAAAAAGAGAAAATTTATATAAATTAACATAACTGCTCACCGCAAGATAGGAGTCGTAACCGTTCACTCCCCCCCCCTCAAAACTATCCCTTACCCATAAGTCTTGAAACCCTTGTGGAGAGGGGGAGAGGGGGAGAGGGGGAGACTCGGTCGAGAGGGTGATGTAGAGTAAATTTACCCAAAGATAGGGGTTCGGTGGAATAAATTCGGGGCGATTGCTAAAAAGAGAGTCGGAGCGCCGAAAATAGACCAAAAATTAGAAAGCTAGAAGCCTCTCTAGGAAACAGTTTCAGTCGTTGTGGGTAAAGGATAGGTCAAGATAGATACTGCAATTAGGAAATGTTAGCGCAAAACCATACCAGCGAAGGAAAAACTGAAGAGGACGAGTCCCATCTTCCCACATGGCATAAGGCACACCATCAACCTTGTTGAGGGCGATATGCAATAGTTTGCTATCCCATTCCTCTATAGCAGGCTGTTGAATCGCCTCGACAGGATAGAAACATGCTTTTCCCTTGACTACAACACCTAAGCCCATCGTCATCCTTGGTAAGCGAGGATCTTCAGGTTCCATTGTTTGAGTAAACATTTTGGGGAGAAATCCAGTCTTACCAAACATCCACTGTCCTAATCCCATCACTCGCCTGACAACTGGACGCTGGTAAGACCGTAATATCTTCAAATCAGGCTCTTGTAAAAGAGCAGCTTTGGCCGTTGTCATTTCAAGGCTCCAAATATCAAGCTGCATCCCTTCTAGGGGGCCATACACCGCTTGACCTGTGATGTGATCCCAATAAGTACCTGTCTCATCATCTGTCAGGATGGCTACGCCGTTATACAAGCCACCCACCTTAAAGTGATGTACTTTTCCATTTATCAAGGGTGTCATTCCCGCACCACTGTGACAAACACCACAAAAAGAAACGATGTAGGGTGCTTCTGCCAATTCCCCTTGGGCAAGGTGATGGTAAGCCATCTCCTGTACCAGCAGTGCCCGCCGTTCCCCTCGTCGTTCAAAAACAATGAGTTCTGCAGAAGTGGGTAATTTGGCTTGGCTAATAGACACTCCCTCATCCGATACATCAAACCGTGCAAATAAGTCAGGCTGCTTGTGTAAGCGATTGGGATCGAAGGCAAGAGCTACCATTGTGCTGACTGGATAAATGATGAATAAAGAATGAGACGATTATGACGATTATCCAATTAAACATTTGTTTAATTATCTTATCTATACCAAACTTGGCTGTCAAATGTGAGTTCGATCAAGGGGGTTTTAGACCCGTATTTCGAATGAAACCCTTATATAGTAAGTATTTTGAGCTAGATTGCCTTTGGGGGCTTCGCTAGTTATGTGACGACATGGGCAGAATTGCAAACTCTAAACAGTTTGCTTGCAAGCGCGTATCATCAGACGCCAAGGCTTTTTCATTAGATGTTCAAACAACTCAGAGTTGGCTTCTCGCAAGAGTTCAAGAGGCTGTGGTTCAAGTAAACGCTCAATTACAAAACCCGCTGCTTCTAAGTCCTCACTCATTACAGTAATGGGGCGGCGGTAAAACTCGACTTTCCCCACATCCCATTCGTCTTCAATCAAATCAACAGCAAAATAATTCTCTGTCTTGAACTCTTGCCAATCCGTAAACGGATGGTGAGTAGAGAAAACCAAGATGCCTTTGGGTTTTAGAACACGATGAAATTCTTGAAATACAGGTTGCCATGCTTTGATATAGTGCATTACCAAAGGGCAAATGATTAGGTCAAACTCAGCATCTTTGGCAAAGGCTAGCGGTTCTGCCAGATTAGCTTGTAAAACCTGTGCCCTATTTTCTACTCGTTCTCGAGTACGTTTCACAAACTCTTTGTTAAAGTCAAAAGCGGTTACAGTAGCACCTTCATTTAACAAATATTCGCTATACCAACCAGAGCCACACCCTACATCAAGCACGTTCTTTTGCCACACCTTCGGCAGTAGAGAAACAAATGCTGGACGCTCATAGAAAATGGTCATGGGTTTGTTGTCAATTGTGTCAGCGTACTTAGCTGCTATATCTTCGTAGGTTTTCCCAGTGTGTTCAGACATCTAGTTTCTCAAGGTTTATTTATGTCCGACTACTTATACTTAACATTGCGGACTACTGAACCTTAATATCTGTTTTGCCAGACATACCAGTTAGGATAGACCCAAACCCAATATCCAGCTCTGCCCTGCTGACCACACCAGGAGCCACCCCCCCAATAGCCATAGTCATTGAAATCACCATAAGTTCCTCGGTCACGAGGACAGTTCAGCACTTGCAACAGGTTATAGTATTTGTTATAGGCAGATGCTGCGTCAGGCACATTTTGTGCGAGTTGAAGAACCCTTCGCTGGAAAGATTGGAGTATTTCTGAAGACTCAGGGTATCGGAATAATCCTAAAGCGGTGACAGATTCAGGCGGTTGGGCTAGAGAGATATCCTTCTCAGGTTGGCTTGCTGCCTGTAATCCTGTTGCTGCAACATTTAGCGTAGCTAATCCAGTCAATGCGCTTGAAAGTAAGATTCCACAAGTTCTCTGCTGACCCAACCCTCGTTTCTCAGACATACTACTTCCTCCCGCTCACTAATTGGACTTTGGACAAAATTTGACTTTTTGTTAAGTAGCAGCAATTCCCATTTTGAGTTTATCTAGATTTAAATCAAGAAGCACCGGGGGGACAACTGCCGATCGCAGCCTTGTTAATTTGCGGTCGCTAACTTTTCATTAAAAGACCGAACTTACTGGTACTACAAATTACACGCAACTGAACCAATTTTTCCCACCTCCTCGGGGAAAATGACTAAATATAAACATCTTGGCAAAGGGGGTAGTCCAACTCATATTGATGCCCTCATGCAAGTGACAAGGCGAACTCAAATCGAAGGGTTACAAAGAACCTTGGCTGCAAGTTTCTGATTTTATTGTTCGGCGTTCAGTCCAATCCCTGTTCCCTGTTCCCTGTTCCCTGTTCCCTGTTCCCTGTTCCTCCCCTACCGCCTGGAACAAGAAGACAAAAGCAGACGTCAACAGGTCGCGGCAAGGAGTACCCTTCATCTGCGTAGCAGGGAGGGAAGTAATTGCTGCTCCTGTCCCCAGTCACCAGTCCCCAAGGTTTTGGAGAGGAGTCGGGAAGGCGACTTCTCAACTTAGTTTAACAATTGGTTGGCATAGTTCTTTCTCTGGCTAGCTGTACAGTTGGTATGAAGAAAAAAGATGATAAAAGCCCTCAATCTCCGCAGGCAATCGGAGTCAAATTCGATTAATCAGCAAGAATTCAGTTCTCCCAGAGGTAAGGGATGGCGGCGACGTATCTTGCTAGGGGTAGGATGCGCTTTGCTCTTTACCATTGGGGGAGGATTAACCTATGCTTGGTTTTTCATACAGCGACAGCTAGCACCACTGGTAGAAAAAGAACTCGCTCAGTACCTCAATCGCCCAGTAAATATTGGTCAAGTGGAACGCTTTTCTCTGGGGGGGGTGCGCTTTGGTTCAAGTGAAATACCGGCAACTTCCACCGATCCAGATCGGGTTTGGGTAAGGCAAGTAGAGGTGACATTTAATCCGTTAAAACTTCTCACTGGCAACAGGCTACAGCTAAATGTCACATTAGTCAGGCCGGATTTTTATATCGAACAAGATGAAAATGGAAGCTGGATTTCCACAGAACTTGCCTCGTCAGAAGAAGAACAAGGCATAACCATTGATTTGCAGGGGATTGGACTCAGAAATGCAGAAGTTGTCCTGGTGGCCAGATCAGAAGCAGGAAACCTTAAGACTCCGGTAAAGGCGCTGGTATCTCGCGGCAAGGGTAGGTTGAGCGAAGAGCTAATGGAGTTTGAACTGGCTGGTAAACTGGTCAATGGGGGGAATTTCCAGGTAGATGGGGTCATGCATCTGGCAACAGAAGCGATGAACCTGGTAGTTATGGGGAACAATATTGAGGCTGCGGATATCGGTAACTTAATCGGGCTCCCCTTAAACCTACAAGCAGGGAAGGTAGGCGGCAACCTGGAGGTGAAACTTAGAAAGGGTCAACTACCGGCATTGAGAGGGATAGCCAGCCTACAACAGGTAACAGCCCGAATACCACAATTACCCCAGTCTTTTTCCCAAACCAATGGTCAACTGCGCTTTAAAGGTTCTCGGTACGAATTGGAAAATGTGACTGGTCTTTTTGGTTCAATTCCTGGGGTCGCCAATGGTATAGTAGATATGTCTGGGGACTGTGAACTTGAGGCGCAGACTGAGCCAATCAAGGTAAGGCAGGTAAGGGAGGCATTGAAGCTCTCAGAGCTACCTGTGCCGATTTCAGGAGAGATAGAAGCTGCTATCCGGGTAACAGGACCCCTGGATACACCGAAACTTTCCTTGGAGGTGGTTAATACTAAGCCAAGCCGGATTGACAAGGTGGATTTTCTCGCTATCAGCGCGAGTTTAGAACTGATAGATTCTACTCTTTTTGTGAAGGAATTCCAGGCAGTCCCTGCCGTTGGAGGACGCTTAAGGGGAAAAGGTCAAATCAAACTTCCTGGGAAGTATGAAGTAAGTGGTTCCAAGTCTGAAACTGATTTAAGGGTTGGAACTAAAAATCAGGAAGTTTCGCTTCATACAGATAACCCGACTTCAGATATCAGAGTTCAAAATTCAGAATTCGTTTTTGACCTTCAGGCTTATAATATTCCAGGGAATGCGATCGCCCGTATTTATGATACCAATTTGCCTGTTGCTATCAGCTCAGTTTCAGGTCAGGCAAGGCTTTTTGGTGAGGCTGGCAATCTAAAAAATCTCCGGGCTACTGGTTCTGCCATTTTCCAACTAGGGGGAGGAACTGTCAGGGCTAGTAATATCCAGTATTGGGGAGGACGCTGGCAGGGGAATGTGCGAGCATCGGGGGTTCAGCTATCTAGTCTGCCTTTGGGGACAGCGGGTGAATCTCTCCCCTCTGAATTCCTTCAAGGACGCTTGAATGGCGCATTTAATCTGTCTGGGAGTCTCGAGGAGGAGGAGCCAGACGGGATTCGCGCTACGGGGTCTGCTAATTTAAGTGTCGCCGGAGGTACGATTAAGGCTGACAAGTTGCAACTGGCTCATGGTCTGTGGGCAGCTAATCTACAAGTGAGGGGCATACAATTGGGGCGTCTGTTCCCAGAGGTTCCTTCTGGGTTAGGGGGTTTGGTTAGCGGCACTTTTAACCTCGCAGGGAGTCTGGATAGTTCACTCGAAGGGATTCGCGGCAGTGGGGAAGGGCGTTGGGCGGTGGCGGGGGGAATTGTCAGGGCAACGAATGTGCAACTGGCTGAGGGTAAGTTTGAGGCTGTGGTTGCTCCTGGGGATGTTGAGTTGAGTCATTTTTCGACGGAGTTGAGGGGACGCCTGGGAGGGAGGCTCAATGTTGCTTTCTTTTTAAAGAATGTCCGTCCAACGGACATCCAGGTGGATGGGGAGTTAATTTTTAGTGAAGGAATTTCTCTGATCGACGAACCTTTAACAGCGGCGATTCGCTGGAATGGCCAACGACTGGAAATTCAAAGGGCAACGGCTTCTGGTTTCAACGCTAGGGGCTTTGTGGATGTCAATCTGGCATTCCCAGATAGCCGGGAAGGAGCGTTGGCAGGGATTGAGCATTTGGAGCTAGATGTTGAGGCACGGGGGATTGATCTCCAGAGTATACCGATTCCTCTACCCAAGACAGTTGCCAATCTAACTTATTCGGGCAGAGTAGATTTTGAGGGGGCGATCGCCGGGACTCCTACTGCACCGAAGATTGAGGGGGGATTAACTCTGCGGGATTTTGC
This sequence comes from Xenococcaceae cyanobacterium, assembly GCA_051439465.1. GTDB lineage: Bacteria > Cyanobacteriota > Cyanobacteriia > Cyanobacteriales > JBFRWF01 > JBFRWF01. Next base: position 5,365 of record JBFRWF010000276.1, on the reverse strand, counting down.
TTTTCCGACTCTGGCTTTTGACCCGGTGCTGGCGGGTACAATAAGGGTGATACCAGGAGAGCAGGTAAATCTCCAACTGGGGGGAGGGTTCCAGGCAGAGCCGGGGAAGGGGGATCGGATTGGGCTGGCACTGGATTCTAACTACCAACCGGTTTCTTTTTTTGTTCAGCTTGGCGAGATCGTCGCCCGGGGACACCGGGAGGAGGAACTGCTACAGGTGGATGTGGAAAATTTCCCCATTGGCTTGGTTAAAGATTTTGCCCGACTCAATAATGTTCCGGTACCAGAGGCAGTTATTACCCAACCTCTCTCAGGAGAATTGTCTGGTAATTTTGCTTTGAATTTGGAGAATTTCCAGGTCTATGGAAATAATGTGGCGATTGCCAATCCTGTTTTTGGCAGCCTCAAAGGCGATCGGTTTACTGGTAATTTCCAATATGCAGATGGTGACTTTGCCCTTGCTTTGGGTCAATTTCAGATAAATAACAGTGAATACCTGCTCGACGGCAGCCTCATCCAAACTAAGGATGGTCCCCAATTCCAAGCCCAAGTCCAAGTTGCCCGAGGACAAATTCAGGACATCCTAGTCTCTTTGCAAATATTTGAATTTTCTGATTTTGGTCGCGGGTTTAGGGCTCCCACTTACGGCAGTGCGGCAGATCTTTACCAAAACCAGTGGGAAAACAAACAACCAAAAACTGACAAAGAACAAAGCCTCTTCTCAGTTGGCTTGCCAGAAGCTTCCGTACTAAACCAGCTGCGTCGCATTTCAGAAGTCGAAGCGCTGCTCAGAAACCTGCGCAAGCAACGAGTAATAGCCTCCCCCCTACCGGAATTAAGTGCACTGGGAGGAACTTTCGATGGCACTGTGGTTGTCTCTGGCTCTTTGGCTTCTGGTGTCAAAGCTCAATTTGATTTTCAGGGGAAAGAGTGGCAATGGGGTTCCTACAAGGCTAATCAATTGAGCGCCAAAGGCTACTTCCAAGATGGCGTTCTCACTCTCGAGCCTATCAGCATTCAATCTAAGGACAGTCTCGTAGCTTTCTCAGGCAGCTTTGGCAGTCAAACTCAATCAGGTAAACTGCAACTGGTTAATGTTCCCATTGACCTAATCCAAGATTTTGTGGAGTTGCCCCCTGCTATTAGCTTTGGTGGTATGCTCAATGGTACCGTAACAATTGCGGGTAGTCGAGAAAATCCTCAAGCTAGAGGAGAACTGGCGGTATTGGACGCTACTATTAACCAAACTTCTATTCAATCAACCCAAGGCAATTTCAGTTATAACAACGCCCGCCTTAATTTCTTTGCCAGCAGCGTCCTTGCTGATGATGCCCAGCCGCTGACGATCGCCGGTAGTTTCCCTTATAAGTTGCCTTTTGCTTCAGTCAAATCCGACAGCGACAAACTCAGCCTGACATTAAATGTCAAAGATGAGGGACTGGCTCTGTTGAATATCCTCACCAGAGGGGAAGTTGCCTGGGTTGACGGCAATGGGGAGATAAAACTTGACATTTCTGGCAGTTTTGACGAAGAAAAAGGTGGTCTGGGCAAGCTCCGAGCCCAAGGCATCGCAAAGATAGAAAATGCTACTATAGCTGTCCAAGTTCTACCTGAGGCACCTCTGAGTGAGGTGAGTGGCAAAATCTTGTTTAATTTTGACCGCATACGGGTAGAAAGCCTAAGGGGTAATTTCAGCGGTGGTGAAGTGAGGGTGGCTGGAACTCTACCTCTAAGCCAAGCAACTCCTCAGGATAATCCCCTGACTGTCACTCTGGGGGATCTGGCTTTCAATTTCAAAGGACTCTATCAAGGGGGCGTCCGAGGAGAAGTCAGGATTGCTGGCAGCGCTCTGGAACCGGATATCAGCGGAGAGGTGGACTTGTTTGATGGTAAAGTGCTGCTGGGAGATGCTGCCGGGGTGAGTGGTGAATTTGTAAGTGGCGATCGCTCTCGGACGGCTGCGGAGTTCGATGGCTTAAAACTGAAGCTAGCAGACAATATCCAAATCACGCGACCTCCAATTTTAAACTTTGTTGCTACTGGCAGCCTGACTTTGAATGGCACCCTATATAATCCCCGTCCTGAAGGAACTATTCGACTGCAAAGCGGTGAGGTTAATCTTTTTACTACTCAGTTGCGCCTAGCAGGAGGCGATGAAAATACTGCCCGGTTTGTACCCAATCGCGGACTCGATCCATACCTAGATGTGCGGCTTGCAGGTGGGGCGACGGAGACAACTCGCAACCGGATGCCTGCGGATCCTTTATCTGCTGAGGTTAGCGATCTACCTGCTTCGGGTGTTGGCGGTTTGCAAACTGTTCGCATTCAGGCAAAGGTAAAGGGGCTTGCTAGTCAGCTCGCCAATAGTATAGAGCTAACGAGTATTCCCCCGCGCAGCCAGACGGAAATCATTGCCCTTTTGGGGGGTGGTTTTGTCAATACTTTAGGTCGGGGAGGTACTACTTTAGGGTTGGCCAATCTGGCTGGAAAGGCTTTCTTCGGGAGTTTTCAAGGCGAGATTGGCAAAGCTTTTGGTCTGAGCGAGTTTCGCATTTTTCCTACACCAATTATTGACGATGAAGAGCGCACTTCTAACCTGGGACTAGGTGCTGAAGCCAGTGTGGATCTTAACAACCAATTCTCTTTCTCGGTGCTGAAGATTTTGACTACCGATCAGTCTCCCCAGTTCGGCATCCGCTACCGCTTAAATGACAATACTATCCTGCGTGGCTCTACAGACTTTTCTCAGGAGAGCAGAGGGGTAATTGAGTATGAGCAGAGGTTTTGAATTGGTTATATCAAATCCGGGTTAACTATCCCTTTTTGAAGGAAGCAGGGAACTTCGGATCAGGGAACAGGGAACAGGGAACAGGGAATGGGGAACAGGGAACAGGGATCAGGGAACAGGGAACGGGGAATGGGGAACAGGGAGCAGGGAAAGAAAAATACAGAAAATTGATAAAGGGGTTCACGGGGCGGTCACCGAAGGTGCGCCTACGGCGAGCGGGAGCAGAAACAGGCGACGGCATTGGCTTTTGAAGCCTCTGATCTCAAATCCGGTTGAATAACCATACTTCGTGGTGAGAGAGCTTCTGGAGCAGGGGAAGCAGGGGAGCAGGGGGAGATGGATATTTTTCAAGAAGAAGGAGAGCAAAACCATGACACCAACTGAACTGAGAAAAAAAGGTTATCAAGCTTTAGTTGATGCTTTGGGACAAATCGACACCATTCGCTTTTTACAACAAGCTGGCTGGGGTGTTGGTGACTATACCAAAGAACGAGAGCAACGGTTAAATCAAGTAACCAGAGAAGAATTTTGGCAGGATGTTCAACGCCTGAGAGCTAGAAAAGCTTCACAGCAAAATTCCCCGCTTGGTTGAGGTCGGAGACTGCTGAAGTGACGGTCGAGGATGGGGCTTGAGAAGAGGTGCGAGTACTGGCGTAAATGATTAGGGCTAGGGCGATGAGCAAGGAGATGGTGTTAAGCAGTTTTTTCATTGCTTAACTGGGATTCTAGGATTAGTATGCCCAGTTAGTTTAGCACACTAAGTTCGGAAGAACCCAAAAATATAGCGATCCGCCTTCGGCGGAAAAGGAAAAAGGGAAAAGCAAAAACAGTATAAAGGATAAAAGGGGAAAAAGGATAAAGGGTCACAGAGTTCTCCCGGAACCGCAGACTACACGAAAACCGTTATAGCCGTAGCGGCCGCCGCGCCAAATATTGAAGTCGCGGAACGCGGAACGGCAGTCATCAGGATAGCTGAACCAAGAACCGCCCCGCAGTGGAGAACGATTATCATTTCCATTCAGCCAAGCACTCCCATCAGTGGGCGCACCTTCATAATTATCATGCCAATCATCCGCGCACCATTCCCAGACTAACCCGTGCATATCACTGAGTCCAAAAGGGTTGACAACTTTGAAATAGCCCACTGGTGTCGTTTGTTCTCGATAGTTTCCTTTTGGCCCTTTACCATAAGATCCTGACCATTGAAGGTCCTTCTCATCCGTCCCTCGATAATTGGCTAAGTCTGTTGTAATGGTTTCTCCGAAGTGAAACGGTGGATAGGATTCTCCTTTTTCGAGATCTAGGGGTTCTCTCACTCCTCGACAGGCATATTCCCATTCCGCTTCCGAAGGTAGTCTATAGTCCCTTCCTGTTAGCTTAGAAAGTCTTTGACAGAACTCTACTGCATCATACCAGTTTACTGTTTCTACGGGTCTTTGCCATCTATCTATGCCTTGATACGGCTCTTTAAAATAAGAGGGGTCTGGCTCTAAATCTTGATTTACTTTAAGGTCTGTTTTTTGAGCGATCGCTTTCCATTGAGCTTGAGTGATGGGGTAACGTCCCATCAGAAACGCAGAGATAGTTACATTATGTTGGGGTCTTTCACTGCTATCACTTCCTTCTTCATCCTCTGGTGCGCCCATTGTGAAAGTTCCATCGGGGATTAAGACCATTTCTAGGGGAATGCTATCAATGTATTCTCTGTAGCCTCGAAACTTTTGGCTTGGGCGTTTTATTTGGATTTGTTTCACATGAAAAAAATACAGCGATCCGCCTTCGGCGGAAAAAAGGAAAAAGTAAAAACAGTATAAAGGATAAAAGGGGAAAAGGGAAAAGGGTTATTGAGTTCTCCCGGAACCGCAGACTACACGAAAACCGCTAACGAGGTAGCGGCCGACGCGCCAATCAATGAGGTCGCGGCACGCGGAACGGCAGTAATCAGGATCGAAAACCCAGGAACCGCCCCGCAGCAAGGAATACGGCTCATTTTCCTCATTATTGTCAGAATATGACTTATTTTCATTATTGATATTTTCCCCTTCATTACTATCAAGCCAAGCACTACCATCGGTAGGCGCACCTTGATAGTTACTATGCCAGTCGTCCGCACACCATTCCCAGACATTCCCGTGCATATCATATAAACCAAAGGCATTAGGGAGAAATTGACCGACAGGAGTGGTTTCCTTGCCCTTTTCTCCTTTTGGTTCATCAGCATAAGTAGATGAGGCATCATAATTAGCTAAGTCTGAGGTGATGGTTTCCCCAAAATGAAAGGGCTGATGATATTTCTCATTCCACTCCTCCACACTCAACTCTTCACTGGCCACTGATAACTGCTCACTGGTCACTGATCTACAGGCGTATTCCCATTCCGCTTCCGAAGGTAGTCTATAGTCCCTTCCCGTTAGCTTGACAAGCCGCTGACAGAATTCCACTGCTTCATACCAGTTTACTCCTTCTACGGGTCTTTGCCATCTATCCATGCCTTGATACGGCTCTAAAAAATAAGAGGGGTCTGGCTCTAAATCTTCATTTACTTTAAGGTCTGTTCGAGAAGCGATCGCCTTCCAT
>JBFRWF010000275.1:0-7540 GCA_051439465.1 Xenococcaceae cyanobacterium | reverse complement strand
GTCATGGCCTTGATGTTAAGCTTCTCTGTAGCTACCAGGCTATTATCGCTGACTATCTGTGCAGCTACTTTGTGACACCAATCCTGCCTTTGATTGGCTACTTTGTTTTGAAGCTTGCTAATTTTTCCTCTAGCCTTTTTCCATCGCCTAGAGGCTTTAACCTTTCCCTTGTGAGGCTTGCGCTTTCGTCTTAATGACTTGGATACTTTCTGGATTTTCTTGTGTGCATTAGCTAAGAACTTGGGATTCTCAATCTGAGTCCCATCGCTCAACGCCGCAGCAGTTAGACATCCAAAGTCTATCCCTATAGCTCCTTTTCCTGTTTCTCTGACTGGGTGACATTCAACTGTGATACTCGCATACCACTTGTTATTTTTCCAGACTATCGTACAAGTTTTAGGTGTTCCCCAAGTTCTGGCTTTGCCTCTCATCTGAATTTGACCGAGATTGGTTAATTCTAAGTAACCATTGTCACCAGTACTGTGAGCTTTCCACCCGCTCTTATCTGGATATGTCCATCCGCGATAATAGCGAGATGATTTGAACTTGGGATAGCCCCCTAGACCACTGAAAAACCTTCTGAAAGCAAAGTCAACTCGCTTCACCGTTGCCTGTAGAGCGTGTGAGCCAAGCTCTTTAAACTCCCACCATTCTTTCTTAAAGGCAGGCAGCAGATTTTGCTGGTCAAAATAGTTGACCGTACGTCCGAAGCGTTGATACTCCACTGTTCTGTGGTAAATGCACGCATTAAAAAGCTCCTTATGCATTCTGCGCCACAGATGAAGTTTTAACTTTTGAGACTTGCTCGGATATAGACGATATGTGACTCTGCGGGTTACGCTCATGGACAGAAGTCTAACGTACCTCCTACGGGGATGTCAACAGATAAAAGACTAGAGATTATATTGTCCAATGAGGACTACCAGAAATTAAAGGCTTATGGGGAACAAGAGGATGGTCAATGGCTCAGATACTAAGATGGTGGATTTAAAACCTTCCCAGGACTAAATTAGGGTTTGGCTGTCTACATTCCATTCCGACAGCCGCGCTTTCCTTCCCTACCCTACTGCGTAGACTACGTCGCTTCTACGAAGTTGAGGGTAGGGACTGACGCGCAAAGGTTCAACATCAAAACTCAAAACTTCCCATTTCCTAAAATCTATCCGTTTCTTCTGGACGACTTGTTCCTGACTCATTGAGGAAGAGGTTCCCAGCAGCTTCATTTTGATAAATGCAACTAATTTCCGGTGAACTCTCCAGATTGCCAGTAAAACCAAAGGTATTCATCCGATGTTTGCAATCGCGCACCTGTTCTGAATTCACTAGATTTTGTTGCTCTAGTATAGACCAGTTATTCCGACGCAGGACGCACCCTGGTCGCATACTGGGCTGAGTTACAAAGACATTGAAGGGGTTTAGGGTTATGAAAACCCGCATATCCGAGACAATGGCGCTTGCCCCAAACTGGATACAAAGCTCAGGATTGGGCGCACTGCGGTCAATTATTTCACGGGAGGCAACATTTGCTGTGTTAAAGTTCTGACCTGAACTATAAACAATGCCAACTCCGACTCCCAATATAAAAATAGCTGCCAAAAGTGCTATGGTGGCAACATTAAAATTGAAGAAAGAGGATTGACGGGGGGGTGAGGATCTCGGAGAGTCTTTTTGGTCGTAAGAAGATCTGGATCTATTTTTCATCACTCTAGTTTATTAGTATTTTCTTGAATCCACTCGGTAGCCGTGGGACAGGCTTCGTTGATAGATCAACTCTAGCCTAGCCTACGGCAAGCCGTCTAAAGTCATTGGTCACTAGCTGCTAATGACTAATGACTTCTGGGCATCTACCTCGGAAGATGCTATATTCACTGAATGCTTTCCTAAAGCTGCCTTAACAAAACCTATAAATAAGGGGTGAGAACTACTCAGACGAGAGCGGAATTCAGGGTGGAACTGAGTTGCAATGAAAAAGGGATGCTCTGGCAGTTCGATCATTTCCACTAAACGCCCATCGGGAGATGTACCACTAATGACATATCCTGTTTCTAAGAATAAGCTGCGGTAAGCATTGTTAAATTCGTACCGATGTCGGTGACGTTCGTAAATGACTTCTTGTTGGTAGAGAGAAAAGGCGAGGGTGTTTGGTGTTAGGCGACAGGGATACAAGCCAAGGCGCATTGTGCCGCCTAAATCGACCACATCCTGCTGTTCAGGCAAGAGGTTAATCACCGGATTGGCAGTATCAGGATCAAACTCCGCACTGTTAGCATTTTCCAATTGGGCAATATTGCGCGCCCATTCAATCACAGAACACTGCATTCCCAAGCATAAGCCTAAGAAAGGAATTTTTTGTTTGCGGGCATACTCAATGGCGCTCAATTTGCCATCAACACCCCTGATCCCGAAGCCTCCTGGTACCAGAATACCACTGACATTTTTGAGGTAATGTTCAGCACCGTGAACTTCAATATCTTCTGCGTTAACCCAACTTAGATTAACTTCACTCCCCACTGCGATCGCCGCATGACCTAAGGCTTCCACAACGGACAGATAAGCATCACTCAAACTGACATATTTACCAACGATCGCTATCTCGATCCGGGTTTTTGGACAATTCATGCGCTCAACTAAGGTTTGCCATTGGTGCAGATCGGGTTCCCGTGGCTCCAGGTGCAGCAATTCCAGGGTTTGCTCTGCTAGTCCCTCCTGTTCGAGCATCAGTGGCACTTCATAGATACTATTAGCATCTTGGGCGGTGATTACTGCCTCGACGGGTACATCGCAGAATTCCGATATTTTCTCTTTCATCCCCGGTTGCAAGGGGCGATCGCAGCGGCAAACTAACACATCTGGCTGAATCCCTATGGAGCGTAATTCTTTCACCGAATGCTGCGTCGGCTTGGTTTTCATCTCACCTGCTGCCGGAATCCAGGGAATCAGGGTTACGTGCATATACACCACATTGTTCCGCCCCACATCCTTGCGAAACTGGCGAATTCCTTCTAGAAATGGCAGGGATTCAATATCCCCCACCGTGCCACCAATCTCAGTAATTACCACATCTGGAGTTGTGTCTTTTGCTACTCGATGAATGCGTTCCTTAATCTCATTGGTGATGTGAGGAATTACCTGGACGGTTGCCCCCATGTAAGCACCCCGACGCTCTTTATTAATTACTGCTTGGTAAATGGAGCCAGTGGTAACGCTGTTGAGGCGGGACATAGAGGTGTCGGTAAAGCGTTCGTAGTGTCCCAGATCTAAATCTGTCTCAGCACCATCTTCGGTAACAAATACCTCCCCATGCTGAAAGGGGCTCATGGTGCCGGGGTCAACGTTAATATAGGGATCGAGTTTGAGAATGGAGACGGAATAATCCCGGGACTTGAGCAACCGTCCTAAGCTAGCGGCAACAATTCCTTTACCAATACTGGAAACAACGCCACCAGTAATAAATACAAATTTAGTCATAAAAACCTCCGGGAAGTTTGGAAACCAAGTGGCTTTAGCCCTGGTATGAAAGACGACTGAGCGGCTTGGGGGGCCTGAAAAATTTTGTCTTCAATATAAAATATCTTAGATAGCCAATGATAGCCAAAATTGTTTTCCAACAGCATGGTCTTCCCACCCCAAAATTTGGCTCTACGGGACAAACTATGCTAAAATGTTAGTTGAAACCCAAAAATAACCAACAAAAAATGAGCCCCACGGCTTTGATCGTCATGGAGATAATGACGAGGTAATTGTGCTATGGCAAAAATAGACGAATATCGGCAACTTGTAAAAGAGATTCTAACCGAATACAGCAGCCATAAATCAGCTTATGGTGAGGTAGAAGTGGAATTAATCTTTGATACAGAAAGAGACCGCTACCAGCTTGTCCATGCAGGATGGAATAATCGTCGACGTATTTATGGTTGCACAATCCACATTGACCTTAAAGATAATAAGATTTGGATTCAAAATGATGGTACAGAAGTTGGGATTGCCAACGTCTTAGTTGAACGTGGTGTGCCCCACCAAGATATTATTCTAGCCTATCATGCGCCTTATCTTAGGAAGTTTACTGACTTCGCAGTGGGTTAACCAGAATCAGCGATCGGTGACCAGTGAACCAGAGCTATTGCATTAAGTTATATTACAAATGAATACCATTAATATTCCCCCGACCTTCAAAGTTACAGAGGAACAATTCCAAATCTTGGCTACTGCTAACCGAGATTTGCGCCTCGAACGTACTGCTCATGGAGAATTAATTATTATGCCCCCTACAGGAGGCAATACAGGAAAATGCAACGCACAGTTATCTGCACAATTTGTTAATTGGAACAATCAAACCAAACTGGGAGAAGTTTTTGACTCTTCTACAGCTTTTCGTCTTCCTAATGGTGCAGATCGCTCTCCTGATGTCAGTTGGGTAAAAATAGAAAGATGGAATCAACTTACACCAGAACAACAAGACACTTTCCCACCCCTTTGTCCTGATTTTGTGGTTGAGTTACGCTCCCGTAATGATACTATGGAAAGCTTAAGACGAAAAATGCAGGAATATTTAGACAATGGTATGAGCTTGGGCTGGTTAATTGATCCAAAAAATAGAATCGTAGAAATTTATAAACCTCAACAAGAGGTGAAAGTGTTGAACTCTCCTAACACTTTATCAGGGGAAAATGTATTACCTGGATTTAGTTTAAATCTTGAAATGGTTTGGTAATTAGGAATAAGTACAGAATAACCGAAGTTTACATACAGTTATATTACACAAGTATAGTCTGCCGTTTTTCCACAAAACCTGGATTTTTGTCACAAAACTTCATTATGTCAATTTTTTCTCAGATTCCGTACAGCCCCCATCATTTGCCCCAGAAAAGGTAAACCAATAATTGCTGGGAGAAAGTACCGTGATGTACACAGTAAACCCAACGCCAGCCTCGTTGGCCGATCGAAAAAAGGTTGATAAAAGATATCCAGTGCCCCATCACGAGTACCCACACCAGCAAAAGTCAGTGGCAGCAATCCGGCTAAAATTGCTAGAGGTGAAAGAGCCAAATTAATTAGAAACGGTGCCCAAGCTTTGAGAGCCAGAATAAATAACCAGATTTGCAGCAGGTGCAAAAACCAGATGAAGATAGAAGTGGTAGCAATCTTCAACAGTTGCCCTTTGTCCCCCCAGAAATAATCATGCATTTCTCCCCAGGAAATTTGCATATTCTTAAGCTTATTACTCAGTTTCTTCGGAGCCAATTTTCTGGCAACTAGAAAAAACACCTGGGCAAATTGGCGAGATCCCAGCAACAGCAAACCCAAAATTAATCCAACCGTCACCGCCGCCGTCATCACCCAAAACAGCCCATCTTTTTCAGGATAAAGAATCAAGCCGAACACGCACCACAACAGCAGGGATAGCATATCGCAGGCTTTTTCAAACACCACTAGTGACAGAGATAAGGAACCACTTAAATGTCCCCGGTCTCTCATAAAATAGGCTTTGGCGATATCACCCATTTTGGAAGGCAGCACCATATTCAGCACACTTGCCCCCAAAATCAGGCGATTTGCCTCAATAAATCCCAGACTTGTCCCCTTAGGCATCAATTGTTGCAGCCGCCAAGAAGTGAACATCGTCAGTGGTAGCACCATACCGAGACTAATTGCCATCCAAGGGCGATCGCAATTTTTGAAGACCTCCAGCAAGTCTTTGAAATCAATTTTCGAGTAGATGATAAGTAAGATAGCGACGCTGACGACGATAGAAATAAATCGTTTCATCTTAAAGATTGCGCTCCAATTTCAGCCTTTGACCTGGTGTAAGTTGCTTGATTTGATCCGTCAGATTCAGCCAAGGTTGCAATTGACCTATCTGAAACGTGCGACTCATGACCACATAAATAGAAGTTTGGTCACAGCCAATTCCCCCTGCAATTACCTTTTCCCAGGACTCTGAATGTAGTTCATCCACAATATGCCAATGTCCTTCTTCCCACCGCAGTTGCCGATAGAAACGGAAAGGCGCATTCTTTTTACCCGTTATCAAGATTTTTTGCAGTATCTTACGGATTAAGTTAGGGAAGAAACGCCCAACTGTGAGCATCACCACCCGCAAAATCATCAAATTCAGCGTTGTCATCTGCTTTTGCTTTGCCCAACCCAGGGAACCCTGAATGGAAATTTCGTCCTCGCTGACCTGGATTTTATAGCGACTCACCAGATGGCCAACCGCGTTTTTAATCTTCTTGCCTTCTTGCACCTGAAGGGAAAACTGGGTATCAGAAGTTACCAGTTGACCATTGCGAAACAGCTTGAAGACTCCCCCTTTATTGAGTGCCAGGTACAGTTCCGTATCTTGGCGGCGCTCAATCAGAATTCCTCCTTCTTGCAGCCACAGGCGACCCCTGGGACGAGGTTTGGGTGGGGGTCTGTCTGGGATAAAATCTCGCCAAGCCAATAAATAATTCCAGGTGTGATGACCAATAATGTGGTCGTCGGCATAACAAGGAGCTAAACCTTGGGCAAGTCCCCTCAGAAACTGGTCATTGATGCCGAGTGCCTCTGGCATCCACTTGCCGACTAATTCGAAACCATGGGGAAAGAAGTTATAGGTATTACGACTGGTATATTCTCCTCCATAGGAACCATCGGGGTGGACAAAGTGAGCAGCGAGGACCACTGCTTTGGCGATCGCATCCTTAAGCCGATTGCTGGGCATCAGTTCATACAGCCAAGCCAAACAAGAAATGGTCAAGGTATGATAGCCCGGATCGCACCCTTCATACTCCTGAAACCAACCTTCCGGGTTTTGCCAGGATAAAACCTGCTCTAAACGGTGTTCTTTACTCTGGTTCCACCTCTTGGTATGGAGGAGCCGTGAAACCAATTCTAAACAAAGGACAATTAGAGCTTGATGGTTCGTAAGCCGTCCACTTTCCTGGTGATGAGCCAACCAGTCAGCCCGTTGGCGAAAGAAGCTTAAGGCGACGGGGTTTTCCAGTCCCAGCAGGGTATAACTTTCAACACAGGCAAGAAGGGAGAAAGCCGCTGCTCCCCCCGCTCTTTCATAAGGGAAATAATCATCGCAGGAGCCGTCTGGATGGGCGCTGCTGGCTCCATAGAGAATGGCAGCCTCAACCCAGTCGCGAATCACTGGCTGGCGGTAGAATGGGTTATTGGGTATATCTGTGTCATAGGCTAATGCGATCGGCCAAACAAACTCCTGAGCCATCCCGCTGGGAAAATCAATGATTTTGTATTGCCAGAAGTTGCGGTCAAAGCAGCCGTAGGTAGGACTGTGGGGATTGCGGTCTAGGAGAGTTAAGAGTTTGGGGATTTGGGCGATCGCCTCTTGGGCAAATAAATCTCTACTCATAAAAGAGGGAACAGGTAATAGGGAACTCCGGATCAGGGAACAGGGAGCAGAATTTTGGCATGGTTCAATCTGCCAAGTGGCAGGGTAACACGGTTGAGTGTCAGTGGAACTGCTGAGTAGAACCTCTCTCCCTGCTCCGGAGTCCCTGCTCCCTGCTCCCCGTGTTACCCTGTTTTGAAC
>JBFRWF010000274.1:0-4161 GCA_051439465.1 Xenococcaceae cyanobacterium | reverse complement strand
AAAAACCTCACCGAATCTTGGCCAAGTCTTCCCAAAAAGATTGGTAGCTAGTACCCAGGGACTCTGGGGAAGCAAAACGCCTAGGCAGTCGAGCTGTCGGGGAACCAACGGTGGGAGATACACATCGCTTGTACCAACGTGTTCTAGATAAGTGGCGAAAAGCCCGCAAGGCTTCCGTCGTGAGCGTCAGTCGAACGGGAAATAACTAGGAATGCCCGGTTGTGAACCCGGGAAGCCCGCGCCGTATGCGTAGCATCGGTGTCGGGAGGATGTCACATAATGAGACATTGGCGATCGCTTTAGTTTCTCTTAACCCTTCTACAATGGTTTCTGCTAACGCTTCTAAGAGGACATCAAACAGTGAGCAATTCTAGCCGCTGCTCCTGCCGAACCCATCCGTCGCTGCCCATTTTCGGCAATGAGCTGCAATTGGTCGGGATCCCTCAGGAGAGATTGGATTGCACCAGCCACCTCCTTGGAGTGTTTGACTAGAATCAGGGAGGGCCCTAACAGGCGAGTTTGCGCTTCGGCAAAGGCATAGGTAAATTGAGGACCGCTGCCAGGAATAGCGATCGCTGGTTTACCCAGGCCGACAAATTGTTCCGTTGCTGTTCCAGCCATGGCGATCGCCAAGTCAGCAGCTAGTAAACAGTCTTTGTAAGCATTCTGAGTCAGGAGCAGGGTGGCATTTTTCTGGGTAAATGCCAAAGCCTTGGGATCGCAAATCGGGGCTTCAACAACCTCTAAAGCTTGAGAATTCCAGCCCTGGGCGACGAGGTGCTCCCGAAAAGAGTCGATCCTGCAATAGGGAGCGATCGCGCCGAGAAACACCAGGGGGCGCTTGAAGGCAGAAATTACCCCCGCTGTCGCCTCAATTATTTGTTGCCAATTGCCCTCGGCTTCTGGTGCTCTCGATCCAGGAAGCAGAAGTACGATTAGCGCTCTCTCTCGTTCTTTCTCTTGGGCATCAGTCTTAAAAAAAACTGGCGAGGGATGTTTTGGTGCAATCCCATCCATCATCGGATTGCCCAAATCAAATGCAGGAATCGACCACTGCTGTAAAATTTCTGTTGTCAGTTTATCTCTGGGAAAAACCGCTTTGCAGCGCCGATGACTGATTAACCAACGCTCCCAAGGCAGATAAACTGAACCAAACCAGCGCTCTAAGTGGGAAGTTTGGGGCAACCATCCAGCTTCATCTCGTAAATAATATTCCGATTTCGCCGTGCCAACAAAAGCATAGTCAACGCCACTCAACCAAGCAAATAACAGCGGTACAATATCTCCTACCGCCAGAATCACACATCTATCGTTCCCTGACTCTGCCTGGGAACGTCCCCATTTGCGGACTGCCTTGTATTGAGCCAGAGTCAGCTGCAGCAAGCCACCCCGCACATCTCGCCATAGCTGACGTCCATCCATATATATGAAGCCCCCAGAGGGCATCCCCTGCACAGGAGCAATAATTGGGATATCCAACTGAGCGTAGGCGTGTCCTTCACCAACTAAGGGCAATGCTGCCAGTTCCGGTGCATCTAGGTGAAGCTGCAATTGCTCCAAAATTCGGACAGCAATCACATCCTCTCCATGACCATTGCTGAGACTCAGTACTTTCATACTTTATTATTCTTAAGAAATTTGTAAGAACATCTTGCCAGTTTGATTTTGACATCTCCCCCGCTTGAAAGACGGAGGATTCTAAACGGATGCTAAGCAGATGGACTGAAGTCGCATCGGGTAGCTGTTGCGGTACAATATTCTCATATGCTTGAAAATGTCATACCGCCTAGAACACCGATTCAGTAATCGAAATTTAGGTACAGTGACGACGGGGAGACGGGGAGACGGGGAGACGGGGAGAGAGAAATCCATTGATTTTTCGTTAATACATATATTAGGTATTTTGTCAAATTTTATTACTGAATCGGCGCTCTAGGCAGTGTCAAAGCTGCCTTACCAACCGAACCTAGGGTTAACCCTAGCTGTATCGTTACTTTTCTTAGAATGTTGGCCGCACCATTGCAGTCAGCATTTATTAATTGGCCCCTATTCGAGCGGTACAATCCACGCTTCACCCGCTTTCCCCTTGGCTTCCACCCTGTCGGCTTCTCCCCAAAAGTAGGCTACCAACTCTTAAGAAAACACTTGTGTTTTCCTCCATCAATAACGTGGCGATCGCTGCGTTGGCGGCTTAAGGCGGGACACTTGGAGTAGGCAACAGGGAACAGGGAATAGGCAATAGGGAACAGGGAACAGTTTTTAATTATTGAGCTTTTTGATAAGAGCAATAAGCATTCTACTTTCTTCTTTTAGCTGATTAACAATTAATTCTATATCTTTGGCTAACAACTTAAAGCGGGACACTTGGAATAGGGAACAGGGAACAGGGAACGGGGAACAGGGAATAGGGAATAGGGAATAGGGAATAGGGAATAGGGAATAGGGAATAGGGAATAGGTAATGGGGAATAGGTAATGGGGAATAGGTAATGGAGAATGAGGAATAGGGAATATAGCAGTCCTAAATCTATCCCTTACCCATAAGTCTTGAAACCCTTGTGGAGAGGGGGAGAGGGGGAGATGGGGAGATGGGGAGAGAGTGATGTAGAGTAAATTTACCCAAAGATTAGGAGTTTGGTCGAATAAATTCGGGGCGATCGCTAAAAAGAGAGGGGGAGCGCCTAAAATAGACCTAAAATTAGGAGGCTAGAAGCCTTTCTAGGAAACAATTTCAGTCGTTGTGGGTAAAGGATAGAGTCCTAAATGAGTCGTGGCCAATCAAAACATAATTCGCGCTAAGCTTCGCGAAGGCGCGAATATAAAATGACCTGAACCCTTACCCCCTGTTGCCTGTTGCCTGTTCCCTTTTGATTACTGTCCCGGTTTAAGTGGATAGCCATATCTTTTTTTGTACATAGTCTTACTCTTGCTGATAAAACAAGATGAGTTTCTAGTTCATTGATTGAATAGCTTTCCGAGACTTAAAGCCTCGACGGTACATATCGTCTTTATCCGTTGTAACCCTGGTGGGGCAATTTTCAAAATGAGCCAGCCTGATAGTAAATAAAGCCGAGTTGTATAGGTTATTGGCATGGTGATAAAGGTAAAGCAATAAGTCGGCAACCTCATCACCGATTGCTCCGGTCAGTAAGACTTTTTGTGTTCGATATTCCATTGTTCAAAAGCCTTTAGACTCCTTTTATTATAACATATTGGTCGGGGAGACGTCAGGATAAATCCTGACGGTTGTTTTCACCCCCTGCTTAAATTAGCTAAGCGCTCGACGTCCTTTTTAAAATTAATAAGGACGAGGGCTTAGTTAAATTTGAAGCACAGGGGCTCTCAGCTGCTACTTTATTTCTGTAGGCAATGGTGACATTTGTGGTTATTTTCAATCTGCTGATTGCCCTAGTCAATCTGTTTATTGCCTGGCGCATTTGGAAACTGCGGCGGGTACTGGCGAATGTGGCAGACACTTTGATCAATGTGGAGCGCAGTATCCATTCTGTGCTAGCTCCTGCTCCTGAAGTTATTGCTAAGGGGCAAAAAGGCACCAATAATCTCAGGGAACGCTATCAGAAACTAGAGCTTCAACTGCAACGATTGGGGCAAATTTTGACAATTCTGAGTCTGGGATACAAAATTTGGCAACGGCAATCGAGGCGTGGGCGGTATCCTCGAAGGAGAAAAAAGCAAAGGACAAATGGGCTGCTGTTTCCTTAGCTCCGATATCCTGTTAATTGTAACCGTTCAGGGGGGCGATGCTCGCTCTCGCTGCTCTCGCTGCGCACGCTTACGCTCACGGGAACAGGCTCTCGGGTAGGGTAAGTCAGGTGATCGGGAATAGACTCTCTAGCAGGGTAAGTCAGGCGATCGGGAATAGGCTCAGTAGATCACAAAGTCAGTTTGAAACAGGTGATCGCGTTGTCTCTCATTCTGACTTCGAGGGGTTGGTCAGTCGAAGGTGAACCCAAGGAGGCTTATTTCATCAATACATTTGTTCTAGTCCGTCAGGCTTGCATAAGTAAAACTTATTATTGAGCAGACAGCTAAAGAGTTGAAAGAAGCTCCTTCTAGTAACAATATTAGATATCATCTCGGCAAAATTAATAATTTTAATCATCTAGAAGAAGAACTAAATCTCAGCTTAAGAAGTCAGCTA
>JBFRWF010000273.1:0-120549 GCA_051439465.1 Xenococcaceae cyanobacterium | reverse complement strand
AGGCCACTCCGAGGCACGCGACGCTCTAGTCGACTTATGCCGCACGGCTGAGGATGAATCTACCCGCAGGTATGCAGTAGAGAGCTTGGGAAAAATTGCCACAGGCCACTCCGAGGCACGCGACGCTCTAGTCGACTTATGCCGCACCGCTGAAGATGAATCTACCCGCAGGTATGCAGCAGTGAGCTTGGAGAAAATTAGCCCAGGCCACTCCGAGGCCATTGCCGCCCTGACCAATTTATGCCGCACAGGGGATTACTATACCCGCAGTTGTGCAGCCGAGAGCTTGGGAAAAATAGACTTAAGGCACCCCAAGGCGATTGCCGCCCTGGCCCTGGTATGCCGCACGGCTGGGTATAAAGATACCCGCAGAAAAGCAGTCGAGAGCTTGGGGAAAATAGGCACAAACGACCCCAAGGCCATTGACGCACTGGTCCGGTTATGCAGGAAGGCTTGGAATGAAGATACCCGCTCTGCAACGGCCGAGAGCTTGGGGAAAATAGGCAAAAGCTACCCCAAGGCCATTGCCGCCCTGGTCCAGTTATGCAGGAGGGCTTGGGATAGAAATACCCGCAGAAAAGCAGCCAAGAGCTTGGCGAAAATAGGCTTAGACTACCTCGAAGAGATCTTCACCCAGGTCCATTTATGGAGCATGGCTTGGGATAGAGATACCCGCAGAAAAGCAGTCGAGAGCTTGGGGAAAATAGGCACAAACGACCCCGAGGCCATTGCTGCCTTGGTCGAGTTATGCCGCACAGGAGATTACTATACCCGCTCTGCAGCAGCAGAGAGCTTGGGGAAAATAGGCAAAAGCTACCCCAAGGCACTCGTCGCCCTGGTCCAGTTATGCAGGAGGGCTTGGGATAGAAATACCCGCAGAAAAGCAGCCGAGAGCTTGAGGAAAATAGGCTTAGGCTACCTCGAAGAGACCTTCACCCGGGTCCAGTTATGGAGCATGGCTTGGGATAGAAATACCCGCTCTGCAGCAGTCGAGAGCTTGGGGAAAATAGGCACAAACGACCCCAAGGCCATTGACGCACTGGTCCGGTTATGCAGGAAGGCTTGGGATAGAAATACCCGCTCTGCAGCAGTCGAGAGCTTGGGGAAAATAGGCAAAGACCACCCCGAGGCGATCGATGCCCTGGTCGATTTATGTAGTAGGGCTTGGAGTAAAGATACCCGCAGAAAAGCAGCAGAGAGCTTGGGGAAAATAGGCAAAGACCACCCCAAGGCGATCGATGCCCTGGTCAATGTATGCCGCACGGCTGAGGATGAATCTACCCGCAGAAAAGCAGCCGAGAGCTTGGGGATAATAGACAAAGACCACCCCGAGGCGATTGCCACCCTGGTCGATTTATGCAGTAGGGCTTGGTTTGAAGTTACCCGCTCTGAAGCAGCAGTGAGCTTGGGGAAAATAGGCAAAGACCACCCCGAGGTGCGCGACGCCCTGACCAAGTTATGCAGTAGGACTTGGAGTAAAGATACCCGCAGAAAAGCAGCAGTGAGCTTGGAGAAAATTAACCCAGGCAACTCCGAGGCGATTGCCACCCTGACCAAGTTATGCCGCACGGCTTGGTTTGAAGATACCCGCAGGAAAGCAGAAGAGAGCTTGGCGGAAATTAGCCCAGGCTACCCCGATGCCATTGCCGCCCTAGCCAAGTTATGCCGCACGGCTTGGAGTAAAGATACCCGCAGGAAAGCAGCCGAGAGCTTGGGGAAAATTAACCCAGCCCACCCCGAGGCGATCACCGCCCTAGCCAAGTTATGCCGCACGGCTTGGGATGAAGATATCCGCAGGGAAGCAGCCGAGAGCTTGGGAAAGAGTTTGGGAAAAATTGCCACAGGCCACCCCGATACGATCCCCGTCCTGGCCCAGGTATTGCGCACGGCTGGGTATAAAGATATCCGCAGAAAAGCAGCCGAGAGCTTGGCGGAAATTAGCCCAGGCCACCCCCAGGCGATTGCCACCCTAGCAAAGTTATGCCGCACGGCTTGGGATAAAGATATCCGCAGAAAAGCAGCCGAGAGCTTGGCGGAAATTAGCCCAGGCCACCCCCAGGCGATTGCCACCCTAGCAAAGTTATGCCGCACGGCTTGGGATGAAGATATCCGCAGAAAAGCAGCCGAGAGCTTGGAGAAAATAGGCAAAGACCACCCCGAGGCGATTGCCGCCCTAGCTGCCGCCCTAGCCAAGTTATGCCGCACGGCTTGGAGTAAAGATACCCGCAGGAAAGCAGCCGAGAGCTTGGAGAAAATAGACTTAAGGCACCCCAAGACGATTGCCGCCCTAGTTGACTTATGCCGCACGGCTGAGGATGAATCTACCCGCAGGTATGCAGCAGAGAGCTTAGGGGAAATAGGCACAGACTACCCCAAGGCCATTGCCGCCCTAGTTGACTTATGCCGCACGGCTAAGAATGAAGATACCCGCAGGGTAGCAGCAGAGAGCTTGGGGAAAATAGGCACAGACCACCCCGAGGCGATTGCTGCCCTGGTTCAGTTATGCCGCACGGCTAAGAATGAAGATACCCGCAGGGTAGCAGCAGAGAGCTTATGGCACGGTGCCCAAACTATGCCCTATCTAGCCTTCTATCAAGCTTGGCAAAATAGACATCTCCAGAAATCATTCAATAGACATCTCCAGAAATCATTCAATAGATATCTCCAGAAATCATTCAAATCATTCAATAGACATCTCCAGAAATCATTTAATAGACATCTCCAGACACTATCAATGTGGCTCTGGGACTTATCAATGTGGCTCTGGGACTTATCAATTCGGCTCTGGGACTGGGTCAACCAAATGATTGACCAAATAGTTAAGGTGGTTAAGGTAATATTAACATTTTTGCTAATCCTTGGTATGGTAGGTATACTACTAATCTTAGTTGATGACTTAGACAGTATTGAGCGCTCAAAAAATGATGGAAGTTATCAAGGGTGTATCATTCAAGCAAAGGTTGTTCTATATTTATCACCTATCTTAGACCATTTATCACCTATCTCAGACCAGGCGCAAGCTCTCTTGAATGATTGTCAAGCAGAAGCAGAGGCTCAAGCAGCGAGTCATCTAGCTCAAGCTAAGAAGCTGGCGGAAAAAAAACAATGGAAAGAAGCGATCGAAGAACTCCAGCGAATTCCCCCAAACAGTTCTTATTACGAGGAGGCTCAGAAACTTTTGGTTCAACTTTTGGTTCAATGGTTGGCAAACCAATAGTCAAATTGTCAGGAATCTCGGTGCCAACCCACCCCACGCTCTTTAGGCGGGGGCTTAAGGGATACAGCAATTTCATCTCAATCACTCATAAGCTTCTATTTGAATTCATCTCTCATTCTCAGGAGCCAGTAAGCCTTCACAAGACAGGATGTTTTGTTTGTAAATTTAAACCACAACTTTGATAGGATTGCTATATCAGCTTATCCCCAAAAGCTCAATTAAAGGGCGCATATAACAGTTGGAGGAGACTCCGGTGACACGCCCCTACGGGGAATTCAAAATTCAAAATTCAAAATGGAGAAGGTATTTAATTTTGAATTTGAGCTCAGCGAGTTGTCCCCCTTGTCCCCCTTGTCCCCAAAGTCCACGGGTGACATGCCGATAATCAGGATGCCAGCGATCACCGAGTTCAACCTTTTGAGCTGCCCCAAGTTTGCGCACCCCCGATACGCCGTGGGCAACAACCTCGACTCGATGAATAATAGCAGCAGCAACTGCAGGAAGCGCTTCCTGCTGACGTTGAGTTTCCAGAAGTTCGGAAAGGTCTCGAACAGCTGAAACTGGAACTCCTCTGGGTGAAAGCGCACTGCAACCTGCCAGTGCCAGAAGAGGGACAGCAAAATGAAATGCCCTTCGAGTAATTCTCCGGTTCATATTTGACACATCAGAAAGTTAATGAAGCAACTTGTACTGAAACAGAAAAAAACACCAAAAATCAGGGTTATTCCATAAGCATTTACCAGCAAAAACAAGCATTTGAGTAACATAAGGGTGACATTTAAGCCCATCAGATAAGCACTGAGAAGCAAAAATAAGATAGCTCACTCTCCCAATCCGACAAAATCAGCACTATTTTTGGACTTTTTTGCTTCTACAAACTTCCAGATGCTTTTCAATGCTTGCCTACTGCGACCCTCTCTCAATAAGTCAAAGAGCTGATGCGCGAGACTTCAAATGACTGAGCAAGCAGGGTGCTTGTGATCACAAAGTACCCTTGACTTTGAAAAAAACAAAATACACCGCACCCCCCACTATTCAAGGAAACCTAACCTTGATTGGTGGGAGACTGAGGAATTAACAATCTAACACAAAATATAACAAAAAAACTACAAAATTACTTGAATAGAATGAGATTGACCAGGAGTACAAAGCTACACCCCTTGAAAAAATAGCGATCGCTATTTCAGGGTGAAGTCAATCATCACACGATAATGACATACTCTGAACCTGGAGCTAAGCTCATAGCCAAAACAAAATCTAAACTACTTAAACAAGCTTGGGAATGGTGCGAAAAAGCATCCCTTAAACGAATAACCCATAGTTCCTACGCACCGAAACGTAAAGAACTGTGGCTTAGCATTGGTTCAAACCTGCAATCTATTCAAGCAGGCCGAGACAAATTATTTGTAGCCGACTCACCGCCTCAATGGATGCAGCGAATCGGTGACAAGATACTCCCCGGCTGGCACAGTATCTTAGTCTGCGGTGCAAACACTACCATACGCACCCATAAAGACCACAGTCATTTCACCAATTGGGCTGCTATGCTCAATTTAGGCAAAGCTAGATACTACTGGGAGCAAAACGAAAAAGCACACTCCATACTCCTAGAAGACGGTGATGTAGTACTAATTCAAACCAAATACTGGCATTCAGCCAAACAACTCAGCAAAATTCGCTACAACATTACATTCAGACATATCAAACCCGAACATCTTAACCGCTTCAAGCTGACTTAACGAGTAAATATCAGGAGTGCTTTTAAGGGGCTGCGACCGCAGCCCTTTAAAATAGCTATTCTCGCTCCTACCAACATGATAGAAAACAGTGCAATTGAAATCAATTCACGCGCTCCTATACACTGCCACAAAGTCCACCTCAAAAACCAACAAACTCTGAACGTACTCAATCAACGCATTGCCACGATAACCAACAGCAAAGGAAAAAGACTTGCTTCCTATTTCGGCTTTGATTCTCAAGCAGAAACCCAGGCTTTCAGAGATGCTCTGATTGACTGTCAACTTTGTAGCCAAGCAACAGTGCAAAAAAGCCTCATCCTTTCCACTCCTTGGGAATGCGTTGCCTGGGAAGTGGGAACGGAAATACTCACCGTCTTACTCAATCATCAAGATATTTCCCCTAACCTGCTACATGAATACTGCCAAAAATTAAACAAAATGTCAATTTTGCCCAACCAAGAAATTGACCCTCCCAGGCAAAATCAAAATTACAATAGTAAAACTGTAGAATGACAGTTAGTGAGCCAACTGAAATTGACTGACAACAAAACTCAACAGTAAGGAAAAACCGAAATTCATGATTTCACCCAAAAACGCCCATAGACTAACCATACTGACTGTTTTAGTCAGTATTTTTTTCAAGACGCCCAATTGGATCGATCCAAAATAACTAATGCTCTGATCCAATTTCACCCCAATGGTTCTAGTCTTATCCTAGCTGACTTCGTATCATCAATATCATTCTCAGCAATAATCAACCCCAAGAATAATGAAGACAAACCAGAGAAATCAATATACTCCCCCAGCACAATGCAAAATCATCGAGATTGGTCCTTTTCAACTAGAAATCGTCAAACCCCACAACAACCACCAATATTGCCTGTCTCAAACTGAAGTAGATAGGGTCATCAACAAAAACGGTAGCTCTAACTTAGAATATCAACTCAAAGCTCTCAATCTGTGGCACTCAGAACTGCCTCGCTCTATCACCGCACAAAAACCCAACCCAAGGAATGCACGAAGAAGAGTTGTAAAAATTTGCCCAATTCCTCTAGAAATGGCGTTTCAATACTGGATACTCCAAGCCAATAATGGTCGCCCAGAAGCCCAAGAATTGCTGGCAGCTTTAGGTAATGAAGGCGAACAACAACTTAAGCAATTGGCAAACGAAGCCTTTGGCGTAGAAGCACCAACTCAAGATTCTCAATCAACTATTGGTAATTATAACATTCCCCAGTCCAACTCTAACCAGCAAACCCTCTCCCAACATCAACAAGAGGCATTGGTACTGACACTGGAGACAATTAGCCATCTAAAGCAAATCAATAGCTTACTCACGGAAGTGATTGAAACACTGAACTCAGATCCATCCTTAATGTACAACTAGCCAATCAGCTTCCTTAAAAACATGACTTGTAAAACCAAACGTTCCAACCATATCCACATCCGACTGAGTGACTCTGAATACCATCAAATCCAAGCCAAAGCAAAACAGTTAGGCATAAGCATGAGCGAGTTCGTCAGACGCGCCGCATTCAGGCGAGAATTGCCCCAACCCCTGCCCCAAATCAACATAGATACTTATAGCGAACTCGGTCAAATCAAGCTAGAACTCAACCGCATGGGCATCAACCTCAACCAGATTGCCAAAGCTTGCAACACCTCTGTCCAACTGGGAGAGCCAGTAGTCGTTAACCGGGGACTGCTGGAATCCAATCAACGCCTAATCATTCAAACCCAGCAGCAAATCGCAGCCCTTGCCTCGGCGATCGCCAACCTCAAATTTGAGCCAGTCGTCGCCTAAAGCTAAAAATACCATGATTGGCAAACAAGTCTTCGGTAAGGACTTTCGGGGCTGTCTTGACTATGTCCTCACTAAAGAAGAGGCAAGGCTGATTGGTAGCAATATGATCGGGACAACCCCCCCAACCCTAGCAGCCGAGTTTAACTTAATCGCCAACCGCAGCCAACGAGTCCAGTACCCAGTCTGCCACATCAGCCTCAGTCCCCATCCCGACGACCAATTGGACGACGATAAAGCCCTAGCCTTTGTGGGGCGGTGTTTAGAACAGATTGGCATGAAAGACTGTCAGTGGGTGCTCGCAGAACACGCAGATACTCAAACCCCCGAAGGCAAAGATAGACCCCACCTCCATCTCATTGCCAATCGAGTCCGACAAACAGACGGTAAAGCCGTCAACTCTTGGAAAAGTAAGAGAGACTTAGAAAGGGCATTACGCCAACTCGAACGAGAGTTTGACTTAAAGCCAGTCCAACCGAGTTGGGAAACTGAAAAAAGCGCACCCAGTACCGGACAAGAACGTCGCTGTCGAAGGGAAAAGGAAGAGTATGAGGCAACGCAGAATTATCTCAAAGCCTGTGCCGAAAACGAGGCAAACACTCAAAATAGTCTGAGTGAACCTCCGAAAAAGATGCGATGGCAGCCTCCTGAACCATCAGCGAAGGTGCAATTACAAGATGCGATTGATGCTTGTACTCAGGACAACTTGACTCTACCCCAACTGATTGAACGCTTACAAGGGCAGGGAATTGATGCTGAAGTTATCTTTACCCGTACCCATAAAGTTAGAGGCATTGTCTATCGTTTAGGTAACATTCGCTTTAGCGGTACTCAACTCGGCAAAGCTTATACCTTTGGAGGATTACAGCAATACAGAAATGTAGATTATGACCCCGAACGGGATAACGAAGCGATTCAGGCTTTGAGGCAACAACAACTGGAAACTGATAGTGAATCAACTGACACCGAAAACCAAAAACAGCCTATGGTCTTGCCAGGGAAAAATGAACAAAAATGGAAAGAAGTAAGATCGCGCCTCTTAAGGGAATACGGACTCCCACCAGAACTCTCAGAAGCACTGCATGAAGAAGGCTTACTCTATGCCAATGAAAAAGGTCAGGCAGTATTCGTCAAGCAGCCAATTTACGACCAGACAAATTCTGCTTTTTGGGTAGCAACCAAAGGTGAAGTGAAACGGGCAATTGTCACCGATAACCCCACTGAAGCTTTGTCAGCCATGTTAATTGATGAAGACCAAAAACAGACTGTATCCACCCTATATTTGAGTATTGAACAAGCAGAACAGTTACCTAAAGATTTATTACAACACCTTGACAAAGTGATTGTCGGAATTCAAGACCAACAATTAACCCAAGAAGTAATGGCGAGACTACCCGATGCACAACAAGCCGATGGTTCACAAAGCTGGAATGATATTTGGCAAGAAGAACAACAAAAGAAACAATTGCAGTTAGAACAGGAAGAAAAACAGCAGTTACAATTAGAATCACTTTTGAGAGAACGGCAGATACAAACACAACAAATGGAACTTTAAACTAGAGTAATGAACAATGCCTAAATGTAATCATTGCGGTAGCATAAAAACCCGAAAAATCAGTGCCATTTATGAAGAGCAGACAAGCATCAGCTACGAATCAGGGACTATCAAAGGGGTTAACTTCAGAGGCAGATTTACTAATGAAACCATCGTCCAAACTAACTTAGCTCGCCAGATTGCCCCACCCACAGTGCCTAAAGGACGAAAACTGGAAATCATCCTGAGTGCAGCAGCAGGGTTTTCCGTAGCAATGATTGTCGGAATTTTCCTCAAATCAGTACTATTGATTAGACTAGCATTCTGGATAGCGATCGCTTGGGCTATCTACGCCCTTTATTGTGACTTCAAAGATGTTGCTCAGTCCAAAAAACGCTATCAAAAACAAAATGGGGCATGGAATAAATCCTATCGGTGTTCAGATTGCGGGCATATTTTTATCCCCAAAAACTCTAATTAGTTTTTAGTTATATTTTCCCATTGCTAAAAGAGGGCAAATTGAACCAGAGAATAACCAGAATAATTTTACAATTAAATAGAAGACCATATTTGCTGCATCTTAGCCCGAACTTGCTCCCAATCACTCGATTCCAATCTTCCTAGGCTTCGCTCTATCAAACGCTTTTCTAATGTGTTAACTTTATGCAACCGAACTGTTGATGGTCGCAGCAATCCTGCTTTTTGCCATTCGACAATTTCAATATCGAAAACTGTTCGACTTGTTTGACTGGTAATCCTGGCAACAACAATGTCTTCATCTCCTGTATCTAGCAGGACTAAACCTGGACGTCGTTTAGATTCCGTCGCCCCAGTAAACAGGAAACTCACAAGAACAACTTCTCCAGGCTGATAATTTGACATCGCTCAAATCTCGTCATAAATAGCATCAGCTTCACTGTAGTCATAAAAGAATTGCTCCGCAGCAAGGCGCGACCAATCTGCGTTGGCTTCTGCTTCTGTATCTGTTGGTTCATTGACTAAAACAATCACCTTCACCTCTTGGTTAATAGGCAGTTTGTTCAACAGTGTATCAGTGAATTCTAGTTGACCTTCAGGTGTTACTTTTGCTGTCAATTCGTAGGCTTTCATTCTCTTGTACCTTTTACATTTTAATTTTTGACTTGTTTTCTTTGCTTCATTGTGACACAGCCTGAAGAGAGATTCTAAGATACCTACATTACAAGGCGATTTAACTGGGCAGAACTTAATTGAAAAGCCTTAAATTTTTTTTGATGTTGTCGGACTTGGGGATGAAGCCGCTGCTGCGGCTTAGGAGCAAAACTCAGGCTCAAACAACGATGATGAACCTATCTCTAAGTTTACAACATCTCCCAGGGGTAACAGTCAGTGATGCTCGCAAGCTTAAACAACTCAATATCCGCACGATTGCCGACTTGCTTCATTACTATCCCAGAAAACACCTCGCCTTCAAGAGAGAGTTCGGTTCAAGAAATTAGAACTGGCGATCTCCGTGTACTAAATTAATCAGTTCCCAGTTGATAGTAAGTTGAAATGCATTGAGAGATTTCGCTCTCTTTAACTAACACCGACTTCGCCTGCGTTTTCGTTTCCGTCTGCGACCCCGTTGTTGTGGGGGTTGTACCTCTTCTGGCAGGTAAGATAGGCGGTAATTTTTCTTCGCCATCCGTTTGGCATCAGCCTTAGTCCAAGGTTTTTGGGGTAACAAGTCAGGGACAGACTCAAATTGGTGTAAGTAACTCCTATCCCCAGTCACCACTGCAATTACCTGAGCAATGACTTTGCAGCAGCTTAAAGGAGCTTGGACCACCTGACGCTCACTGAAACGAACCACAATCCAATTCCTCTCTAAAAAGAACCGATTGCGATGGCGATCGCTATCTTGATCGAGGCAGTGAGTAGGTTGCTTAGAGAGTAGGGCATAGGGTTCATCACACTCACAATTGATACCAAGCCCAGATGGGGGATGGATAATCAAATAGTCTGCCGAGTAATTGTGACCCTTCCAGGGTGTCTTAAATTCAGCCCCTTGAACCGCATGCTCAAAATAATGTTGGAGATGATGTAAAAATTGCTCCTCACTTACCCCCTGTCTCGCCTCACTCACTCCAATCGGTTTAGCTTTGTTCTGCAATAGTTGGCTCAAAGCTGTCATGCGCTGTTCAATCTGCTGTTGGTAGCTCTCTTTTGAAACCTGAAGAAGTTCTGAGTTTGTAGGGTTTTCAGGCTTGGGGAGAGCTTGAGCAGCTTGGTACTCTGACAACTTCTGTCGGTACTCAGCGAGTTTAGTTTTGTATCGTGACTGCACCCTTGTATAACCCGTTTTCACCCAAAGATAGAGAGTAGCCAAAAGACAGCAATAAGCGCCGATAAAAGATACAGTAGCCAAGGGTGGTAAGCCTAAAGTTACCCCCAACAGCACTCCTAGAACAACACCTACTAACCAAAACAACCAAATTGCCCATAGCAGTTTGGTTGACTTAGCTGCCAACTGTTTAGGAAAGCTTGGGGAAACCGGGAGGTTAGGAGAAAGGTGTGACTCAGTTAAAGTTTCTACCTGCTCATCTGAGATAGTGGATAAGGTCGGTAATAGATGCTGACGACAAAAATCCTGAATTGACTCAGGATAAAACACCATTGGATAGTTCATTGTAATGCTTTTGCCCCTTCAGGACAGACAAGCGATCGCTTTGGTTATTTGTCCTGAAACAAAATGGTAAAGCCTTCTTGAGTAAAGTGTTTGTCATGGGTTAGCACCTCAGTAATTCCTAATTGCTTCATCGTTTGCATGGAAATACAGTCTGTGAGGCTATATTCTTTATCAAGACGACTTTGGTACAAATCTAAACCCTGGAGAAAAGATTCACGGGTTTGTTGAATAACTTGGATATTTGGATTATCCATGATATCTCTAATTAACTGAGTAGTACGCCGCCGCATTCGAATTCCATAGGTAGAAAGGAAGTTAAGCACTTCGGTCAATACTTCATCTGTTGTGACAAGTTGAACTTGCTGAAGACTATTGGTGAGCATTATTGCTCTCTTGTGCCAATCATCCCTTGGATTAAGCAGCGCAACCCAATAGAAGGTATCTGCAAATATCAGCTTCATCTTTATTTTTTTTGCGTCCCATATAGGTAATGATCGTGCTGTGCTGCTGCATCCGTAGGGAATTTTTTAATTTCCTCTTCAGTCAGATCTTCTGTAAACTTAGCCACTAATTTTATAATGGATTGACCTGCTGTTTCTTTTTTTGATTCATCGGAATTTTTTAGATGTTTTTGGACAGCAAGTTTAAGCTGTTCAAAAACAACATCTAGAGAATTATCTTGAACTTGATAGTCTTCTAATTCAGGACAGTAGGCAAAGTATAGTGAATCTTTTTTTTCAATTAAAATGCTTATTTTCTTTAACATATTCAGCCATCCTTTATAAGTTGAAATATCTAGATGCTTTTAGGTCTTGAAACCCTTGATAGTACTCATGTTTCTGAACTCTCTCTCCATTCTCGAATACCTCCATCTTTGAATGTGGGGTAATTCGTTGTTTTGCTTCCACAGTTAGCAAGTCTGGATAATGCAAAAGTAAAGAAGAGCGATCGCTACTTACATACAGATCGAGGTTGGCAGCAAAATCCTCTGGCATTCTAACCGAAACATTAATGCATGTGTTAGAAGCAATTGGGCTATCGCCCATATCCTCACGCCTACAATCAACCTTACAGCATTAAAATCATGCCAAAACCTCAATCAACCCCTTCAAAGACTACCCACACCCCAGTAAAACCCAAGCCCTCAGATGCCCAAACCCTAGCAGCACTCGCTGAAATTGAACAGCGCCGAGACTACTACCACACCTGCACCAATGGAGAATATTAATGCAACTAGCGTCCCAATCCCTAGCCAAAACCTCACTCTTGGCAGCCCAACTCTGGCAACAACTTGAGTTAGCAACCGACACCGACGAAATTGACCAAGTTCTCCAATCTATCTGGCAAAACCAAGAAAACCAAGAACTCGCTGCCGATGCCCATGCCGATTTAGCTGACCAAATTGACGCTGAGATTGCTGCTGTCAAAGCCAGGATGGAACACTTGGTCACTCTCCACCAAGCTGCTATTCGCAAACTGGAAGGATGGCGAGAACGACTTGACCAAACCGTACTCTACTTCAACGAAAGGAGCATTATCAACAATGAAGTGATCGGCAAACAACGCCGAATCACCATCAAGGAGAATCCGCCCACCTGCGAAGTCAAGGTCAAACCGGAGGAACTGCCCGAACAATACCGTCGAGAACAAACCAAAACCACCATAACCGCTAACAAAAAAGCCATCACTGCCGCTTGGTTTCAAGGCATTCCCGTAGAAGGCACCCATGTCTACTCCAAACGCAAAGTCGTCTATGGAATGCTTCCTGGCAACAACCTGCCAGAATATCAGGCAAACAAGCAACTCATAGAACCAGCAACGCCAACTAAACGCACCGAAGCCAAGTCAAAACGCAAAAAACACCGCACCGCTAAATAGTCGAGGTTTTTGAAGCCTTCATGAACCGAAGCCAGCAGCATAGCGAGAGCTTACCATAGAAGGGAATTTCTCTCGCAGGAAGCTCCGATGAAACTGCCACCTGGTCCACGAACTCCACGGTTTCTCAGAACAATCAAGCTGATTGCTCGCCCCTTGGACTACTTGGAGACCTATGCCAAGCGCTATGGAGATTTCTTCAGAGTGGGTCCAGACCAATCTCCTGTCATCTACTTCAGCCACCCAAAGGCGATCCAGGAGATTTTTACGGCTGAATTTGACCTGTTTGAAACTGGCAGGGGAAGCGGGGTTTTGCGATTCTTGCTGGGGGAACACTCACTGGTCTTACTCGACGGCGATCGCCACCAGCGCCAGCGACGGCTGCTGATGCACCCCTTTCACGGCTCGCGCATGCGAACCTACAGTCAGCTAATCTGTGACATTACCAAGCAGGTGTCGTCGCAGTGGAAGATTGGCGAGCCTTTCTTAGTCCGCGCATCCATACAAGAGATTACCCTCCGGGTAATTTTACAAGCCGTGTTTGGCCTGCACGCTGGAGAGCGTTCCCAGCAACTGCGGCAACTCCTCAGTTCACTGCTGA
Organism: Xenococcaceae cyanobacterium; assembly: GCA_051439465.1. Taxonomy (GTDB): domain Bacteria; phylum Cyanobacteriota; class Cyanobacteriia; order Cyanobacteriales; family JBFRWF01; genus JBFRWF01. The sequence goes on along the minus strand of JBFRWF010000273.1, from coordinate 107,132 downwards.
ACTCGATAGGCTCTCCGGCTAGTGCCATCCTAATCTTTTTTCGCTCACTCCAACAAGATTGGGGACCCTGGAGTCCGTGGGGACGCTTTGTGCGCCAAAAGCAGCAAATTGACCGACTCATCTACGACGAGATGAGAGAACGCCGCTCTCAAGGCAACCTCTCTGGTAATGATATTCTGACCTTGCTGATGTCCGCTCGCGATGAAGTGGGTCAGCCAATGACAGAGCAAGAGTTACGGGATGAGTTGATGACACTCCTGATTGCCGGACATGAAACCACGGCTTCAGCCCTAACCTGGGCATTATACTGGATTCATCATCTCCCAGAGGTTCACGACAAGCTGCGCGATGAGCTTGAGACGCTTGGTGATGATGCCGAACCCAGCGAAATTGCCCGACTTCCCTACCTCACCGCTGTCTGCCAAGAAACGCTGCGGATTTATCCCATTACTTTGACTGCCTCTATGCGGATTCTGAAAGCACCGCTAGAGCTAATGGGTTACCAGTTTGAACCGGGTACGGTGCTGTTACCCTGTATTTATTTGACCCATCAGCGAGAAGAACTCTACCCAGAGCCTAAGCGTTTTAAACCAGAGCGCTTTCTGGAGAGGCAATTCTCCCCTTATGAGTATTTGCCCTTTGGTGGCGGTCACCGTCACTGTATTGGCATGGCATTGGCACAGCTGGAAATGAAGCTGGTACTGGCGACCATTCTGTCGCGCTGGCAACTGGCGCTGACCATGGCTCCCCCCAGCAGCCTGCGGATGGTTGCGACCTCAGAGCACGTCAGAACAGCTTAGAGGAGGTACAGCTCTAAAAGCGAATTAAAGATTAATCCAATAGTTCGGATTATCAACCTGTTCTTCTGTGACATTAAACAAGTTTGAATTACGTCTAGATTGACGTTGTAATTTAGACTGAGGTAAAACAGATTCATCCTCTTCATCATCAGTCCAGTCTAGGAAATAATCTAACCGCTCTTGAGGACAATCTGATTCGCCAATTTTTGCTGGATCGTAACCTTGAGGAATAGACATAATTAACCTTATTTAGATTAATTTTTCCTCCCATCATAACACAAACTTTTCTAATCATTCAGCAATCAATCCCAAGGAATAATCCTCTTGGATTATTCCCATCACCTTAACAGGTGAAGTTTGGTTGAGCTTCAAATGTTAATCTCACGGTAATTCGCGCAATTGTAGATCGGTAACTGTGGCAAACAACAATAATCACCCCCCGAAAAAAACGGAATTTTTAGAAGGGGAAGGATTGAAAATTCCCGTCATTGATATATCGATTACCGACGAAGACGGGAAACCAGGACGATATCTAGCCGAACCAGAAGTCCTGCGCAACTCCATGCTAGAACTCCTATTTCGACCTGAAGAATTGGAATCCCTAGTTATTGTCAAACCTGACAAAGATGACGACAGTTTAGACCCCTTAAAAGGCATTGATTTTGGCGATGGCATTGCTCGCCGAGTCGCCTTTAGTTCAGGCAATAACATCTATTACGCCGATGCCCAACTCTCGAAAAAACTGCTTGAACCCTTCAAAACTCAAGCCGACCACGCTTGTCGCTATGGGTCACTCCTCGTCAGCACCTGTACCGAAGGCGCACACTTACTCGATAGCAGAGAAGATGGAAAACCGCTGCGGGTCAAAATTGTCAACTTTGAAAGCGACAACCCCATTGAAAGAGAAGAAGCCGCCCAATACCGCACCGGAGACTGTCACGGCAAAATCTCACCCAGACTGGGAAAAAAGCTGGGTTGGACTGATAACCAACCTTTCCAGTTCCGCTTTAGCTGGATAAACAAATGGAGCCAAGCAGACAGCCACACCCCAGACACCAGCTTCCTGGCAAAAGGAACTTTGCTCCCCGACGCTGAACTGACCGATGACCAAGGCTACGACCTGATTATAGACCGCAGCTCCGTCAAAGGCATCGCCAAAGAGCAAATTGACCACTTGCTCCCCTGTGGCGACTACGAATTTCCCCAAGCCGTATTAGGAAACCGGGGAAATGCTAAAGTACAAGAGTACGAAAATTCATGGCAATTCTCCATTTGGTATTCCGAAGCGGCAATCAAGGCTGATATCGTCGAGCCAACCAAAGCCGAAGCCAGAAAACTTGCCGCTCTCCAAAGCGACCCCATCAAGCTAAAAAACTACCTCGTCGAACAACACGACAAGAAAGCCGCCTTTACCTCTGTCCAGAAAGAAAGTGACGCAGCCGACTTAGATGAAGACAGCGAGGAAAACCAACGCAACGAATCCCGCACGATTTCCCTGCTTCGCCATGACAAATACGGACAACTCCTAGACTTTCCCAAAGTAGCCAGCTTCATGCGCGACCAGCTTGCCAAAAAGTGGCGCGATTTAGCCATCAAAGGAGCAGTGCATCACGGTTCGGCAATGGCTCAACCCTGCGACGACTTGAAACCCGGTACGATTGTTGCCCCCCACCTGAAGCACGGCACTGAAGTCATCGTTACCCGCTATCCAATTGTCTCCAAAGACAATATCCGCCGCTACACCGTAGATAACAAGCAAAAGCCTAAACTTCTCAGGTATAAAGGCTGTGCCTTCATTCGCCCTGACCAAGCCATGCAGCACCACCAGTGCGACTTCGACGGCGACCAACTGGTGATTACCCCAGCCGACAAACTCCCCCATATCGCCAAAGAAACCAGACATGCCAATGAAGAAAACGAGTACGATGCCGTCAAGAAACGAAAGAAAATTGACTATACCCAAGCCAAAGACGAGAAAGGGAAACTAAAATATACCAAACTGCGTCAGATTGCCGTTGCCATCGCCAAGAACAAAATTGGCTGGGTGGCAACCTCGATTGGACGGGTGCAGTCCTCTGTCCCCGAACCCGGACAACCTCATAGTCTGTTTGAGCAAAGAAAGCGCAAGCTGCTCAACAAACTGTTTGATGCCTTGCAAATCGAGGTAGATAGTCCCAAGAGCGCCACTCGCCTAGAAGACCACCACCCCAACCTGCTCAAGGAAGCAAAGAATTGGTCAGAGCGCTATCCCAGTCACCTCTTTGACTTCAAAAAAGACGAGCGACTGTACAAAACCATGCCCATGGCTGCAGAGGGGGGCAATGCCATCAATGCCATCGCCCGAGATGCCGTCAACCCAGCCTGGGACCCCACTCGCATTCGCTCTCGCCACCGGGATGAGTTCCGCTATCTGTTTCCGCCTCCAGAAGACTTAGAGGAAAGAGAAAACTGGGAAAAGCATTACGTCACCTGGGCTAAAGAGATGAAGGAGCGCTATCGAGAGGCGATGGGCGAAATCCACAAACTGCATGGTGATGATACCAAAGCAATCAAGGAAGCGGCGGGAAAGCTCTACGAAAGCTTGAGAGCAAATGTAGCCGAGGCATTCCCCGACCCAGAATCACGATATCTTGCTGCTACGGCGATGTGGCATGTAGAAACCAGCAATCCCAACTTAAACCAACCCCGAAAAGCCTGTGCTAAATTATCGCGCAGCTTGGAGATAACCCTTCACCTCGAACCGGACTGCCAGCGCTTGCACGAAGCCCTACCTAAAGACACTTACATCCTCAGCGTCCCGTTTGAGAAATTTGCTAGAGATGAGCATGGCAAAATTATCACAGACAAAAAGCGACAGCCAGTTGGCGAAGATTTAGCGGGGGAATGGAAAGCGGCACTCGACCGCAAAGGGATTCAGTATGAAGCCACCCTACACCCGGCGCTGCCAATGGTCAACTTTGCCCTCCTTAAACCCAGCGAGAAACTCGTTGAACTGCTCGAACAAAAGTTTGGTGACAACTTTAACGACATCGATGACCTCGATTTTACCTATCGCGACCATTTAGGTCAGACGAAAAACATGAGCCACCGCATCGTCCCACCTGTGAATTACACTTGGATTGAATCCTCCGAAAACCAAACCCCCAAGTCAGCACTCGTCCTCAACCTGTTTGCGGAAGAAATCTGCCAGCAACTGCAAAATTTCCGGTTTCACCAAGCTGAACTCATCGGTCAAAAGTACAATGACTTCAAGGATGAGGACTTTAGTGATGCCAAGTGGCGAGGTAAGGCTGTAACCCTCGAAGTCGGGGCTTTGGATAACCCTGACGATTACCGTCACGGCAGCCCCATTGTCAAACTCGACGGCAAACAACTGGCGATGTTCTCAACCAACTCCCCGAAATTGCCCATCGGAGCTACCTTTGAAGCCACGATCACACCCTCACCCAAAGGTTCGGCACTGACCCTCAACATTGACCCGGAATCCGTGAAACTGCAAGCTGAAGCCAAAACGGAGAAAGCATTGTCCATCAGTAAACGACTTAAACAACTCAACCTCAGCTTCGGTCAACCTGCTGCTCAACCAGATATGATAGATGCAGCAGAATTTGCCTCAAAAGTGTTACACGCGGCGATCGCCGAAAAGTATGCCGAAACCGGAAATCGCAAAATCAAAGTGGGGGATTGGACAGCCTTTATCAACACCAGAACTCAAGAATGCTTCGTGCGCGACAAAGACCGCAGGGTCATCTTCCATTCTGACTTAAGCACTAATCAAGTTAACAAGGGGTTATCGGCAGCAGACAGAATTAAGTTTGAAGAAAAGGTTAGACAGATTGAAAAACCGCGTTCTCTCAAAGTTCCTAGTTCTGTTGGCAAACGGGAAGCAGAACTGTAGTCTACTGGGAATCCCCAAGCTCTATCACGCCTCGAGTTAGAACATACAAAAACACAGCAGATGTCGGAGTCAGAATGGCCACCCCTTCGAGGTAGCTAGAGATCCGCTCTGAGGGGAGATGAGTCACCTACATGAGGGCGTCGCCTACTTGATTCGCCGATTGTTTATAACGCTCCCATGCCTCTAGCAAGATTGGTTCCAACCTCGGATACTCATCTGTAGCATCCTGCACCCGCATTTCTCACAAATTGATTTGAGAAGCTAATTTGGAGGCTGAAAGTTGGGGTGATTTTAAAGTAAGAGAAAATTCTAAATTTTCTGCCCAAGAATCTGACTCAATTAGCCAAAAAGTTTCTGGCGTCCCGAAAAATTTGGTCAATTAGTCCAATTTTTGTTGAAGCTATTGTTAAACCTTGGCGTGGGAGAGGCGCGCTCATTTCAAACTCTATCAATCAATTTCCCAGATGCCCCCGCGGGATCACCCCCACATCCCCACAGACAACCCATTTGGACTATTAAAACTCACCAACTAGGTGAAGTCAGAACAGAAATACTTTGACTAAATTACCAACAAATAAACACAGAAATTGGCTAAATTATGGTCACTTACGCCAAGAGAAAAGGAAAAAAAACACAATATCTGACTGCTGATACCCAAGCTGGAAAGAAAATCCTCAACTACATGAAAAAACGCTGCGAAAAAGCCCTCGCCTACTGCATCGACCAACAACTAACAACAGTTGAAGACTTTGCCGAAGCTTTAGAACAACTCACTGAAGCCGATGGCAAACCCGGAATCAGTGTCGAAGTCAGCAGAGGTGGATTAACCTTAACCATGACTGACCACCCAGAACTCGGCTCAACTACCGGAAAGTATATGATGCAACACCTGGGATTTGATGAAGAAGAACAAAAAAGATTCACCGTCGCCGCAATTGAAAGCATACTCAATCCTGAAAAAAGTAAGTCCAAGTCCACCTCCCAACGATTAAATAGTTTCCTGGATGATTTAGACGATGATGAACCAGTCCCAAAATCTAAATCTCAGTCTCAATCTTCATCTCAGAAAAATGAAGAAATTGACGACTTACTTGACCAACTCGACGAAAGTGAAAAAACGGGTAATCAACTAGATGAATTACTAGACACCCATGATGGCGATCAACCCCAAAAAAGCCAGAAAACTAGCAAAACAGCCCATGCCCAATCTACTACCAGACAATCAAGAACTGAAAAACCACCTGCTCAGAAAAAACAAAACTCAAGTATTGACGACATCCTCGATGGCGCAGCACAAATCAGTGCCAAAGCTGCCAGCCAAAGCAGTGAGGTAGATGGGACAACTATCGGCGGAATCAGCGCCCAAACTGCCTTTCTCGCCGCCCTCATCGGGAAAAAATCAGCAGAGAAAATTCTCAAAGCAGCCAAAGAAGCTGGACAAAAACGACAAATTGCCAAGATAATTACAAGGCTTAAGGCTCAAAGCGAACGAGCTGACCAACTGGCTGAACGAGCTGACCAACTGACCGAACCAACTGAAGACGCAATCTTAGAAGCTGAAGAAGCTGAAACAAAAGAGACTGAAGAAACCGAATCCGCAGGTGAAGCTTTAGCCCAAGCCGTCAATCAAGTCAATGAGAAAATCAATCAAACAGGCATCAGTGAAGGCCAAAGCGACAAGATTGAAATTGACAAAAATGCCAGCTTCCCAGAACAACTAGCCCAAATTACTGCTGCCTTAGACCGTATCGACCAAAGATTAAATGCCCTAGAAAGCCGAATCGAGGCACTGGAGGGAGCCTTACTGGAAAGCCAAACCACTGAACCCCATGTCAGCGAAGGAAAGAGCAAAACAGAAGCAACACAGACTCCCCAACCCCAAGAGATAACCACTGAAGATGAACCCTTCATCATTTCCACCGAACCCGAACCCGCCGAGCCACCGCAGAAACCCATGCCAGCTGGAACCACAACCCAAAAAGAGAACTTAGCCGTAGAATGTGCCAACACCCTGCTTCATCTATACGACAGCGCCGAAGAAGAAGCGCTCGCAGCCGGTGAAACGGTAGAAGACGGTGTCGCTCTAGGCGAAGAAGCCGTCCTCTACGCCACCAAAGACGACGATTCCATAACAGTCAGCCTTGAGACTTATAGTGGTGAAGAACTATTCTGTGCCGTACAAACAGAAGAAGAATGGCAAATCACCAATGACTTGCTCAGCGATGAAGACAAGAGGACAATTACGAATCTGCCTCAAAGCCTAGAAGATGCAGAAGAACAAAATACTGAACCTGAAACCCCCAGCAAGGCGAAAAAGCGACAGGAAATCGAAATATAGGTTTGCCCATCCTGCTTTGCGCTCGCGCAGGGCTCTGCGCGAGCGGTTAGAATCATGTCGAGACCGCTCGTAAACTTGTAAAAATGACCCAAAAAATCCGGAGAAAAGTGCCTCTTGGCAGCCCGATATTCCCTGATAGACCTCGCCTTTCTTCTGAAGAACTAGCCAGACTTGAGGTATCCGATAAAGCATTTGCCCAGCGTTGTCGGGTAATTTTCGACCGAGTTTACCCAGAATTAGTCCCCGCTCATTACGACTGGTTCATTGTGATTGAGCCTGATAGTGGAGACTATTTCATTGACCCTGATGAAAAAGTTGCCTTCCAAAAAGCCAAAGTGAAATACCCGACACCACAGCTACTAGCAATGCGCCTAAATGAAACGGGGGCTTGCGGCAGAATATGATGCAAGGCTTTTTTGGCAATAAAGGTGAACTATATTTTGAGATTGATTTGATAGCAGCTGATAGAGATGTAATTACAATTAATGCACTGCTAGATACTGGGTTTACTGACTGGCTGGCAATGGATGCCCAAGATGTAGAGAGTTTGGGCTGGTCAATTGTCGGGAAACGGGAAATGTATACAGCACGAGGAGATGCACAGTTTAATCTCTATGAAGGAACTGTTGTTTGGGATGGTCAAGAGTTGACGATTCCCGTCTTAGGAGGGAAACAAGTCACCGATGTTTTGATAGGGTTACAGTGGCTAGAAACACGGCGGTTAGTGGTGGACAGGAAAGCCGATTGGCTGACTTTAGGAGAAGATTGAACTGAGTGACGCTTGCATTTTCCAACGGAAAAGCGATCTCGATTGGAATGATAGCAATCGCCAGCCTCATCTTGTCTAGGACATTAATCCAAACGGATCGATCCGACCTAACTATCGCAACTACCACTTCGTATGAAGTTTTTACCAGGTCACTCAAATTAGATTTGGTGCATTGAACTGAGTGACCTCAAAATGAAGATTCCCCCGAAAAGAGAACACCAGCGCAACCATTCAAATACCAACAGCATTTTTACCAAATACAAAATCAGAAAAACTGACCTTCCCTTCCTCGGATTTTGTTTAGCGGCCCTAGTTTACTTCACCGTTACTGAGCCTATCCTAATCGCCGCTTTAGGCTGCTTCAGTATCTTTTTCTTCGGTCTGTGGCAGATTGCACAAGCCGTGCCGATTCTAGAGCGTATAGGAGGCAGCAAAATTCGCTCTTGGCACGTTATCTCTGTGATTATTTCCTTGACTGGAATTCTGTCAGTATGGGAAACCCCTGCTCAAGCCATTTTTCTTTCAGAACTAGAAGAATTCTTTAAACAATTAGCACAGGCAGCCGTTGGCACTGGAGGACAAGCTATTGATCCCCAGATAATTACTCTCATTTTCAACTTAATTCGCGGGGTATTTCTCCTCTTAGTAGCAGCAGCCTCACTTTTCGCTTATAACCAAGCACAACAAGGGAATGACTGGCGACCCATTGTCGTACAAGTTGGACTCGCCTTCGGCATGGTCATTGCCATCGATATTGTCACCTTCCTCTTCGTTGGTTAAGGACTAAAAATTCAAGGTGACGCCATGCTCAAAGACCCAGATAAGGACATAGTTTACGTCAATAAAATCCTGGGAAAACAAGCCAGTATTGGATTTATCCCTGCCGACCAAATTATTCCTTGGGGAATAATTGTCATCCTGTCCTACATCGTCACCAACGGCTTGTTTAGTCTCGGAATGCCTTGCTTCTTGATAGTTAGCTTTTGGCTAATCGTCAGTTGGTGGTTATTAACAGGAACCAAGCCCCACCAATTCATCGACAAATTCAGGCATCCACCCGGTCATGAATGGTGTAATGGCAACCTCCTCTTCCTCTCTCCTCTTCCAGAACTCAGACCCCAACCCCTTCGCACTCGCTATAAAGACTCCGATGTCACCGTCAAACTCAAACCAGTCATCAAACAGACACAAACAGGTCAGAAAAAACGATTCATGCCTTTTCAGAATTACCAAGACCTCATTTGTCTAGTCAACATTCAAAAAGATGGACGTACAGTCTCCGGCTACCTCCTCAATCAAGGAAATCAGTACCAAGTAGTATTCGGATTTCTAACTCAAGGTCTTCACAATATCCTATACCGCGATGAAATTAGTAATGCAGCTAGCGCCTTAGAAGAAGGACTCAAAGACATCCTCCCTGGCGAAAAAATGACCTTCCACACCGGCTGCTACAGCAACGATAGCGATCGCCAACAACAACTCACCCAACTCGCCGACAACTGCCACCTGAAACCAATCTCAGTGCTAATTAGAAACGAACAAAAACGAATCCAAGAACTAACCCTCAATGGCACTCGTCAAGTCTGGAACCAGATCGTCTTTTGCACCTGGACATTCAATGACAAATCAGGCGCTAAGTCTAACGATTTCCTCAGCAAAATCATTAACGGTGGCTGCGAAGCCTTAAACAGCTTCATGGAATGGTTTACAGGCAATAAACGGATTTACAGAGAACAATTTTACCAACAATTACTGGTGAAGTCCTTTGAAGAAGGCTATATCCGGTGGGAACTACTACTGAATACCAAAATTGGCTTAGAAATCAAACCTTGTAGCGCTGACGAACTCTGGCAGTGGATTTGGCAAAAATTCAATGCCACCGCCGCACCCCCCATTCCCCAACTGATGCAACTGCTCCAAACCCCATCAGGCTATGACTTGAAAATCGATAAAACGAGCGAAAAACACGCTTGCACAGTCTTAATCGAAGGCTTTAAAGGTCGCTCATCCTGCCCAGAACATCACGGCACTGACGATTCTATCTTGCTCCCCGGAAAAAGACAAAAATGTGCCGTGCTGACAATGGAGGAAAAGCCAGAAGCCTGGATTAACACCCGCGAACAGCTCAAGTGGCTGTGGACAATCATGAGTAAAACCCATGTCTATGACACTGAAGCTGTGGTTGAAATTAGCGCTGCACCCAACACTGTCGTCAAAGACAACCTAGCCAAACAGGCAAAACAGTCCAAAAGTGCCAGACAGCGCGCCTTAACTAAAGGTCAGGGACGAGATGTTGGGGCAGAAGTCAAAGCCGAAGAAAGCTTTGATGCCCAGAAAAAACTATATAAAGGTGCAAAGGCAATTAACGCAGCGGTGACCTTCTTCGTCTATCGACCGACCTCTGAAAAGCTTGACTTAGCTTGCATGATGCTCTCCAATAGTTTCGGCAGTGCTAAAGTCCTCAGAGAACGAAACATTGCTTGGACAATTTGGCTAGAGAGTCTGCCAATTACTACTAGCTGGCTACTCCACAGTAGTTCTTTAATCAATGAACGCCGCCTCACTTTTGATACTGAAACCACCTCTGGAATTCTACCCCTAACCGCAGCCCGCGATTTAGATCAAAGAGGAGTTGAATTCCTAACTCAAAGCGGCAAACCCATCTATATTGACCTGATTCACAACCAGACCAGCAGAGCAATTATTACTGGAGAATCTGGCTCAGGTAAAAGCGTGCTTGGCTGGCGATTTGTCCTCGATGCCCTAGCCGCCAATATCCCGGTCGTCGGCATGGATATTTCATCGGGAAACGGTAGCACATTTGAAACAGCAGTCAAGCTTTTAGGGGACAAAGGAGCATACTACGACATTACCAAAGGAAGTTCAAACTTACTCGAAACCCCCGATTTGAGACGTTTTGATAAAGAAGACCGCGCCCCCCGCCTAGAGCAATGGAAAGAGTTCATTCGTAAAGCTTTAACCAGCATTAGTATGGGCAAAATTAACGACCCAAAACTAGCACAGCGGGTGGACAGTATCATCCTCTTGACGCTGAAAAATTTTCTCAATGACCCAGACATTATCGAGCGCTATAATACAGCCTTTGAAAAGGGATGGAAGTCTCCCCAATGGCAGGAAATCCCTACCCTAAAAGACCTCCTAAAGTTCTGCACCAAAGAACAACTGAATCTGCGCAACTTTGGAGAAATAGACCGAATAGCTATTAACCAAATTGTCAGCAAATGTAATGCTTTGCTAACCTCATCCTTAGGTAAAGCCATTGGCAGACCTAGCACATTTTCCCCAGAACCAGCTATCAAATTTTTTGCCTTGAGTGGACTGAGTAATGAACAAGACCAGTACCTAATGGCAATCAACGCTCATGCTGCTTGCATTCGCAATGCCTTATCCCATCCTAGAAGCCTGTTTGTAGGAGATGAATTAAGCGTCCTGTTCAAGCGTAACGGATTTGCCGAAGCGGTTGGCGAACTTTGTGCCGTCGGAAGAAAAAACGGCATCGGCGTACTCTTGCTGGCTCAAGATATTGACAGTATTTGCGACTGTAGTGCTGGGGCGCAGATTATGCAGAATACTGTTTACCGCATTACAGGACGACTAACCGCCAATGGTGCAGCTTCCTGGGTTAAACGATTAGGATACCTACCGGAAATCATCAGCCAAAATTCCACAGAACACTTCCTCCCTCGCTCTTCAGAACTATACTCCAATTGGCTGATTGAACGAAGTGGAAGATTTTGGCAATGTCGCTATTATCCAGGAGAAATGGTATTAGCGACTGTGGCTAACAATCAAGCTGAACAAAAAGCTCGCGAACGAATTATGGCTCAGTACCCTGACACTCTTCGAGGTCAGTTACTAGCACTAAAACAGTTTACCGAGGAGTACGTAAAAGCCATCAAAGACGGGCAATCTTTAGAGAAAATAGGCAGAAAGCAGCCAAGTTCAAGAAAACTTGCACCGACCAAAACAGATAACCTTATTTTTCAAACAGGAGTAACCCCATGAAAAACCTGCTAAAACCTCAAAAAAATCTGGCAAAAATTTGGGCAGCAACTATATTGTTAATCGGGTTAATAGCCAATCCTGCCCAAGCTCAAAACCAAGACCAATCAAATCAGCAAGAGACGACAATAGAAAGCACAGTCGAGCAAATTCAAGGAGAGGGGGTCAATCTCTTGAATTCTCTCAAAGAAATGCTTAACTCCTTTGTAAAATACCTTGAAATACCAGATTTAGGCCAAATTTTCAGCGACATTTTTGGGAATGGGCAAAATACCAATGAAAATGGAGCTGAACTTTCTGGAATCCTAGAAAATAAACCCGGAGATTCCTATAGCATCCAAGAAGATTTAGCAGAAAAAACTGAACAAGACGTAGCCACTCAAATCGCTAACGATGCCACCCTCAGCCCAGAAGCACAAACAACTCTGAAAACTACAGCCAAGGCAGTTGAAGCCAACGTTATAGAAAGCGTACAGCTAGGAGAAGAATCCCAGAACTTAGATGTAACGCAACAGATTATGCAAAACCTGTCCAGGCAGGCAGCATTAAATGCAGAAAGACAAGGCACAATCATTCAACAAAACCAACAGGCTCAGGTAGATCGGGCCTTAGCCAATCTCCTCAACGCCCAGCAAGCTGAAGAACTGTCTGAAGAAAACACCGCTCAACGTCGTGAAAACGCCGCAGCAGGAAGAGCTTCCACAACCCAAGCAGGACTGTTGCAAATGCCTGGAGGTATGACACTAGGTTCAGTCGGCGAAAACAATAACTCAGAAGGCGTTTCTCCAGAAGAATTGTTTGACAACTTTTAGGTCTTAGGTGTTAGGAAATTTCGACTCCTGCCACCTACCACCTATCACCCAATACCTACCACCTACCACCTCCTAACAAATGCTACTCGCACAAGCAGCAACCAACACATCAGGACAGGCACTAGACACACTCAGAGATGCCATCGAATTGTCCGAAAATACTGTACAGTCTTGGAATGCACTCTGGACTACCCTACTCAGATACTCTGAATCAGGTCTATGGCTGGCTCTAGTTAGACTTGGACTGATACTAGCAGGAATATCTGTTCTCTACCTGGCAGCAACTGAAGGGAAAGATGCCATAGAAAACCGCTCCTGGTCAAAACTGGTATCAATGTTTATCTGGCCCATCGTCATAGTTATTTTCCTCGGTGGTAATGGCGCTGTATTAGCTGAGAGCGTGAAGTTCATACGCTCTGTTGGCTACGCTCAAGTCCAAGGAGTTACAGAAATTCAAATGGGAGAGTTCACCTTCAGAACCGCCATCAGCGACATTACTATTAGCAGTGCCGCCAAAGAACAACTTGAAACTTTGTACAGCGAATGTCTTGGCGAAAGAGGACAAGAACTAATTGACTGCTGGAATGACAAAAAAGAGCAAGCCTTAGCCATCATTGATGAAGCCGAAGCACAAAACGGAGGACCTCTAGAAACCCTGCGCAGATTCGGTCAATCCTTATTAGACGCAACCAACATTAAAAGTATTGTCAGTGGTGAATTTGGTGTAGAAGTCTTTAGAAATATTGCTCTCCCCATCATCCGGTTCATTCTCAGAGCCATACAGTGGGCATTTGTCAACATCCTCGAAGCTGCACTCCTACTAACAGCCGCCTTTGCCCCAATCGCTATGGGACTGTCCTTACTCCCGCTACAAGGACGACCCATCTTTGCCTGGTTGACTGGATTTATCTCCCTATTCGGATTACAGCTTGGCTACAACATTGTGGTGGGATTAACCGCAGTAGTAATTGTCAACTCCAATGCTGAGTTAATTACCGATGTCGCCTTCCTCTTTTTCCTAGCCGTATTTGCCCCCATCTTGGCAACTTTAATCGCCGGAGGCGGTGGAATCGCTCTGTATAGAGGCATCTCTTCAAGCACTAAACAACTGACCGACATTTTGAGTAGCGCAGTTTTAGCAGCCAGTAAATTCATCTGAATTCTGACTTTTGTGAAAAGCCATGAACCTGAAAACACCCAAAGAAATTATCCCAGAAACAAAAAATAAAATAGTTATCGGACAATTAGGACTCGCCTTGGCTTTTTTTCTCCTCAGCCTTGCCTTTCTCCAACAGTCATTTAGCAATAAAAATCTCTCTCAAAGAAAAGTAACATTTGTGCAATTAGCTGACGGCACATCTAGGCGAATTGAAGAAAGAGACGGCAATTATCGAGAACCCAAAATCATCAAAAATTTTGTTGGAAGTTGGCTCAGTTTAACCTTCAGTTGGAATGGCAAAATCTCTGGAACCGAAGCACCAGATCCAGGAATTAAACTCGAAGATGGCGGCAGAGTTCCTGTCAATGCCTGGGCAGCTTCTTTAGCAATGAAGGCTGAATTTGGCAAATCCTTCCTCAAAGAGCTAGCTAAACTCGTCCCTAGTGAAGTCTTCGCAGGTCGCTTAGAATCCGCCGTCTATGTTGAATACTACTCAGAACCCAGACAAACTAGCCCAACAACTTGGGAAATAGACGTAATTGCCACCCGAATTATGCTCGATACCGACAAAGGGGAAGAAAGAATTAACTTCAATAAAACCTTCACCATCAAAGCGGTTGAAGTTCCCATATCAACTCTAGAAGATGATGCCAATAAAGTAGAAAAAGTAATTGAACAAATGAGAATATCTGGATTAGAAATTCAATCTATTGTTGATTTCGACCCTAACCAATAAACCGAATTCTGAATTCGGTATTTTCCCAGACAAAATTTAAATAGCGTCAAGAAACAACATGGAAGAACTTACCATCACACCAGACACGACCGAAGCTAACGGTCACATTAATGAGCGTGAAAGTGCCCAACAAAACCTTGACTCAATCGAAGAAAATGAAATCGCTGGCTACAACCCTGACGCTCCACTTCTACTCGACCAAGAATACCAAATAGTCCAAGACTATGAGCAACCCGAACCGAAACCTGCTTCAGAACGAGGGACGCTTAGAGCAGGCACGGTACTGTTTATAACCGGAGGATTAATGCTACTGGCACTAGGAATCTGGTTCATGATTCAGCCTAAACCAATAAAACAAGTAGCAGAAAAACCTACACCTGAACCAAACCCGGTAATCCCTGAAGAAAAGCCTGATTTTCGCGCTAAGTTAGCACTCCAAGATCAGCAAAGAAGAAACCAGCCAGAAGTTATTCGGACCACCAAACGACCAGAACCAAAAGAGCCAGAAAAACCAGAAGCACCAGAAGCTAAACAACCAACACCCAGACCAGCCAGAACCTCCAATCCTTCTCCTCCCCCTACCACAGTGCGACAAGCACCACGTCCTGTTATCACCACTCCTTCTACCCCTGTTGAAAAAGTAGAAAAAGTTGACCCTTTTGAACAATGGAGTCAACTGGCAGCATTAGGTCAAACCAGAGGTAAAGCAGATATCGAAGAAACGGAAGCAGAAACTTCCAACACCGATAACCCCTCACCAACACCTACCCCTCAACTACAACCAACACCCCTGACAATCCCTGTCATCAATATTGGTTATGAAAGCGATTCCCCTAACCGACTGAGTAGAGGTGCAAGAGGGATTTTAAATCGTACCAGAGTACAACAAACCACCGACACCAAAAAAGAAATCGCCTTCGGCACATCAGCACCCAGTCGGGTTTCCGTTCCCCTAATTTGGGACTCTGGAAGCGGCGAACAACTCTACAATCGCTTTGCGGTCACCCTAACTGCTGATGTTCCTGCCACCGATGGTTCAGTCGCCTTAAGAGCAGGGACAGTACTCATTGCCGAAACGAATATAGTCGGTGAAAGGAATCGCCTGGTACAAGCAACAGCGATCGCCCTTGTCTATCCCAATCGTCAAGGTGAAATCCAGCAAGAGGCAATTCCCCCCGGCACAATTTTAATCCAAGGCAAAGACGGACAACCCCTAATTGCCCAAGACTACTTTGACTCTGGTCCAGACATTGCCTCCCAAGACTTACTGGTTAGCGTACTTTCAGGCATCGGACGGGTCGGTGAAGTATTTACTGAACCCGAACAAACCTCAACCTTTTCCAACAGTACCTTCGGCGGCTCCTCCAGCTCTACCGTTATCCGCAGCCGAGAACCTCAAATTTGGTCGGCTGTCCTGGATGGCTTTTTCAATCCTTTAGCCCAGAGAATCTCAAACCGCTCAGACCAACAAATCAAACAACTATTAAGTCGTCCTAACGTTGCCATTGTCCCCGTTGGTACTGAAACCTCAATTACCATCAATGGCTTTGTTCGCATTTCTCAATAACCATCATGACCCCCGACTTTCTTCAAAAGACCGTCAAACACTTCCTCTTCGGCACAACCATAGCAGCGCTCGCGGCTATTACTCACATCAACCCTGCTTTTGGTCAACAGATTACCCCCACCTTCACACCTCAACTGACCAATCTCAGCTATCAAAGAGTTAACCGTGGCATTGGCTCTCAAATGGCTATCGATGTTGAGGTCTATCCAGGGCGTGCCACTGCTATCGACTTTTCCCAAACCAACGAAATCATTACCTACATCGGTCTCGGCGATGCCTCTAGAGTGGTTTTTAACACCGACACCGAATTAAACAGTGGAACGGCTAAAACCATATTCTTGCGACCGATTCAACCCCTGGCGTTCCCCGGTGCTACCACAGCGCCGATTACCAACTTAGTGGTCAAAACCATTGACCCAGAAAGAACACAACGCCTCTACAACTTTCAGATTCTTCACAGCGTCGGCACTCCCACCCATTTAGGAGTCCAGATTGTTCCAGGAATTGCCATTTCTCCAGTCATTAACATTGGTCAAGGTCGCAGTGCCTCCCTCGATGATGTAGAAACAGGACTACAAGTAGCAATCCAAAAAGGCTATACAACCGCCGACGATCCGGTGGTGTTTAACGTGCGAGAATTTATCGCTATTGCACGCAACCAAGAAACCACCCTAGCCTCAGCCGCTAAACTTGCTGGAGTAGAGCTATCAGTGATTATCGAACTTGCTAAGATTGCCTTTGAAATATATCGCCCTTCCCCTGCCGAGCTTCTTCCTACAAAACAACCGGAAGTCCCCTCAACCGACCTAGAAGAAAAACAAGCCATCAGTCATCAGCACTCCTAAGAAACTGGTGACTGGTGACTGGTGATCCGACGCGCAGAAATCTTTGATGCGCGAGCATCGCAGTGATTGGTGACTAGGGGGATGCAGAGTGAAAGTTCACCCCTATATGGGAAGCTCTTGGGATAGCCACCCCGACCGCGATCGCCCCACGGCTAGTCCCCCATTAAAAGTCCCAATGGACAAGAAGAAAACCTCGTCACAAAATGGCAAATTGATCGGGGTCGGACCAGACCAAGGCTGACAACAAATTGGCTGAAAGTCCGTCAGTTATAGGAGGAAAATTATGAAAGCAAACCCCTACGATGGCATTAAGACTTTAGTAGATATCCAAGTAGACTTCGGCAAGCGTCTCATTCCGAAAGGAACGCAAGGGACAATTGTAGAATGCTATGAAGAGCCAGAAGGTTACGCCGTAGACCTCGCTATTCCTGATGAAAGATGAGTTGGAGACTTCGACTATGAAAATGTTATCCTCACTCCTAACCAGTTTGAAGTTATGCGTCCTGCAACAGCGAGCTTTGAGCTAAATGAAAGAGCGAGACCCTGATTACCAGTTAAGCCGCATACGCCTCTCACTTGTCTTATGTACATGGTTTTGTACATAAGACACTCTTACAGAAGAGGGTTGCGTTTTCCCCAATACCGACTCTTGAGCTTAGAATGGGTTGTCTCCCGCCAGTAATAATACCAATATGGGCCATGCCCCTCCCCTCTGGCACACTTGTGACATCGCTGTTTGCCACACCGCACATACTCCAACTGCCACAACGCCTCTTGTCCATCAGGCGTGAATCCCATCAACGTTCGCACAACAGGCCGTTTAGATAAGGGCTGGGTTTTCTTTGACTGGGAAGAGGCTTCAAAGATTACCTGCTTTTGCTGCTGGATCCACCCCTCTACGACTTCTAACTCCTCAAGGGTGAGCATTTGTAATTGCTGTTTGAGCCAGTCAAGATTCCCCATCGTTCGTCCCCCATTTTTGTCTTATGTACAACGCTGTACATAAGACAGATAAAAAACCTGTTGGGCGCACCCATGTAAGTAAAGCCCAATTCCTAACTCAGACCTGCTCATTCATCATCCTTCAAGCTTTTTGTTGCGCCTTCACTCATCTGTTTGAGCAATGCCTTTTGCCGACTCTCATGCCAAACCCGGTCAGCAGCCTGCCAATCAGCCAGTCCTTGCTCATGGAGTTCCTGACATTCTTGAGGAGTCAGTCGGTCATCCACAATTTTTAGATCAACTTGCACCCGAGAAGAGGCGGTACAGCCAATGCGCTTACACAGGATCGGGCGCGTGAAAGTATGAGGTGACTTTAAGACTCGCTCTACTCGCACCACATAACCAGTGCCATGACAACAGTAACAGGATTTATACGCTCTAACGCCGCTCCAAGCCTCTCTATCGAGTAATTGGGGTCTTGGTGGTAGGATTAGGTCTTCTTTAAGTTCCATAGTTTTTAAGGGCTTTTTTGAATTTGTTGTTATCGGTAGTACAAGTCAAGAAAACGGGAATATTCTTTCTCGAACAAAAGCTTGACGATGCCAGTCCGTCCATTTCGGTGCTTGGCAAAGTTAACCTCAACAATTCCTCGCTCTGGGGAGTCAGGTTTGTAATAATCTTCGCGATACAAAAGCGCAATTAAATCTGCTGCTTGCTCAATGGCACCGCTGTTGTGGGTAACAAAACCGTCAACGCAGAAATTGTGAAGTTCTTCGACGGTCAGGTCGTATACCATCTCTTCACTGTCTGCGGAAATGGAAGTAATCTCATCCCACAACAAATCAGAGCTTGCCCGCCGCTGAAGTATTGGGTCACCGCTGAGCGGAAGGCAAAAGGCAAAAGTGACCCCATGCCCCTGATTCGGTGCAGGATAACACCGTGGCAAAGCTACAACATCCCCCACACATAAATTGCGTAGCTGTCGCCATCCATCATGAGTCATCAGGCGATGTCCACCAGAACATCGAAGAGTTCGACCAGTTCGCGTCGTCACTTTGTAGACTGTCTGAGTGCCTACTGCCCACGCATCTACAATCGGACGGCTTACTAACTTCCACTCACTGTTGATAGCCCATACATTGAAACGCAGCCCCTTTTCAACTATTTCTCGAACAGAGACCCGAACACCTGTTTCTGCATTGGTAACAAGAGCATCACCCGCAAGGCAGTCTCTGAGGTCAGACATCATGGGATGTTTGTCTTGCCTCCCCTCCACCCCCCGATGGAGCTGCGATAAACACATTACGGGCACATTGAAGTCTTTAGCCAGTTGTTTGAGCTCCCGGCTAATCCTATCTAACTCTTGGACTCGGTTCGATGAGTCCGAACCACTCATCAGTTGCAGATAATCAATCAGCACTAATCCCAACTGACCGTGCTGAGCTGCTATCCGTCGCACTTTAGCCCGGATTTCGAGCACGGGAGGATTGGAAGTGTCGTCTATGAAGATCGGTAGCTCAGAGAGTTGGCCAATCGCCAGTGTCAGGGGAGTCAGCTCACCTAGCGATATGCGTCCGGCTTTGAGTCGCTCATATTCAATTCGAGCCAAAGGAGATAGCAGACGATAGGTCAACTGCTCCTTGGACATCTCCAAACTGAAGATAATCACGGGAAGATTGTGCAGCAGCGCAATGTTGTATGCCAGATTAGTCGAGAGAGCCGTTTTTCCAGTGCTCGGTCTGCCACCGACGATAATCAGGTCTTGCCGCTGCAAGCCGCCAGTGATGCGGTCAATTTCAGTGAGTCCGGTATTTAGTCCCGGCTGAACAACACCGTTAGCGTACTGCTCAATCTCGTTGAAGTTACGAATCAAAATATCTCCAACGGGTTCGACTTCTTGAGTCGGACGATGTTGGGCAACTGTAAAAATTCTCTGTTCGGCTTCGTCAATAACTTCTTCAAAGTCTCTGGAGTTGTCGTAAGCAGATGCCGCAATCTCATTGGCTTCTTTAATGAGCTGCCGCCGCAGATACTTATCAACGACTAAGGCAGCATAACGGTCTATGTTAATCGCAGATACCGTTCGGTGTACAAGAGTGGCTAGTCTGCTAGTTCCTCCAACTCCCTCGAGCTTCTCATGGTCTGCTAGATAGCTGGTGACCATCATTAAATCCGTTGGCTTCCCTTCACGGAACAACGTCAAAGCTGCTCGATAGATTTCTCCGTGAGCGCTGACATAAAATGTGTCTGGAGTCAGGATGTCAACTACCTCCTCCATCGCTCTTGGGTCGAGTAAAATTCCCCCTAAGATGGCTGCTTCAGCCTCGATATTTTCAGGAGGAAGGCGATCGCTATTAATCATGACAGTCCCTCCTGATTAACCTCGGTAAATAAGTTGGGGAAAGTGACGTTCACAAATTCCACCCAGTCTTTGTGCCAGGACTGCTCTCGCAGGAAAGCAACACTGTTTGCCAGGTATTGCTTTGCCACCTCAATGTGTTGCTCCATCTCCCAAGCTTCAAAGTTGGGAGTCCCATCGGGCTTCGTGCGAGAGCCAGATGGTTGCCTAGACTGCGCTTTTTCTTGTCGAAAACTCGACAAAGAAAGCTGGGCTCGTTCTAAATCTGCCTTGAGGGTGTTGTATGCCCACCCCAGTCGGTCACGGATATCAGCAGGGGCTTGCTCTGATTTCCAGTTAATGAAAGCCTCCCACTCGATTCGCTCTATCTGCTGCTTCCATTGCTGGAACTCCGAGAGTTGTCGCCTTTTCTGAGACTTTAAAGTTTTATTGTTATTTAGCGATACAGCCGAACTTCGATCTAAAGCTGTGACTTCAGCCAAAGGTGTTGAGTTGGTTTTTTCGTCTTGGGCAGTAAATGACTCATCTTGGCTAACTTCTTCTTCGCTGCTTTCAATCGCTTTGACCTTTTCAACCTTTTCATCATTTTTTGCTACACACACACTTTGGGTGGGGTGCTGGGGCGAAGGGGCAGCGATGGGTGTGTTTTCTTTGATTGACTCTTTGTTATGACTCTTTGGTATTGCTTTGGTATTTTTACCAGATCGATTTGGTAAATCTGCGCTTTCGATTTGGTAAATTTGCGCTTTCGATTTGGTATTTTTACCAGATGCATTTGGTAAATTTACCAAATGCAGAAAATCAAGGGTTTCAGCCTTCGGGCTAATATATCGCTCAAGCTGCTCTTGGGTAATCTGGTAAATAGCGGTTTGGACGGCTTCAGTCTGAAACTGGTACTGCTTCGTCCTGTCCCATTTGTGGTTAGGGTTAAATCGAGTTTGGAGAAAACCCAGGTCTACTAAGGTTTTCAAGGCTTTGTTGATAGTTTTGACACTGTATTCTTCCAAGAGCCGTTGCCTGATGTTCTCAAGGGTGTTGTAAAGCCAAGTTGTTTCGTCGTGAGTTGGCTCGAGCCCTTCTTTGGCAGCCGCTTTATTGTGGTATTTGGCTTGTTCGACTGCGTCTCGCTTAGACTCAGACCAAGCTTCAAATAGGGACAGTATTTTGGCGGCACAGTAGTCGTCTTGGCAAATAATCAGGTAATCGAGCCGCAGTATGGTGTAAGGCGTGGCGGGAAGGTGGGAAATTGTTAGTATTTGCGGGAGCATTACTACACCTCATAGGTCTAGTAGACGACCAGGGGGTTTTCGGCTTGGTTTGAATACACCGTTATGATGCAAGTAATTATAGCGTATTTACGACTGTTATTATACTAATATTGAATTTATGCCGTAACTACATTATATCGTAACTACGGAATCCCAAACCTGAAAGTGCTTCATTGCTCAGCATGCAAGCATCGTCACGAACTACTTCCTGGTGTTGCCAATGAGTAAACCTGTTGATTAATGGCGACCACCTGAACCAGCAAACCCATTGCTGCTAAGACTAGGCAAACCGTATTCCAGCGAGCTGTCTCTGGTCTTTCCAACACCTGGGTCACTGTGGTGGTATAGCGGTTGGGATTGATATCAGAGTGTCCCTCTTTAAGTTTTCCGTATTCCTTAGCGAGCTGATAGTTTGTCCAATTCAGTTCTTGAGTTAGTCGCTGTTTCATGATGGCTTTGAGAGTCTGCGGTTCCATCGTCGCAAGCTGGGTAAGCGTAAGAATTTTCTTTGAATCAACTCCTACTAGAGTGGATGCGTTCACTTTCTCTTCCCTTGCTTTCGCAATAGCCATCAGTTTTTGCTAGCCTAGCCAGACTCTAATCTTTCCTTTATTTTAAGTCAATCTGCTCTCCGACACAAGATTTTGCCATTCATTCATGCTAAGATTTGCTAGCGGAAATAAAAATTCTCGCAAGCGCGATTTCTATGACCACTATCGTCCCCACCACGACTAACCCCTTAGCGGCGATCGCCAACCGGGATTTGTTGACTCAACTCCTCTCCGATAAGCGATCGCCTTCTACCCGCCACGCCTATGCGAAGGATATAAAGGACTTTTTTAGAACTATTGCCGATAGCGACCCAACTCCAGAGATGGTGACCTACTTTTTGCTATTGTCCAGAGGCGATGCGGTGACACTGGTGTTGCGCTACAAAGCGATGTTGATGGGGCGGGGTTTGAAAGAAGCTACCATTAACCGTCGCCTATCGGCAATCAAATCTTTGGTGAAGCTAGCTTTTTCTGCGGGGAAGTGCAGCTATACCTTAGAAGAGGTAAAGGGGGAGAAGGTGCAAGTATATCGGGATACCACGGGCATTAGCCGGGAGGTGTACCGTAAGGTGTTAGCCATTCCTGACCGAGTGTCCCTTAAGGGGAAGCGAGACTATGCTTTGCTGAGGTTACTCTGGGATAATGCTCTGCGTCGGGGGGAAATCGCACAGGCGAATATTGGGGATTTTGACGCTGAGGTTTATACGCTCAAAATTAGGGGTAAGGGGAAGGGGACTGCCTATGAGGTGATTGACCTTTCTGGGCGCACCTCCTCCGCGATTCGGGATTGGTTGCTCTCTCGACGGGAGTTGAATCAAAATGCTCCATTGTTTATTTCCCTTGACCCGATTAAAAAGGGAAACCGGATTACGGGAGCGGGAATTTATTGGATTGTGCAGCAGTATTTTCAAGCAGCGGGAGTGATGAAACAGATGTCTCCTCACCGCATTCGCCATTCGAGCATTACGGCGGCACTGGATGCTACCAATGGGAATGTGCGCAAAGTACAGAAGTTAAGTCGCCATACTCAGATTGATACGCTGATGGTGTATGACGATAATCGCAAAAAGGATCAGTTGGAGATTTCAAATTTACTGGCGGATATGGTTTAAAAACGCTTTACCTGAGAAATGCTGCGCTGACGCGCTTACTTTTTGAAAAGAAGTATCGGCAATCGCTACAAGCCGGGAATTAGGAGAAATTGACAATGTTCATAGATATTGACACAATCAACGCATTACTATTACCCCCAGTCCTCTTCGGAGCTTTCTTCAGCTTTGCTAGCTACTTACTCAACAATCCCAGTCAGCTTCCTGAAACCGCCCCTGGTGCTAACTTCACAGCTTACAAAGAGGCAGTCTCTTCTAGCTTTGACCCAGATCCAGAAGAAGAAACTGAATTAATTCCAGATTGCTCAGATACAGATAGAAGCATTCAAACTAAAATACAACCAGCCCTGTATGAGCAAACCCTAGAACTCATTGCTCGCCTAACCAAGCGGGACTGCCGACGCTTGTGTAGCCCAGTCAACAAGGGAGGTCTGGGCATCCAGATGAAATCTCACGGAGTTGAAAAGACTAGACCAATGATGGGAGCAGCAATACGTAAGGCTTTTAAAGCTGACCCAGAACGAGTAATCGCTGTTATTCGCGAGCGCCTCCCTGGAAAACTGCCACCTGAAACGCTTGAAAAAACCTCTCAGATTCCTCTGATTGCCTAAGCCTACTGACAGGGGGGAGACAGTCGTTTCCCCCAGTGAGCGCAAAAAAAGGAACGAAAAATGTTCAGGATACAACTTTATTATGTAAAGACAAAGAAATTATGGAAAGACAAAGAATGTACTCAAACAATAAAGTCGTGAACTGGCAGAAGCGGAATCTCTAGAGCTAGGGCATCGGTCAAGAAATAAGGGTTGACTTTATTGTTGAGTTCAGGAGTTTATTGTGGAACAACAAAGAAGCGGCGTTTTATTAGCCCTATTCAATCAAGCCGGCGGAGTAGGCAAAAGCACCCTAACCCAAAATTTGGGCTACCAATTGCAAACACGGGGTCATCGTGTCCTCTTGGTCGATATGGATCCCCAAGCCTCACTCACGACTTTTATGGGCTTGACTCCAGAAGAACTAAGTTCAACAATTTATCAGGTGCTAATTGATTCGGAAGATTCGGAAGTCATTGTCTCCCTACCGATCCAAAAAGGAATTCATGGTTTAGATTTAGCCCCATCAAATATCAATTTATCCGCTGCTGAATTGTCCCTGGTCAATGCGGATATGCGAGACCTCAGATTGAAAGATGCCTTAGAGCCAATCAAAGAAGATTACGATTTCATTTTGATTGACTGTCCTCCCAGTCTGGGACTGCTCTCGTATATCTCTCTTGTTGCCGCGACCCATATTCTCATTCCCCTTCAGACTCAATTCAAAGCGTTCACAGGAACCAATTTGTTGCTCACAACAGTGGCACGGGTCAAACGCCGAGCCAATCGTCACCTGAAAATCGCCGGTTTTGTCCCCACTTTGTTTGATGCCCGTCGCAGCCAGGACGACCGAACCCTTCAAGCCATCAAGGAGCGGTTTGCCAGCCTGGGTCCGATTTATCCGCCTATCCCCTGGTCTACCAGCTTTGCCGATGCAGCAGAAGAACGGGTGCCGCTCTCTGTCTACGACCGCAAACACAAAGCTGTTACTATCCTTAACCAGATTGTCAAAGGCTTGGAGGAGTTGGTTTAATGGCGAAGAAACGAGAGCGACCTTACGGGGCTGATATCACGCCTGTTAATCCTCTGGACAATCTCTTTGGAGATTCATCTAGTGCAGCTGAGTTTATTCCCATAGAGGATATTGTGACGCGCTCTCAGGCCCGACGTTTCTTTGACTCTGAAAAATCAGAACAATTGGTGCAGTCTGTTAAGCAGCACGGTATCTTAGAGCCGCTCTTGGTGCGACCCTTCCCTAACAACAAGTATGAGCTAGTTGCTGGAGAGAGGCGCTATCGAGCAGCGCAAGCCGTCGGACTAACTGAAATCCCGGCGGTGGTCAAAGAACTGAGTGAGGAGGAGGCTTATGCGATTAGCCTCATCGAAAATTTACAGCGAGAAAACCTCAATCCCGTTGAGGAAACTGAGGGCATCTTGCAACTACTCGCCCTCAATCTCAATCTCAGGAGCAACGAGATTCCATCCCTGCTCTACCGGATGAAGAATGCTGGGGAAAGACAGGGAATCGACTTGAGGGATAACGCTATCCCTAACCCCGATTCTGAATCCGAACAACGGGTTCAGTCGATATTTGCTGGTTTAGGAACAATGAGCTGGATGTCCTTTACCCGCAATCGCTTGCCGCTGCTCAAGCTGCCGGGAGAGATTTTAGAAGCTTTGGGTCGCGGTCAAATCGAGTACACCAAAGCTAAGGCGATCGCTCGCTTGAAGAAGGAAGAAGACCGCAGGTTACTCCTGGCAGAGACAATTGAGCAAAGCCTCTCTCTCAAACAAATTAGGGAACGGATTAAATCCCTACAGGCAACACCAAACCCGACCCCGACGCTCAAAAGCCGCCTGGACTCTGCTTACCGTCGCTTGAGTAAAGGTAATGTGTGGAATGATGCCAAAAAGCAGGAAAAGTTAGAGAAGCTACTGGCTGAAATGGAAGCGCTACTAGAAGAGAGCTAGAACTAGATTGCCAACAGTCAAATCAATCCAGAACGGAGTGCCACCACTGCCACCTGCACCCGGTCATCAACAAGCAGTTTATTCATGATGCCGCGAATATGAGTTTTGATTGTGTTGGGGCTCAGATAAAGTTCGGCAGCAATTTCGGCATTACTTTTGCCAGAGACAATCAGTTTTAACACTTCCATCTCTCGCTCGGAGAGGTCGCCGATATTCGCTTTGGGAGTAAGGGGTTTGAGTTTATCGACGACCAGTTGTGCAATTTGCGGATCGAGATAGATAGCGCCCTCGGCAGCTGCCGTTATCGCTGCCAGCAACCGCTTCACACTGACTCCCTTAATACAATAAGCCTCAGCACCAGTGGAGAGAGCCGCAATCACTTCAGTCTGCTGGGTATGAGAAGTCAGCATCACCACCCGCACTTCTGGCAATGCCGCTTTAATCTGTTGGGCAGCAGCAATGCCATCCAGACTGGGCAAGCCAATATCCATGATGACCAAATCGGGTTTGAGTCTGAGGGTAGCTTGAACCCCGTCAGAGCCATCTTTGACTTGGTCAACAATCTCGAACTGGGGATACGCCGCCAGGACTTGCCCTAAACCCAACTGCATCACAGGGTCATCTTCGACAATCAAAATCCGTAGCCTCGGCAAGTCAAGGGTAGCCTTTGTGGGTGAGTCGGTTTCTTGTTCCATGGACGCGAACGCTCTGGTCTTCAGAATCAGACTTAGAAGAGGCTTGGGAAGTTTCCTGGCAGCGCTGTAAAAGACAGAGGCAAAGCCTAGTCACTCTCGTAGTATCCGTTTAGAATCCCCCGTCTTTCAAGCGGGGGAGATGTCAAAGTCAAAACGCTATCGCTCAAGGATAGGTTGATGGGTTGACAAAAACCATGATTACAACTTTCCTCGACCGAAACGAAAAAACAGTAAATCAAGTTATCGATGGTCTGCCTTTCACCCTCAAGCCTCAGCAACAAAAAGCGCTTGATAAGTTAAGGGCATTCCTGCTCTCGCCCTTAACCTTCTTTCTACTCTGTGGCTATGCCGGAACTGGCAAATCAACCATAGTCTTTCAGATTGTTAAAGAACTGATTGCTGAGGGCAAACGAGTTGTTTTGACTGCTCCTACGAATAAAGCTGTCGGCATCTTGAAGAAAATGGCAGCCGAAAATGGCATTGATACAGTTCAGAGCATGACCATTCACCAACTCTTAGGATTAGGGATGGTCACCAGAGGACAAGAAAAAGTCCTAAAACAAACCAGTTCTACCAGCATCCATCTGTATGACGTTATCTTCCTAGACGAATGCTCAATGGTGGGGGTTGAACTCTGGGCATGGATTGAACGCTGTTTCGAGGGGTCACTATTGAGCCAACGCAAGCTGATCCTCATGGGGGACCCGGCACAACTTAATCCGGTGGGAGAGGGTCGTTCGCCTTCTTTTAAGGTCAAAAACCGTGCCGTCCTAACCCAAGTTGTCAGACAAACGGGAGAAAGCCCGGTGCTAAACTTTGTTACCCAGGCACGTCAATTGGTTAAGAGCAAGAACCAATTCTTTCAACCTCGCTCTAAGTACCAAGCCAATGATAAGTCTAACGGGGCATTCAAGGTCAAAGAGGCAACCCTACTCAAGTACGCGGCCAAGAAAATTAAACAGCAGTTTGCCAGTAATCCTGATTGCTTCCGCATTCTCTGCTGGACTAACAAACGAGTGGAGTATTACAACCAGGTGATTCGACAACTGGTTTACGGCAAAGATGCACCTCGCTTTATCCCCAGTGAACGGCTGATTACCAAAAAGCCTGTCGTTGCCCCGGATGGGAAGACGGTGATTTTGCCAACTTCGACGGAAGTAACAGTTCTGGAAGTGGCACTAAATCGACACTATGGCTACCAAGTCTGGCAACTTAAAGTGGTCACTGATGAGGGATTAGTCAGGCAAATCTTTGTGCTGCATTCCTCGGAACAAAAGCGATATGAGGTGGAATTAGAACGGAAGCTCCAAAGTGCCAAACGCAATGCTTTTTTGTGGCGTAAATACTACTGGTTCAAAGATGATGTCTTTGCTGAGGTGTGGAACTGTTTTGCCCTCACCA
The DNA here is from genome assembly GCA_051439465.1 of Xenococcaceae cyanobacterium. Taxonomy (GTDB): domain Bacteria; phylum Cyanobacteriota; class Cyanobacteriia; order Cyanobacteriales; family JBFRWF01; genus JBFRWF01. The sequence goes on along the minus strand of JBFRWF010000273.1, from coordinate 79,299 downwards.
TTCATAATTCACAGGGCAGTACTTTTGATGAAGGGGCAGTGGATGGGAATGATTTGTTGACTCGATTGTTTGTTGGGGATGATGAAAGTTACTTCCAGAAGCTCAAAGAACACAATCGACTTTGGTATGTGGGGGCAAGTCGTTTTCGGAAACGGGTTTTGTTTATCTGAATTCGCGGGAAGACCCCTTTCTTTAAAACGAGTGTTTGTTGAGAACACGGTGTTTTAGGGAGGGGATGAGAGCGAGTGAGTCGAGGGGGGAGCAACGCGATTTTGTGGGATGAGCTAAAGCAGGGAGAGCAGGGGGAGCAGGGGGAGCAGTTTAGAAGAGAAGCAACTCTTTACCAATGTCTTGCTCAAAAATCTTCCCCTGCTTCCCCTGTCTCAAGAGCCTCCCCTGCTCTCTTCACCACGATCCCACTTTTTCGCGTTGCTCCCGTTCTTTGTCCTGCGATTGTATAATTAAGGGGCGTAGATGTTTGTAATAGCTGATGTGCCAGCCAGAGATATTTATCACAACAGCGTCAAGAATGCCCTGATTAAAGATGGATGGACAATCACCCATGACCCTTTGAAACTTGAGTGGGGCGCGAAGGATCTCTATGTTGACTTGGGCGCAATGCAACTTGTTGCTGCTGAAAGAGAAGAACGCAAGATAGCTGTTGAAGTCAAAAGTTTTGTTGGCAAATCGGATATCGATGACCTGGAGAAAGCCTTGGGTCAGTATATTTTGTATCACGATGTTTTAGCTGAACGAGAACCAGAGCGGATTTTATATCTGGCTGTTCCTAAGAGTATTTACAATGATTTGTTTGAAGAACCAATTGGAAAACTACTCTTGAAAAATGATCGTCTTAATTTGATAGCGTTTGACCCGCGCAAGGAGGTAATCGTCAAATGGATACCTTGAAGCTTGATACCTATCGGCAGATTATTGAAAATACCCTTACTGAGTATGCTCAAGTTCCTTATGCCTACGGCGAGATTGAGACAGAAGTTGTTTTTGATCGGGTAAATGACCGCTATTTACTGGTCAATGTTGGTTGGGATGACGACCGGAGAGTTCACGGCTGTATTGTCCACATTGACCTGATTGACGGCAAGGCGTGGATTCAACGGGATGGGACAGAAGATGGCATTGCAGGGGAATTAGAAAAGGCGGGGATTCCTAAAGACAACATTGTTTTGGGTTTTCGTTCACCTGAGGTTAGACAATACACTGGGTATGCTGTAGTGTAACTGGACTAGGGCGTGTTTTAAAACTCTCTGCGATCGCTGATAGGTTTCTAATAATGTCTGGCTGCAATTGGGCTAACGCCCATCCCACGCAAACGTAGCGATTGATTAAGTCAAACGACAAATGCCAAAAACTATCAGCTCATCCACAACCACCAAACGCAAAACAACCTCGAAAAAGACAACCAAATCAACCACAAAGCGCACGTCTAAGGCAACCCAAAAAACGGTTTCCCAAAAACCAGAATCTCAATCCAGACCAGAACTCAAAGTCACTTGCGACCAGACTACCCTCAACGATTATCTCGACTTTATCAGCAAAGCAGTTCCCCACAATCCCACCCATGCCATCCTCAACAATGTCCTGGTAGTCGCGGATGAAACTCAACAACTACTGCACCTCTCCACCTACAATCTTGAATTTGGGATGCAAGCCAGCTTTGAGGGCACCGTAACCCAAAGCGGACGCATGACCTTGCCCGCCGCTATCTTACAACAAATGGTCAGAAAGTTCCCTCGCGGCCAACTCACTATTGAGTGCCAAATTAACGAGAAGGACGACGGCGGAGAACCTGCCCTCACCGCAGCCCTCTTTACCGCCGACACAGAGCGCTTTGAAATCATGGGGATGGTGGCTAACGAGTTTCCCTCACTGCCGACAGTCAAAAGCAAACTCATTACCCTGCCTGCTTCTCTCCTCATCGCCCAACTCAAAGGTTCACTCTTTGCTACCAGTAACGATGACACCAAACGCATCCTGAATAGTTCTCACTTCATGCTCGAACCTGATGTCGAACGGGGACTTGATACCTTGAAAACCTGGACGACGGATGGTCACCGCATGGTGTTGATGGCAAGTTCAGAAACGAGCAAACAGCAATCCTTGGCAGAAGCCACTCAGTTTACAGTTCCCGTCAAGGTGTTGCGGGAACTAGAAAGGAATCTGAATCCCACTGACCAAGTGACCCTTTACTACAAAGGCGACGACAACAGTGGCACAGTTGTCTTCGAGTGGAATGAAAAGTGCCTAGTGACGCGCACGATTGAAGGACAGTACCCCGATTGTGCCGCCCTCATCCAGCCTTGGTTTGACCAATATTGCCGACAACTGATTACCGAGAGATTAACACTGCTCAAAGCATTAGAGCGATTGGCGGTACTGAGCGATAAATCAGTGAAAGCTATTTCTGTGGAACTGGATGGCACTAACCAAAAGATACATCTAGCCATCGAGCATAAAGAGGTTGGCAATGGCAAAGTCAGCCTCGATGCTCAAATTAACGGTGACGACTTAACCCTCAAATTCGATGTGCGTTACTTTATCGATGTGGTTAGAGCCATTTCGAGTTCCGATATCCGAGTCCAAATCGCCTCTGCTCATACGCCGACTCTGATTACCCCTTACGGAACGCCCGCCCAAGGTGAAGCACCGATTGAGGCTGAGTATATCCTCGCACCGCTTCAGTAACCCAGCCGGACCCGATAGACTTGATGGCGACGCAGATCAGTAGTGAAGAAGGGATTGGAAAGCTACCCACCCCAACCCATACCTTTGCCTACAAACAACTAACCATGGGTGTGGGGTGGGGGAATGGCTTGAAGGAATCTTCTATATTCATGAGCCAGAGCGTAACGAGCTAACTTTTAGTTTTGATAGACAATGAAAAGCGATCGTTCCATAAACCCAATTCAAACACCATCCTCTCCCGATTCGGAACTCAACGGCTCAATTAACTCCCGAAACTCCGACAAAGAGCCAATAGTAACCGCCCGCTTCAAAAGCATTTTCAATTGGGAGGCATCATTGATCCGATCGAGCATCTCCACTAACTCACTAGGTACGTCTTCAAACCGAGTTTCTAGGATGTCGATGATATCATCTTCACGAGCTAAACTCTCAATACTGGTGACATAACGCATTTGATTTTCCTCCTCATAACGCCTGATTTCTTCTCGAAATCCCCGCGACCAACTTCTAGGAAGTGTCATCATCCAGTCAATAACTCGGAATAACTCCCGAATTTCTCCTCGATTGTATCCCTTTTGATACAAACTCTTGACAATACTCACCTTCCACTCTAAACGCTGTTCGGGGGCTTTGCGCGTTGCCTGAGTTTTCAAGTGCGCCATGACAATCGCCGCAAAGGGATTGGTACTTTTCTCCAGTTCGGACCACTTATCTTGATAATCTAGCAATTTCACCATTGGAAACTGCAATAAGACCCGACAACCCCAGATTTCATATCTATACTCGGTTGGTCGCCAAGACTTTTCGGAATCGGCTAAAATTGCTAAACTGACGACCTTCTTCCGGTAAATGCCAAAAATGCGGCTATTATAAACATACATACGCTCCGCAAAATTGGACTGGTATTGGCTCTGTACTTCTAGATGAATTAACACCCAAGTTTCCTCTCCATTTAGCAGCCAAACCTTGACTAACTTATCCGCTTCTCGCTGCCCAATCTCATCAGAGCGCATCACCTGTTGGAGTTCGGTATCGAGAAACTCGTGGGGTTTTGTCCAGTCAATTCCTTCATAAATATCCGGGAAAAAGAAGGCGATCGAGGATTTGAAATAGATAGCGAGCGCGACTTTCCAAGGATTGTCGTAATCATCGCGTTGATTGGCCATGGAATTTTAGATTGTAGATTTTGGATTTTGGCTTGGGAGGGAGAGCTAGATTATCTCCATCGGAGAGGGCAAGGCGCAAATCTCCTGTTTCTCCCTAACGGGAGAGGAGGGGAGAACAAAGCACGAACAATTATGCACCAAGCCTTACATCTCAAATATCGACCCCGAACCTTCGCTGAACTGGTCGGTCAAGACTATATCCAAACTGCCCTAACCAATGCCGTGACTCAAGGGCAGATTGCTCCAGCATACCTCTTTACCGGACCCAGAGGCACGGGGAAAACCTCCACTGCCCGCATTCTCGCCAAATCCCTCAATTGCTTAGAGTCCAAACATCCCACCGCCTCTCCCTGCGGCAAGTGTCAATCCTGCAAAACTATCGAGAAAAGCACTAATTTGGACGTGAGCGAGATTGACGCAGCCTCTCACAATGGCGTAGACGATGCCCGCGAACTGATTGAACACAGCAACTTTGCCCCAACCCAAAGTCGCTACCGAGTCTTTATTGTAGACGAATGTCACCAATTGACCAAGGCGAGTCAGAACTGCCTCCTCAAAGCTATCGAGGAACCTCCGGCTCATGTGGTCTTCATTCTCTGTACCACAGAACTCCACAAAGTCCTGCCCACGATTATCTCACGCTGTCAAACCTTCAACTTCAAAGCCCTTTCTCTCGATGCTATTGTCAACCAATTACAGTTGGTGGCAGAACAAGAGTCCATTGCGATTACCGATGAAGCCCTCTTCGCCATTGCCCGCACTGTTGACGGGGGTTTGCGGGATGCCCTGCAATTACTGTCTCAGTTGTCCCTGCTCAATGAAGAGATTACACCAGCGCACGTCATTGAGGTCTCTGGTGCTGTACCGGAATCTGACCTGGTTAACATCTTCAAGGCGATTAGCGCCAAAGATGTATTGGGAATGCTGCAATCAGCACGGGGACTGGTAGACAGTGGCAAAACTCCTAAACTCATCCTCAGCAGTCTCCTCCAGGTTTATCGAGATTTACTCATCGTCAAGTCGGCACCCAAAAGCCAAAATCTGATAAGGGGTGGTGTGAGTTACCAACATTTGCGTAAACTTGCCAGCGGCATGGAGTTTGAAACCATTGATGCTGCCTTTAGCCAACTGCAAAAGTCAGAATCCCAATTGAGGACAACCATCAATGCTGCTGTTTGGATGGAAGTGTGTTTGCTGAACCTGATGAGCGAAACTTCTGTTATCCCCAAACCACAGCAGGGCAACGGTCGTAACCCGGCACTCAATGGTTCAACCCCTGAAACTAGCAAAGATTTGAATGCCATTTGGACCTCGGTGGTAGAAGCGGCAAAACCGACTAACCGAGGTTTGCTCTCTCGTGCCAAATTGACAGCACTCGACCAAGAACAAGCCGTGCTGAGTGTCGAACCCAAGTACGCTGCTAAGTTTAAAGCCAATAGCAAATTAGTCGGACGGATGATGGCACGGACTTTGGGCTATTCCGTTACTGTCGCTATCTCCCAGAAGCCATGATTACCATACTCGTCGGCAATGACCAACATGCCATTGAACGGGAAATCACCGCTTTCAAGGCAAAAACTAACCCTCGGTGGCGCGATTTCAATTTCCATCGCTTCCCTTCGGAACAACTAGAGTCAGCAATGGTTTGTGCTTTGACTGGGGTGTTTGGGGATGGGCAAAAGCTGGTGGTTGTGGAAAACTGCGACTTCAGGCAATTTGGAGAAACTGGGCTATCTATCCTCCAATGCCTCTCCCGGCTGCCAGAAACCACCCATTTAGTCTTTGTTGCGCCTTCTATTGAAAAGCGCCTGAAGGTATCCAAGCACTTGCTCAAACATGGCAAGCTAATGGAATTTACTCTCATTCCTCCCTGGCGCACGGACTTGATTGCTGGTTCGATTAAAGCTCAAGCTAAGGAATTGAATCTGCGACTCACCCCCGAGGTGGTGAATTACCTGGCAGAAGCCATTGGTAATGATACCGCCCGCAGCTACAGGGAACTCACCAAGCTGGCTGTCTACGCCAATGGTAATCGAGTTACTCAGGCTCAAGCTGAGGCGTTAGTTCCCTGCACCACCCAAACCAATCTCCAATTGGCTGAAGCTGTGCGTCAAGGCAAAGCCGCGCTGGTAGCCAGTCTCCTTAACGAATTGCTGGCACAAGCTGAATTTCCTCTGGTCATCGTTGCTACCTTGATTACCCAGTTCCGGACTTGGCTGTGGGTTAAAGCGGCAATTGCTTCTGGACTGAAATCGGACTCAAAGATTGCCCAACTGTGCGGGGTGGGGAATCCCAAACGCATGTATTTTCTGCGGAGTGAGGTGAAGGATGTTTCAGTGCGTGCTGCCGAAGGCAGATCCGCAAGCGGATCGCTCTGTGTTGCACTGACCTTACTTCTCGACTTGGAAGTGTCACTCAAAAATGGAGCAAGAACAGAAACAATACTACCAGCTCTGTTAAGGATTGTGCAATTGATGAAACCGTCGCGGCTGCAGTGTAGGTAGTTCACACTGCTTATCTTTCCTATTCCAGATCGGGTTGCTTGAGCATTCCCATCAGCTTGTATTTGCGCCCATGCTTCTGCCTTATCTTTGCCCGGTAAGCTTGCCACTCTTCTTTTCGTCCAGACTGAAGGTAAGCCGCCCTTGCTTTGCTTAACCATTCAATGGCGTGGTGGTAATACTTGGCTTTGCCCTGATCCATAATCGACTCCGCCCGTCGGCAAGCATTGGCAATCACCCAGTCTGGATGTTGTGCTATTGCCGCATTCATCACTCTATGGATTGGTTCGGACTGATAGGAACTGAGGTTATCGACAGCAGCGATCGCCTGATCTGACAAGTTCTCGTGGAGAAAAATATCTACTTTGGCATCAGCCGAGAAAAAGCTGTCACTCTGGCTCAGTGAAGCTAGCAAATCCGGGCGAAGAGTAGACCACCGCTCTTCGTCTGCGAGTTCCTGGACTTTGAGATAGTCTGTGAATGAGGGACTAGCTTGGAAAGCAGCGACTCTGGCTTCCAATGCTAACTCCTGGCGATCCATCCTTTCAGCCAGTTCACTCGTCCAGATTGCCAATTCGTGTTTGTGGTATCCTGTCAGTTGCAAACCGGCTTGGGCAATGTGGAGCGCCTGTTCCAATGCCCCCTGCTCCTGCAAGGCTTGGGCTAGGGCTAAAGCTTGGTCAACTGTTGTCAGAAGCGTTTGAGCTTGTGCCACAGCCTCGGAGACGCGCCCCAGGCGTGCTAGTCCTGTCAGGTAGCGAGCTGTTTGACCTTCGGCTTCAGCTAAATACAAATACTCCTGATAGCGTCCCTGACGTTCTAAAATATCCAGACGGATACGAGCTAGTTCGTCGGCATAGTGGGGTGGCTCACCATCCCATGCACCCTGTTCAGTGATGTGACCCTCAAGGACTCGCTGTAGGGGTGGATATTCCCAGCCTTGCTCACCCGCTGCAAGGCCCATCTCAAATCCATTGTCGATGCCGTATTCATCTACCTCATCCTGCCATTTTTCCAAAAGGGCCTGAATGTCCTCCCGTTCAGTGGGGGTGAGTTCTGCACTCAGAATCGCCTCAGTCCAAGCGGCATCGAACTCCTCAAAAATCATGCCACTTTCGCCGCTAGAACCATCAAGGTTCATCCAGTCCGCGACGTAGGCATCAGTCATCGCTTCCAAGACGACAAGGGCATTGTTACCATCTCCCTGGTTGGTGAAATCCTGTGCCTGTTGCATCACATCACGAATCTGATCCAGAGCGGGTGCATCGTCCCAGTACCCCGCAGCATTCTCTAAAATGAACGCTACCCGTCGTCGAATGGGGTCTGGGTCTACTGCGATCTGTCGAGTCGGTTTAGATGGTTGGGTGGGTGCGGTTTGGCTTAGGATTTGGTGAGTGTGACGAGCGATCGCCTCAAGTAGCTCAGGCTGCTCTGTCACTAGGTTTTGTAGCAGGAGCTGGGTTTGCTGATGGTTGAGTTGCTCGAGCAGTTGGTTGAGGCTGGGAAGTTGTTTGGGCATGATAACTAATTCTCCAAAACTTTAACTTTCTTGGCTATACTTTTATGTATGGTGGAGCAAAGAGAGCACCAAATAACTGAAGAGGCCCAGTAATGGCATCGAAGCGTTCCCAGAATCTGATGAAACGCACGGCAAGAGTTTACCTCAATGACCTGAATGCGGGTAAATCCGAGATTGTGCGTCAATTCTTGAAACAATGCCACGATGTCATCCAGTATTTTATTGACCTGTTTTGGCAACGAAAAGATTTCTCTGGGAAGCTGGCGGACTTGCCTACCGTCCACAGGGCAAGACAGAGGTTTGGAATTACAACCCGCACCGGCCAAGCTCTTGCCAAACAGGCTAGTGAGTGCGTTCGCTTTCAACACAAAAAGATTAAGAAGCGCAAACCTCTCCTATCTAAGTTCAAAACGTCAAAGTTTTGGATAACCATAGTGACAAAGGAGATTAATTATCATTGTTCCAGAAGATGCTTTCAATAGAAAATCCTTCCATGGGAGCATTTTTTCATCTTCCTGAGCCAAAGTCTTGAGAATTGCCAGCGCCTCCTCCGGGGTAATTTGGTCAATAATATTTTCTTTAACCATACTTATATTTTGGATTTTATTGCTGATATAAACCAACCTTGCGTAAACGTTTGATGAAAGCAGAGCGTCTACTATATTGTTCATGAATTTGGTTGAGGCGTTCCTGAAAAGCAGGCTTTTGGTTTTGGTAGGCGGCTAAGTCTCGGAGTTTTAAAAGTAGCTGTACGGCTTCATCATAGGGCTTGGCTTGCCCTCTTTGGATTAGAGCATCCACATCTTTCCAGGTAAAAGCTTCCCGTTTAGCTAATGCCTCTAACTCTTTAATGTGTTGTGCTTCTGCTTCTTGCTGTTGTCTAATTTTTTCTTGTTTTCGTTCCTTCTCGGACTCTGACAATAGCTGTTTGATAGTGCGTCGCCGCTGACTTTCTGGTTGAGGAATAGCGATTATTTCTGACAATCTTTTGTTGAGTTCTACGGAAAGATTGGATTCTCCTTTTGCTAACCGCAGTAAAAATGTGTTGCCTTCGGAGCCCGAAAGTTTGGTGATGGCTTGCAGCAATATTTCATCAGAGATTGATGTTTGAGTACCACTCGAAATAGCAGCAACTTTCAGCAGATATTCATCTACTTCAAATATCTCCACAAAACCTCTCAACGGTCGAGATAATTTCCTTAATCCTGAAGGGACAGGAGGCTCATATTCTTCTTCATCTACATCTTGCCAGGTAATGGCTTTTAGCCATGCCAGATAAAGAGCGCGATAGTCTTGCTGCAAAATTTCATCACGCAGACCTATCAATGACTCTAGATAACCCTCTCCTTCTATCCACCCAAATCCTTCTTCGTTATCAAAGAGAATATCCAAGATTAAGTAATTCCCGATTTCAGAGAGAGTAATACAATCTTCAACGCAATACTTTTGAATAGACTCGAAATCGATGAGGGGTTTTGGGAAACGAAACATCAGTTGTTGGGTTCCCCAATTGGCTATGTAAAACATAGCATCAAAGTATTTCGCTAACACTTGTTTTGGGTCACCCCGAAAATCTCCGTAACTATAGGTAAATACGGCTTTAGTCGAACTGAGTAGAACGCGACTGGATAATTGGCTCACAGCCGCTTGTTCATCCTCAGTTAGTGGTCTATCAATGGTTTGGAATTCGTAGTACTGGTATTCACTCATGCTTCTTATTGTAGGTAGACCATTTAGCATCGAGGATCTATTCCTAAAAATCCAGACTGGCGATCGCCCGTTCCTTGTGCTTCTCAGAAACCCCCAGATAGGCTTCCAGGGCCACCAGGGTACTGTGTCTTTCAAGCGGGGGAGATGTCAAGAAAATAATCACATAACAGTGGCACGACATTATCGAACCAACGAATTTGTGCTCCACTCCAGGCATTACTCCGGCTCGTGACTAAAACTGCCCTGCCGTAGGCTTGACCTTTGGGGGTCAAGCGTCTTTCCCTGGAGCCTGATTTGGCAAATTCCTGGAGTGAGAGGTCGTGTAGGGCCGAGTTGACCTGGGCAGGAGATATTGCCCGGTCTAATTCTTCCGATACTTTCTCGGCTACCTGGGAGACAATCATGCCGCTGGGAGAGGTGTCGTGCTGACCCAGGAGTTTCTGGGCCTCTCCTACTTCCACTTCCAAAGCAGGGAAGCGCTTTCCAAGGCAGTTCAGCTTCCATTGAGCAATGGATGTTTTATCCAGTCCGGCTTCGATGAGCCAGCGGGAAATGAGGTTTAGACCCTCTTCGAGCGCCTTGACTTCTGCGGTGCCCGGCAGGCTTTCTCCGGAAGGCAGAGCGGCGAGTGCAGCTTCGATATTCTTGGGATAGGGCGTGTCGGATGCGGAAGCTTCAGTTATTACCTGGAGGTGGAGAGAGCTCGAAGCAGTAACAGCGGCGGCTTCTGCCAGGGCTTGGGCTTGAGCATTGCCCTTTGCGGCTTGAGATTGCCAGTAAGCCTGGGCTGCTTCCCAGGAGGAGAGAGCTACGGGGCGCGGCTTGTCTGGGACGATGGCTGTGATGGTGGGCGGCAATTCTTGTTCGTGGGTCTTACAAAACTTTTGCGCCGTGCCTTTGCTTCTTCCCACGGGGTCCGCCATCAGCCTGTGGGTGAACACAATGAGCCGCTGGTTGTTTTGGGTAAGCTGGTATGCCTGAATTTTACTGTCGCCAAGTGTCAGCCAAACCGCTGTTGCTTCTTCCACTTCCACTGCTCAGAACGCCACAGATCCAGTTAATCTTGACATTCTCACCTACCTAAAGGAAGGCGATTCTCAATTCTAACTATGCAAGCATAGTCATTTGAGCAGATTCCTGGGCTAGCCCGACAACGAGGTCTATATCTCCACAGGCTAACCGGGCGTGTCCCGCCCTTAGCACATTAAGTGCGCCTACAAAGTCTGCATTTTCCTTGTAGCCACACTCAACACAGACAAAACTCGCTTGAGTCTTGCGGTTTTCTCCCGACGTATGCCCACAGTGAGGACAGCACCGAGAAGTGTTTTTGGGGTTGACCAATACCAGCATTCCCCCAAGCCATTCTAGTTTATAGCCAAGCTGACGTTTAAACTCGTACCACCCTTGATCGAGGATGGACTTGTTTAGTCCTGACTTGGCTTTAACGTTTGTTCCTGGTTCTTCCACCGTTCCCTTAGCTGACTTGCTCATGTTGGCTACCTTTAAATCCTCTAGCACTACTACAGCGTGGTTTTTGCTCAAAGTGTGCGAGAGTTTATGTAGGTAGTCCTTTCGAGCATTAGCTATGCGGATATGGAGATTGGTGATTTTGCCCTTGGTCTTCTTCCAGTTTTCCGACCCCTTAATCCTTCTGGCTAAGGTTCGCTGTAGTCTGGCAAGCTTCTTCTCTAGCTTTTTAAAGCTGTTAAGAGGCTCAAAATATTCACCCGTTGAAAGAGTGAGGAATCGAGCAATACCTAAATCACATCCTACCATTGAGGTAGCTTCGGTTTTCGGCTGTTCTACCTCTGCTTCGGTCTGGATTGAGACATACCAATGATCTCCTCGTTTCGAGACCGTAACATTTTTAGGACTTCCAACAATTGACTGACTCTTGCGGTATCTCACCCAACCAATTTTAGGCAGATACACCCTGCTATTTGGTTCGTCTATCTTGAATCCTTGCGGATAGCGAAATGAATCGCGCTGTCCCTTCTTCTTGAAGCGAGGAAATTGTTTTGGGTTTGTCTTATTGAAGGCTTCCTTTAATGCTCGATCTAGGTTCATTAATGTCTGTTGCAGTGGTTGAGAGTGACACTCTCCCAGAAAAGTTAAGCCCTCTTCGTGCTTCCAATCCTTCAATTCTGCTGCCAGCTTGCTATAGGACAAGCACAATTCCCCTTCCTCTAGCAATTCTTTTTGAATAGCAAGGGCTTTGTTCCAGACCAAACGACAGCAGCCTGCAAACTGAGCGAACAGTTGTCGCTCTCTGGCTTTGGGTTCTAGTCTAAATTTGAATGCTTGCCTTAATATCATAGTCTGATTATACTTGGTCTATGAAGAGAATGCAAGAGCTAAGAACTGGTAGGCACTGTACTTTTAATCTTCATGTTCATTTGGTCTTTGTTACCAAGTATAGAAGAAAAGTATTAAACGCCAATGCTATCAACAGACTTAGGACTATATTCGATGATGTATGCAACAACTTTGAAGCTGAGTTAGTAGAGATGAACGGAGAGGACGATCACGTACATTTACTCGTCAACTACCCCCCCAAGGTGGCAGTATCCAAGCTGGTCAATAGTCTTAAAGGGGTTTCAAGTAGGTTACTGAGAAAGGAATTTTCCCAATTGCATGACCGTTTCTACAAAGGTGTCCTCTGGTCACCTAGCTATTTTGCTGGCTCTTGCGGTGGTGCGCTAATCTCCATCATCAAGCAGTACGTCGAACAGCAGAGAACGCCTACATCTTAATCTCGCCTCTCATCCCCTCCCTGAACGAAGGGGTCTTCTCGGCGAGAACCGGATAAGCCGCTGAAGCGATACGATGAAGTGTTGCTAGTTTGATGACTAATTCCACCAATGTTCTATCCTATGGAGCCAGAAGTTCCCACCCTCTCTACTTTTACTGAGCAACTCCTTCACCAACAACAGATTTCGGAATCTAGTCCAGGAACAATTCTCTCCGATTTCCAAATGCTGCTGGATTTCATTGGCACAAAAGGAATTGAAGTGAGCCAAAGACAAAATTTCTTATCCATAAAGTCTTTAGCAGAACTCAATAGTCGTTTAACTCATCCCCTTCAGATAGACCTTAAACGTCCTCAACAAAAGTCATATCCTCATCTTCACGGACTCTATCTGTTATTAAGAGCATCTACCCTTTCCTACATTCAACCAAAAGGCAAAAAATTTTTCCTCTCTCTTGAGCACAAGGTCCTAGATTCTTGGGACCACCTCAATCCAACTGAACGCTATTTCAACCTTTTAGAAGCTTGGTGGATTTGGGGAACTGAAGAGATTTTAGGAGAGCGCGATTGGATTAGCGGCTTTCAGAAATGTTTAATGTTTTGGCTGCAAATTCCCCCACAAGGGAAAAAGGTGAAGAGCTATGGGATGCAGCAAGATTACAATTATTCCCCAGGAGTTCATCACCTGGCACTTTTAGAGATGTTTGGACTTCTAGAGATTAAGCATGTCAAACCTCAAGCTGGCAAAGGATGGCGGTTTACAAAACTTAAGAAAACTCCTTGGGGAGATGCACTGCTTGCTTTAATTTTGAGCATCTCTTATCAGCAAAAGCATCAAGAAGAGGAAGAAGAGACAGAACCCTTTGGCAGCTGGCAATCTGCTGTAAAACCTTTTTTCCCTGAATGGCAGCAGAATATTACTATTCCCGAGCCAGAAAAACAGGAAGGTGTTTATATTTTCAAGGTTTCTTTAGGAAAAATTTGGCGGCGTATTGCCATTCCCTCTGATTATAGTCTCTATGATTTGAGCAGTATTATTTTAGAATCGGTCAATTTTGATGATGACCACCTGCATCAATTTGACTACAGGAGTCGTTATGGTTGGAGGGTGCAGGTGAATCATCCCTATAGCAATGAACCGCCTTTTACTCATGAATTCATCATCAGCGATTTATCTTTATCTCTTCAGTCAGGACAAAGCCTGACTTACTTGTTTGATTTTGGCGACAATTGGGAGTTTAATGTGCAATTGGAACGGATTGAGGCAGATAATTTTGACATCAATGAACCGACAATTTTAGCTTGTAATGGGGAAGCACCTGAACAATATCCAAGTTGGGATGAGGAAGACTGGGACGAGGAAGACTGGGATGAGGAAAAATAAAAATTACATCCAAGCTTTAGAAGTCGCTTCCATTAGTACAAAAACCTGATGTTGTCAGTAGAGCGAAAAGTTAATGGTCAATAAGTTTGTGCTCTACTGATTGTGGCGTGCTGCCGTAGGCGAAGCCTTCTCGAAGAATAGGCAACTCCGCGTGGCGGTCGCCACCCGGCTCAGACAGATTTAGGTCTGAACCATGCAATTAATCAACTTATTGGAATTATCCCAAATTAACCGAGAACAATCAAGAGAACGACTCACTTCAGATAAAGAACCACTGATTCCTGAGTATCTCCAGTCCCATTTGCAGCTAATCATCAAACAAATGCACATGGGACTATCCGTGCAGCCAATTTTGGATAATAACCCACTCCTTCAACAATGGGTTGACCAACTTCAAGACCTCTCATCAAACCTATTTAAACCTCAAAAAAAGCTATTCATTGATGTTCCCCTGGTCGCCAAGTTAAACCTACCCAACCAAGACAAATTCATAGACATCCGCGCCAACGTAGGGATTGTCAAAGGTAAACCACGACTATTCGAGTGGGCAGTGAGGCATCCAGTCATTAGCTGGCAAGACCGAGTTAAGCTCTGGGTTGCTACCCAATACTTTGGTCTCAAAAAAAGCGAACTGAAGATGGTCATTTTGGCACTCCATCCCACTAAGCAAGCAGAAAAAATTATCGCGCAGTGGAATCAAAAACAACATCAACAAACTCAACAATGGCTAGTTAATTTGCTGACTAATAAACTGAACCGACAATCAACACCTAAAACCTATTCAGACCAGGAAAACTTACTCAACATTGATGAAATTGAAGAAGTTGTGCTTTAGATAACCACTACAACTCAGTTTTACCTGGAAGACTCCCTTCAAAGGTGCGTGTCCCATAGCCAAATTGTTGACGGGGTCTGGAAAGTCTATCCCTTGCCTTGCAAAACTCAGAGCAAAATTGGACAAAGCGGGAACATACAAGACCATCAAATAGTCATATTGAATTACCTTAACTGAAAAAGTTAACATTCCTACATAATTGTCAATGACCATCACCCCAAGCCTTAGCATCCTGATTGTCGAAGACGATCCCATGATGCAAATCGGGTTATCTCGAATGCTGAGTACCCAAGGCATCACCATTGCTGGACAGGTAGAGGATGGTAATTTAGCCGTAGACACTGCCCTCAAACTGAAGCCGGATATCGTCTTGATGGATATTGGCTTGCCCGGTCTTGATGGCATTGGGGCGATGCAAAGAATCAAAGCAGTACTGCCTGATGTCCGCATCGTTATCCTCACCTCTTATGCTGATGAGGATAAAGTGCTAGCCGCTATCTCAAGTGGTGCTGATGCTTACTGCGTGAAAGGAACTAGCATTGCTCAACTATGCGCTGCCATTACCACTGTGGCTGAAGGTTCTGTTTATCTCGATGCCAAAATTGCTGATTATGTCGTCAAAAATGTTGTGCCAAAAACTCCCACTCCGACTAAAAACGACGCTAATAGCAGTGAAGACTTTGGATTTTCAGAACGGGAAATACAAGTTCTCAGGCTCTTAGCAGAAGGTAAAAGCAACACCGAAATTGGTGAAGCACTGCACCTGAGCCCTAATACCATCAAAGGTCATATTCGCAGAATTCTTTTGAAAATGTCGGTTAGCGACCGAGTTAAGGCTGCTGTTAAAGCCTTACAATTAGGACTTGTTTAGCGGCAAAGTAAACCAGAAAGTAGTTCCCCTACCTAACGCACTCTCCACACCAATCTGTCCTCCGTGAGCATTAATGATTTGACGACACAAGTAAAGTCCTAATCCCAACCCAACAGTAGGCTTAACCTCAGCTCCCCTTGTGTAAAGGTCGAACAAACCCTGACATTGCTGGGCAGGAATCCCTACCCCATCATCTACAACCTTGCAGCAAATACGGTCCTCCTCATGAATAGCAGCCAAAGTCAGAGTAAATCCGGGGGGGTTGTATTTGATAGCGTTGCCAATTAAATTCTCAAATACTCGCCAAAGTTTGTGCGCATCCACACTGACTAACGGTAAATCCGACGAAACCTGATGTTGAAGCAGGACTTGATGTTTGAACAATATCGGCTTCCACTCGGCGAGGAGGTCAGTTGTCAAGGCATGGAGAGAGGTTAACTGGCACTCAAGGGATACCCCCCAAACCTGTCCCTGACTCGTCTCCACTAGAGAATTAATCAACTTGAGCTGGCGAGCGCAACTTTGTACCATTCTCTCCAATGTTGGCCGATCAATTGCCACTTCCTGCTGCCCATCAGTCAGAAAACTCTGCAAAGTCAGGGACATGCCTGTAACGGGATTGCGCAAATCGTGGGAAACAGCGTGCAACAGAACTCGTAGTCCTGATTCTGCCTTTTCCCGTTCGGCAATTTCTTGACTCAATTGCTTATTTTGCTGGGCTAATCGCTCATTTTGCTCTGCCAATTGCTGTTGCAGACGGCTAATCTCCAGTTGAGCGCCAACTCTCGCCATCACTTCAAAGACTTGAAAGGGTTTAGTGATATAGTCAATTCCCCCCACTTCAAAGGCTTTCACTTTATCAAATACATCATCTAAAGCACTAATAAAAATAATCGGAATCTTGCGATTATTTTCTGATTGTTTAAGGCGACGACAGACCTCATAACCATCCATGTATGGCATTTTGATATCTAATAAAATTAAATCGGGGACTTGCCTTTGTATAGCTTTGAAGGCTCGCTGACCATTAATCGCATTCCTGACTCGATAACCTTTTTCAGTCAATATTGACGACAAAATATGAAGATTTTCCGGCGTATCATCAACAATCAAAATATCTGCATTCATCTTACTAAGAAAGCATAATTTCAACAGAATCGCTAATCGTATCTAAACGAAATTTATCAACCAATTC
Source organism: Xenococcaceae cyanobacterium (assembly GCA_051439465.1). Lineage (GTDB taxonomy): Bacteria > Cyanobacteriota > Cyanobacteriia > Cyanobacteriales > JBFRWF01 > JBFRWF01. The sequence continues at coordinate 62,666 of JBFRWF010000273.1, read as the reverse complement.
ACTCAAGGAAGCAGCTAAGGAGGCATGGGATTCTGGAAGATTGGCGATAATCTGCCTAACCAAATTCGCATCTCCCATTGCTGCGGCTTGCTCAAGTTCGACTAACAACTGCTTCGGTAACCCATCAAATACGGCTGGGGTCAACTGATGACTAGATGAATCAAAGGAAAGTTCAAAGCTTGAATCAGGTTCCTTGTGGAGATAGCGAATCCCAAGATATTGAGCCATCTTTTCAAAAATTATGTCTGAGCGGAAAGGTTTGGCAACAAAGTCATCACACCCTGCTTTGAGCACCCTTTCTCGCTTGTCAGAAAAGGCACTGGCAGTCAGAGCAATAATGACAGTTCTCTGACTCTCTGACTCTAGCTCGCGAATCACTCTAGTCGCCTGATAACCATCCATCAAGGGCATGCGAATATCCATCCAGATGAGATGGGGACGCCAACTTTGCCACAAAGCGACTGCTTCTTGACCATTTTTTGCCGACCTAACATCAAACCCCACTGCTCTCAACAACTGGGTTAGCAGGAGACGATTCTCCTTAACATCTTCAACTACCAAAATCCGATACTGGGGCTGTTCTGGAGCAAGAGCAATAACCCGAGCGCGAGCTTGAGAACTTGTGTCTATCGATGCTAGCGGACGGACTAACACATCAAAGGCAAAACAACTTCCCCTACCCACCGCACTGTCAACAGAAAGATTGCCCCCCATCAATTGGACAAAATTACGACTAATGGGCAGTCCTAAACCTGTACCTTGCTGAGATTTACGCCCCGCTTCTGTTTGCACAAAAGCCTCAAACAAATTCTCAATTTCCTCTGGTGCAATCCCAATACCCGTGTCTTCTACTTCAAAATGGATTGTCATTTGTCCGCCTTCAGCAGTCGGTTGTTCTTTGCCGCGAGCAACTCGCAAAGTGACACTGCCCTCAGGCGTAAATTTGATGGCATTTTCCAGCAGGTTAATCAAAATCTGACGCAATTTACTCTCATCAGCCTGCACATACTGAGGTATGTCTGCTGTCCACTCAACATTTAACGCTAAATCTTTAGATTCGGCCTTTAATTTCCACATCTCCTCCATTGAATTGAGCAGGACATACAAATCAAAACTACTCTCAACTAATACCTCTTTACCTGCTTCAATTTTGGACATTTGGAGAATGTCGTTAATTAACAAAAGTAAATGCTCGCCGCTCCGATTGATGATTCTCAAATATTCCTGTTGCTGACGGTCAATATTTTTTGTCCGGGCTATTAATTGAGTAAACCCTAAAATCGTGTTGAGAGGAGTACGCAATTCGTGACTCATATTTGCTAAAAATTGGCTCTTGGCTAAATTAGCTGTCTCTGCTGCTTCTTTGGCTTGCTGTAAAGATGACTCTGCCTGCTTGCGCTCGCCGATATCGCGAACCGTAGCGCAACAGAAGTTTTTACCCTTGTACTCCAAAAAATTCAAGACAATTTCAACAAAAATATGAGAACTATCTTTTCTCTGCCAAACTGAATCAAAAGTCAAATAACTTTTTTGCTTCAGTTCAGCATAACGAGAAAACCAAACAGAAGGGAGTAGGTTGATATCAATATCATTTAAACTCATTCCCAACAGCTCTTTTTGGGGATAACCTAAAGTCAAGGAAGCTGACTTATTGGCATAGAAAATCAGAGCGCTTCGATTAATAAACAAAACGCAATCTCTAGACCGATCCAAAGCGAACTTAATCAACCGCAGATTCCTCAGGTATTCCTCTTTCTGCTTAAGCAGTCTGATTTCTTGTCGCAGACGCTGATTTTCAGCCTCTAAATCCCGATTCGAATTGCTCATGGCACATCGCTGATTTCAGAACATCAACTTCTACTCAAACTTCCCACCTTAGCTTTAGCCAAACGCTCACGATAACTATAGACGGCGTTCGTGTTAATTGCATCCGCAGAGGTCGAGGTTTGATTGCGCTGGGGCTGATGCACAGAAGCCGTTACCGGATCGTCCGATTCGTCTGGATGGGGGAGCAGTTTGAAAGCTGCTCTAATCCGCTGTTCCAACTCTTCATCAATATTGATTTCCTTACCAGTATTGCGGTCAACAAAATGGAATCTAGCTCGCCGCTCTAATTGGGGTCTAATCTGAGTATCCCAAAGCGCGATACTCTCCTCTTGCCGTTTGATATCCTGTTTGGGAACTGGAATCTTCAGCGGATAGGGAAATAGGGCTTCACCCCCAGAACCATAAGCCGGAGAAGTAATCGCGCACTTGCCTTGGGGAAACCGCATAATCTCGTCAGCACTAATCAAGGGCTTTTTCTGAATTTGCTCGCTCCAATTGATAGACCGAGTTGACTGCTGCCCCATAGAATTACCCGTAGAGCGATTTCTGAGCATGACTTCAGTCTCGCCGTAACGCTTGGAGTACTTTTCGGCGGTGTCGTAATCCCCTGGATTGAACAGCACATGGGTCGATAAAGCACTAGCGATCGCCGCCCCTCGCTTATCCCCATAGGTGTCGTACAACTGGTTCAAACTTTGAATGCCAATGATTGGCACGCCACCATTACTGCGGTACTCGTTGACCCAATTCACAATCCGGTCTAGCTTGAGGGAAGGAAATTCATCTAACGAGTAGACAAAAGGGCTAGTCCGAGGTCGAGACAAATTCGCCACCACACATAAATGAATTGCTGAGGCTAACAATGGCCCAAGAACTGCCCGTCGCTCGTCATCTAACTTAAAGAAAATCGCCTGCTTCCCTTCTAGGCACAGGGGAATCGTACTGCGCCCAATAAAAGCCCGCAGCAAGTCTTTTTGAATGAATGCCGAGTAAGTAGCCTCGGCTGTCGCTTTGATACCTGCCACTGTTTTTTCCGCATCCTTCGAGGATAATAACTGAGAAAAACTAGAGGCAATCCAGCGATCCATTTTCAGGGGATGACCGTCAGGGCGATGTACAGCATGTTCAATTCGCTTGACTAAATCGGGCAATTGGATGATGGCATAAACCATTGCCAGATCTGGATAATCACTGCCTTTGGCAAGCTGCACCAAACCCTTAGCCATCATTTCACCAGCTTTTTGAAAGAACTCGTTCCCTTTACCCTCTCCAGAACTGGCATTGCGAGCAATCACCTGTCCAATTTCCCCAGCCATGACAGCATCTTGAGCATCCCTCATAAAGTCAAGAGGATTAATTACCCCACTATAGGGTTCGCCAGGGGCAAAGACTTGGACATCGTAACCATAACGCACTGCCATTGGGGCATGAAGCTTCATTTGGTCGCCTTTCTTGTCATAGCAAATGAGGGAAAATCCTTGCCCAAAAGCGCTTTCAATCATTCTATCGATGACGCTAAAGGTCTTGCCACTTCCCGGTGCGCCAATTACCAGCGTTCCCCGTTCAGCATTCGGGAACCATACTGTGGGAGATGCTCCTAGCATCGTTTGTAATCTAGCACTCAACCCTTTCCACTGACCACCAAACCAATACTGCGGCGTACCACTCCACAAAGTAACAGGCTGGCGTTTTTTCTCTTTCATTTGTTTGAGAGCCATGCTAGTGGCATTCATTTTCTCAAGGGAACCGACAAAACGCCCAGAGGTTAGCTTGCCTTTGCCATTGCCTGCAAATTTAGCAAGGATAAATAAACCTAAAAGAATGCCCAACATGGTTAAACCTTCGGCATTCATAAATTGACCCATTAAGCCACCAAAATCAATTCCTGTGGTACGTTGGTGGGTAGTAGATTGTGTCTGAATTAAAAGAGGGCGAAAAGGTTTCATTTTCTTGAACAATCCAATAATTATACCAATCAAGAAATAACACTTTTGACTTTTGACTTGTCTCAGAGGCTAACGCCTCATCAAAGGGCAATCAAAACCTAGAGGAAAATGGTCAAAAATAAAACACCCAACAAATCCCGTGCTAATCATGACAATACTGATGCTATCGAGGTCTACGAAATTGACCCTGAATTGTTAGATGTGAAGTACAACCAAACCCGTAAGCCCTCTCTGCCCTACGGCATTATTATCAACGACCAACCCGCAGGTATCCTCATTCCTGCTGACCAGATCGTCAAAAGTGAATGGCTGGAAATGCCCCCAGAAGAGAAGTTAACTACCGTAGAACTAACCGAGGAAGTAACAGGATTGCTAATTGCGAAAACTCGGATGCTGGTGCTGGCATTTGTGCCGGAATATATCCGCTATAAACCTAGCGAAGAAAACGGCGAACAAGCGGGTACTTTCATCGGACTATATGAAGATTACCGACATAGCCTCAATAAGAAGACAATGGATGTGTGTTCTGAACACGCACTCATCTTCTTAGATGCCAAGAATAAACCCCTACATAAAGTTCCAATTGTTGTCCGCTTCAAGAATGTATCTCTGTGGTCATTCAAGAGCGCCCGCGAGGAATTTTACCGTACCTTAGAAAAGGTCTTCTACGACTACTGCAAAGAACAGGGACTAGAGGTAGAGTACAGGGGCAAAAATGATAAATGGCGTTCTTTAGGTGTCCTCAACATCGAATTCAAAGCCATTCGGGAAGGAGAAGGCAAAAACAAATCTTACTGCTGCAAAACCTATAAGATTACTAAGCCAACCCTAGGGAATCTGCCTAAATTATTCCTGGGACAGCCCAAGAAGAAAAAGCAGATTTGGGAATTCCACAACAACATCGCCGGGTTTATCGAGGCCGGAGAGTCACAATTACCTGCTTTAGCTGCTGGTGCTGAACCGGAAGTAAGCGTGTTACCACCTGCGAAAAAAGGAAAACAACCCCGTACAATCACCCAGGTTGAAGAAGAGTCAGACGAAGAACTAGATGAACTCAATGAGTTTGAAACTGACTCAGAATTTGAAGCATTTGAAGACTTAGAGTAAGTCATTTTTACTTTTGCCTTGAAAACAAGCGCTCTTCAGTAAGTTGGTAAGAGCGACCGTTGAAGCAATACTCAATCTTGCGGAGATGGTCGCCACCGCCTTCTAGCTGATTCAGCAGCAAACAAGGTAAACCCCGATCCAACATTGCTGTATCCTCCTGCTTAACTTGGAATAGGGGAGTATCAGGCTCCAAGTTAGGGTCTAAATAAGCAGTGAAGACTTCCTTGCCAAAACCGGGACTATCTGTTCCTGCTGGCTCTAAATAGCCAACATAAAGACAGCCTAACGAACCACAAAGATTGGGAGTGTTGAAGTCGTAGATTTTGAGCGTACCTAACTCGCCTTGATGGGTCCAAACGCCCATGCGGTTGACCGTCACCTCAGTCGGTTCGGGCGAGTCGCTGGTATGACTTTCTACTATTTGCTTCAAGGTCTCTTGGTCACTTAAGTGCGTCGCTTTCTGCCAAGCAACAGAGGTAACTGTCGGACGGCTACAGCCTGTAATCCCAAGCATTGTGGAAATAACAACAAAAAGGATTAGACCCAGCCGAAACCAATAGACAAGGTGACTCAGCCTTCTAGGAGGTCGAGGGTTAACTGAATTAGTCATCTTTTTTACCTCTAGAAAAGGAACGAACCCAATGCCACCACAGCAGCACTCAAAGCCAGTAAGATTGAATACTTAAACTTCTTAAACTTGCATCCCAACCAGCTTGGCACCCTCACTAAACCCAAGGACAGGAAAATCTTGAGAACAATGAAGCTAGACCCAAGCATGGCACTAACATTACCTGAACTCCCAGAAGTAGGAATGCAGGTTCCAGCAGCAAAGTTGTCCCCAGAAGAGTCCGCCGACAAGGAAGTCCCCCGTCCACTGTTGTAGATTTGACGCACTTGCTCCCCATAGCTTTTGAGAGAGTAGTCACCTAGGATGTTAGAATAGCTGGCATCCACCTTACTCGCAACTCCGCCAAAGTGCTTTTGCGCCACGCGCTCAACCAAGCGAGTCCCCGTAAATGGTTGACCTGTTGTGGGGTCAATTTGTTGGCGGGTGGCAACAACATCCCTAGCTAAAGAGTTCTGAAACACTTTATCCTGGGCAACAGGGGGGAAGTATTGAAACACCTCTGCCTGAGTTGGTTGGTAGCCATTATCAATGCGAGCTAAAAACTCGACCCCACCAGGGACAGAACCAATAGATTGCCTCACATCATCGCGATAGGACATCAATTGGTACTTGCCAAGGGCTGCGCCGCAATGGCTGCCCCCATCAGTACAAACATAAGCGCCGACTGCTTGGTAGCTTCCCTTGCCAGTTAAAGTAGCGATCGCTTTCCCTAAACGAGCCACATCAACCCCTTCCACATAGGTGGCAGGCAGCACCCGCTCAAAGGCAGAAGCTGGCTCACAGTTGACTGCCTCTGGCGTTGAACCTCGGTTTCGCGTTGCCCCCGTTGGTTCAGAAACCGCCGGAGACGAGGGGATTGGGTCGTCATTGAGCGCACCCAAGAAAATGGGGGAATTGATGCGATAGCTGAAAAAGGGAATTGGACCGACAAAGTAGGGCGCGTGACCGCAGAAGTTACTAAAGCGGAAATAGAGAGCCGTATTCACCGTATCAGTGGTTTCGTCTGGCTCTTCCAGCACCACCTTGAAGAGACTGCCAAAAGGATGCCTGCCCGTTGGCTCTTTGCCACCGTTCGCGCCTGCCAGACAGCCGTGTCCTCCCTGGACTTCTTGGTATTTGCCACTAATCCACTGCTTGCCCTCAAGAGCTGTCCTTGCTTTGCGACCAGCGTTCTCTAAGTTATCGAGTTCGATGTAGGCACAATCAGTATTACAATCGACAGCGAAGCCCTCAACATCTGAACCGGAAACGGTGTTATTGCGCTTGCTATCCGCCGCACTGTAAATCATGTCGATTCGCATGACCACATTGCCAACTTCGGTAACGGGATTGGGAAAGCTACTCAGGGGAACGGTGTTGAAGTTGGGAATCTCAGTCAGGGGCTGTTCCTGCCAGCCTGTGAATTTCTCCAAAGAGACATTTTCTAAGTTGGGAATCTCGGTAAAGGCAAACTGAGCCAGGTCAATCTGATTTAGTTGAGCCTCAGCAAAGGCAGGGAAGTGAGAGACTACCTGGGCAATTGGCAGCTCAAAGATACTGCCCAGACCGGGGATTTCCACATTGCCCAAGATTTGGGAGGCGAGGCTGGACAAGGGGGCAACATCACCTAATTTAAATTGACCCAAATGGGGAACAATCTGGGTCAAGTGACTGATGAGTTGCTCTCCCACTAAAGGAAAGCTGGAAAGGGGAATGCTGTCTAAGTCGATACTCTCTAAAGCTAATTGTTCAATTGCCCCCACAGAAAGGATTTGGGCATTGAGAGCAGAACTGATGTCCCCCAGTTGTAAGAATTGATCTGGGGTTTGTCCTGCCTTCCAGCTTCGACCCAAGCTTTCAATTGCACCATCGCGACTTGCAGGCGGGAAATTCTTAAAGGTAATCTGACCCCAATCTGGGAGTAAAACCTGGGTTGTATAAGTGTCAGACTCCACACTGGGGATATCCCAAATGCGCGTCGGTAGGGTGTTAGCACTGGCACTACTGGGAAACCCAAGGACAACTGTTAAACAGACAACAACGAACCAGTGAGGGAGGAGAGCGAATGGGCATTTGCCGAGTTTGGGTTGATGGTTCATAGTTTATGGAAGAGAAGGCTTACAGACTTGGGGATAATTACAGCTCCAACTGTGGGTTAGGGTTAGCAGCACTATCTGTCCAAGCTGAATCTGCTAAATTGGACTGGTCGTAGATATTTTCCTGGTAGCCGTCATCGTAGTTACCTTGATTTGCTGAGGAGCTGTATCCGGTTGTTTCGTCCTCCTCAACCCCGTAACCATAAGTTCCGTAGCCATTGGTTTGATTCGGGTCGTTAGAAAGTGTCATTGGCAACCTCAATTTGTTTTCCCATTCAAGCTAAGGGATTGGACTCGGCAAAGACTTCACCCGGATTGGCAGTTCGATTAGTTACATCGGATCGATCCGATTCGGTTATCAGCCTGTCGGCTGGGTGTTGTTGAACAACGAGTGCCGATATTGCTATGTCCTCGCAAATTGAATTAATACCTGACCTCAAGAGTGCTAACCAATCCATCCTCAATAGCTTGCAAATGATGAAGGTGATGGCTCAGATGGGTTGTAATAGGGCTGTTTTTGCTACTCTGCTCCAAATCTCTGGCTTTCCCTTGGCGTATGTCTGTTATGTCGGAGGATCTGTGATTATGCATCAGTCTGAGTGGGCTAAGGATGTTCCCGGATGGCTGATTAATGCTTGCATTGCTAGCAGAATTGAACGGATTTCCGAAGAATATGCAGCAAACGAGTCTCCAGGCTCTTTGGCAACGCCTACCGAAGTGCTGACTGCTCTTTATCCTGCGACTTACGATGCACCCCTTCCCCATTACCTATTTCAAATCTACGCCTGGTGTTGGAACGAAACCCTGATCGAGCATAATCGCCTTCCCCAAAACTTGAGCAATGGTTGGGAGATGCTGAATATGCGACCCATCGAATTCGAGCAAATCCAGCAGGACTACTATCCCCTTGCCCGTACCATCAGGCGCAAGGTCATCGAAACGGCAAAACCAAGATGGAAAAAACACTCTGCCCCATCCCCGACTGAAGCCCCAGAAACGCTCGAAACACCTATCTCCACTCAAATCAGCCTTTTCAGCTGAAGCATTTTGGGGGACGGCTAGAGCTGTTACTGTGGAGAGTAGGCTGCTGGTGGTGAACAAAACTATGCCGAAGAATTAGAGAGCGATCGCTTGTTGGGGTGTGAAGCAAAGGTAAAGATTCACCCATGCTAGAGATAACTGGAAATATCTGGAAGCCTGAAACTTGGCATCGGCTTGAGGGGGGAAAACTGCCCCCGCTTGAATCCCATGTCTGTGGAGATAACAGCAATTTTTATCACATACCTAGATTTACCTAGGTTTAGTGTACCCCTAAGCTAGAGTCAATTCTTGATGCACGGGAGTTCTGGATAATCTGTCCTCGATGACAGGCACTAACCTTCGCAGACGCGGAGGTATTTTTTTACTACGAATGCACAAGGCACACGCTAACGCATTCACCAGTTGGTAACACAAAACCCAAGTGCTTCAACATGAAACCCCTCACCTCTAAAAATAGTCTCAAACGCTACAGGAAACCTCGCACTGCCAAGACATCTAATACAGTAACGACCTCCTATCAACTTATCAATCGTGCCGATGAACTGGAAACAACGCTAGCACCCCTAAAGGACGCTAAAGTCATCGGCTTAGACTGCGAAACCACTGGACTTGACCCGTACACAGCCAAAATTCGTACTATCCAACTGGCTATTCCTAATCATCCGGTAGTTGTTATCGATTTGTTTGCCGTTGCTGATGCTGACCTTTCCCCCTTGCGATCGCTCCTTGCCAGTTCAGCGGTCAAAGTGGGTCACAATTTAAAGTTTGAGTGGTTGATGCTCAGGATGGCAGAATTACCCTTTTTGCCACCCTTCTTTGATACCTATTTAGGCTATCGGGTACTGACAGCCGGACTGAAGCAAAGCTTATCTCTGGAAGCGATTAGTGCTAAGTTGCTCAAGGTTAAACTCGACAAGACCCAGCAGCACAGTGATTGGTCTGGGACTCTCACTCCGACTCAACTAGAATATGCCGCCACGGATGCAGCCATTGTACTGCCCCTGCGAACGGAACTCAAACGCCGACTCAAACAGGCAAACTTGCTTGCCACAGCCAAGTTAGAGTTTGCTTGTCTGAGTGCGGTGGCGATGATGGAACTCAATGGCATGTACCTAGACTGGGACAAATGGGAAGCTTTGGGGATTAATCTAATTCAACAAAGGACTCGACTGTTAACGCAAATCAACCAAGAGTTGAGACGACCCCCAACCGAACAAATTTCCCTCTTTCCAGATTTGACGGAAACGATTAATCCTCGCTCTTCCAAGCAGGTATTAGCCGCACTTCAGGCAAAGGGGATATCAGTACAATCCACCAGTGCCCAAGTCCTGATTCCTCTGGCTAAGGAATATCCAGTGATTCAGGCGTTGTTAGATTACCGCAGCCTCAGCACCCGCATCAGCACCTTCACCGAAGGACTGCCAGAACACATTCACCCAATCACCGGACGCATCCATCCAAATTGGTTTCAGATTGGTGCGCGTTCTGGCAGATTTAGCTGTCGAGAGCCGAATTTACAAAATATTCCCAGAGATAGGGAGACAAGGCAGTGTTTTACTGCTGCGCTGGGGAAGGTGCTAATCAAGGCAGACTACAGCCAAATTGAACTGAGGATTATGGCAAAGGTGAGTGGGGATAGGCGCATGTGCCAGGCTTATCGCCAGAGAGAGGATTTGCACCGACTGACGGCATCGTTGGTGTTTGGCAAGTCGATAATAGCGGTTACAGAGGAGGAAAGACGGTTAGGGAAGATTATTAATTTTGGGTTGGTGTATGGGATGGGTGCGAAGAAGTTTCGAAGTACGGCGGCTAAGGATTATGGGGTAGAGATGACCATTGAGCAAGCTTCGGAATTTCGTAAGAAGTTCTTCGAGTCTTATCCAGGGATTAAAGGGTATCACGAAAAGGTGCGTCGGGAGTGGAGTCGGGGAGTCAGGGAAAGTCGCACGCTTGGGGGTAGGCGAAGACTTTGGGGGAAGTATCAGAAGCCGAAATTGAATGAGTTGATTAATAATCCGGTGCAGGGAACGAACTCGGATATTACTAAACTGGCATTGGCATTGGCTTGGCAGTGTTTTGAGGGAACAGAGGTGCAGATAATTGCGGCGATTCACGATGAGATTGTCATCGAATGTCCCCTGGAAGTTACTGAATGGGTCATTTCTCAACTTAGACGCTGCATGGTGTCTGCGGGTAATTATTTTATTGCACCTATACCTGTTGAGATGGAGATTAAGGCGTTTTCAAGTTGGGGAGGTTGATAGTGTAACCCAGGTTCCCAATACTGCTCGGTTAAGGAAGGAGAGGGAGACAAGTTCGCGTGTTGCTTGATACTGTTGGCGAATGTACTACAAATTTTCTTACATAGAGTATTACTAATCGCCAGAGTAAAGATTTCTCGTCTTTGTAGCACAATTAATTTCAGCAACGATTACTTTCGCCAACAAAGTCCAACTTGCCGCGAACTAAATTCTTAACTAAGTATTTTGACTCACACTTGGACCTCGACAAGACTTCAATTGAGATGGTGTGACACTTTAGGGTGCGGAATGTGGGTTTCTATTCATCCAGAAGAAGCACTCTTGCAGGAGTTGCGTCAGCGTCAAACTACAGCTGCTGGGAGAGCCAAGCTACTCCAACGAGTTGGGGTTGAGCATACCCTGGCTCATGTTGGTCAGTGGCAAGGACACCGTGCCCGTTACCTTGGTACACGCAAGAATCTCTATGACCTACGAAGGATGGCCGTGGTTCATAATCTTCATGTAATTGCACGGATAGAAGAGTCAATTGTCAAGTCCACCTCTGGATAAACTTGATGATGAGTTGGCACAATTCAGACAAGTCCTTTTTTGTCAACTCTTTCTACTGGACTGCCGCTCTAGTGCAGGGGTGGCAGAAGTAATGTGACAGTTTTCCCAGGGGGTACAAGGGTACTAAACAGACCTAGAGTGAGGTCAGTCTATTAAGGAGAAGTAAGTATGCCTGGGCCTCATCCCCAACCGCTCGGACTCAAAAGGAAACAACGTGTGCTCTTGAAGCAACTATCTTGTCGTCGCCAAAGCCCGCATCAACTGGTTTACCGGAGTCAAATCATTTTGTTAGCAGAGCGAGGAGTAAACCACAGTGACATTGCCCGTCAAGTCAATTGCCACCGCAGCACAGTCGGGCGGTGGTGTGAGCGATGGAGAGCGAACCAACAGCGATTGAGGGCTGCCCAGGCCAGGGGAGCCAGCGAAGCGCTCTTGAGAAAAATGATTGTTGAGATTCTCAGCGATGAGCCGAGAACAGGTACCCCAGCTGGCTTCAGTGTGGAACAGGTGGTGCAAGTTATCGCTCTGGCTTGTGAAGACCCCGAAAAATCCGGACGACCTGTGACTCATTGGACTCCCCAAGAACTGGCTTCGGAGATCGTCAAACGGGGGTAGCCATCGCAGATTTCCGAGCGCAGTGTCCGACGCCTTTTAGCCGAGGCTGATTTGAAGCCCCATCGGGTGCGTTACTGGCTCAATCACCCAAGTGAAGACCCTGTAGTCTTTGGTCAACAGGCTTCTGTGAAAAGTCAGTTGTATCTGCAGGCCCCTTGGCTCTATAAAAGGGGGATTCATCTGGTCAGTAGTGATGAAATGACAGGAATTCAAGCTTTAGAACGCCTCCATCCTACCTTGCCGCTGCGACCTGGTCAAGTAGAACGTCCAGAGTTTGAGTACGAGCGTCACGGAACCCGCTCTCTCATTGCCAGCCTGGAAGTCGCCAACCGAACCCTTCTCCCTCCCACTATTGGTCCTACCCGTACCGAAGCTGACTTTGCCGCCCATATCGAGCAGGTCATCGACACCGATCCTGAAGGGGGCTGGATTTTTCTTGTCGATCAGCTCAATACTCACAAATCCGAATCTTTGGTTCGTTTAGTAGCTCAACGCTGCGGGATTCAAACTGACTTGGGGGTTAAAGAAAAGTCGGGCATCCTCAAGTCGATGGAAACTCGAGCTCACTTTCTCTCTGAGTCCACCCACCGTATTCGCTTTGTCTACACTCCCAAGCACTCCTCCTGGCTCAATCAGATTGAAATTTGGTTTAGTATTTTGGGGCGACGCTTGCTCAAGCGGGGCAGTTTCAAGTCGGTGGAGGATTTGAGTCAGCGGATTTTGGATTTTATCAACTATTTCAATCAAACCCTGGCTAAGCCTTTCAAATGGAAATATAAGCCCTGCCATTGGACCTATGACAAAACTCCGTTGGCCGCCTAAATTTTGATAGCTCTAACTGCTGCTTTATTTCTGCCACCCCTGCACTAGTAACTCTTGAGCCGGGAATCGATATTCAGGTTTCGAGGTGCAAGATATGAGTTTACGCAATATCACTCAAATAAAATAAAACTATTCTCATAAAATACGCAAAATGACGGTTATTTTTGCGGTTTAATCGAAAGTAGACTTAAGATATTTAGACAAAAGTGTTTTTTTTTATTCATATATTTTGTTTAGACACTTACCAGTATTAAGCGATTGTGGAGTCATTAAAATTCTATGGCGGGATATGGAGCTATTCACACAGCAAGAAGTGACATAAACAACATTAGAAATATGTTGTTTCAAGGTCAAAATCAACAAACATCCTTAATTTTTATTCTCAAGGAAATTGTGCAAAATGCTGATGACTGTTGTTCTAAGCGATTGAGTATTGGGTGGTCTAATGGTCTGAACAAGGCGAAACATCCTTTGTTGCAAGGTTCAGCTATATTAGTAGTCAACGATGGCTATTTTTCTAAAAAAGATGCTAGAAGTATTCGTTCTATTGGAGCAAGTGCTAAAGAGAATGATAGTTCTGCAGTTGGTAAGTTTGGAATAGGACTTAAGACAGTTTTTCTCATCTGTGAGGCTTTCTTTTTCTTGAAAGGACCAAAAGCCGATCCAGAGGTTGATTCAGGTTCTATGCTTAACTTGTGGGCAACGGACGATCCCGATGATGTACCAACATCGAATTGGGATGAACTAAAGTTTGAAAAATCAGATCAAACTCTCATTGCTGAAGAACGGAAAAAGATGGGATTCGAAGATGGTTTTACATTGTGGTTACCTCTCCGTAAGCCAGAACATTGCCAAAGGGGGGAAGATCTCAATCCTATTGTGGCACAGTATTTCGGTGATGGTTCTCAGTTTATCCATGATTTTAGCGATAGTTTGTTGGGAGAGTTAGCAGGTTTTTTTCCTTTGCTCAAAAATTTAAAAACTATTGAACTTTATGACGGTAAAACGATTGATCGTATTCAAGTTGGTTCAGAATCTAATCAATGTTTCCCTGATTTTAAGACTCTTCGTCCTAACCCCCACTCCTTGAAAGGAGATATTCGGGTAAAGACCAAACAACAGAAGTATTTTGGTTATCAGCAAATACTTGACAATGTTGAATTGAATGCGCTTAAGGATCGTGAAAATTGGCCAACACTAATTCCTGATGCTAAAGGATGTCGAAAAAAACAAAAAGCTGAACAACATTGTGCTGCGGTTATTCTATCCCGTCCCAAGACTGAAGGGCAAGGAAAATTATTGATTCGCTGGGCAGTCTTTCTCCCTACAGCAGAACCTCCAACAGGAGGCAACTTTGAAAAAATACCTCTTGAGAGTGATGAGGACTATGTTCTGACGTTACACGGCTTCTTCTTTTTGAGAGCAGATCGCCGCCGTATTCTGGATTGGTCGGAATTCCAAAATAATGGAGTTTTACAACAATGGAATAAAATCCTAGCAGAACAAGGGACATTACCCCTTATTTTACCCACTTTAGCTGACTTTGCTAAGGCAAAATCTCCTGAAGTTATGAAGGAATTGACCCAGAGATTCAAAAAAACGGAATTATGGGAAAATTACCAAAAATTTATCTGTTATAATGGCTCATGGGCTTATGTTGTGCGTTTTGATGATGGCTGTGAAAACTCACAGTGGGACTTTATAGAAGGAGAAGTAACAATATATTCGATTCCTGAGTCAAACCACCTGATTGAAGTTTTACCAGGGCTTAAACATTTTAGTCAAAATCATATACTGACTTATAAGAATTGGCCTGTTTTATCACTACAAAAAACGACTTCTTTGCCATCCTCAGAGATCGTAAATTTGCTGTACGAGTCCTACTCTTCTGCGCCCAGAATCTGTGCTGATTCAGAGCAAGTCAACACTTTAGTTAATTTTCTCAAAGATCCATTTCCCTTTCGCAAACCTGACGCTGAAGTGATCCAAGCACTACAAGGTTTTCTTCAACAGGCATTATCCTCGACAGAATTTCATCCTGCTCAGAATATCTGTGATTTACTCAAGATAATTCCTTCAGAGCAGGTGCTATATGTGCCGGAAGCCTGTCCATCTGATTTGCTTTTAGCCCTGCTTGAACTTCAAAAAACTACGACTTGTGTGATTGCTGCATCTTCTCTGAAATCCAAAAATGATCACGACTTGACAACAACAACACTATCAGCAAATGACGCACGCATATTGCTGGAAACACTGAGTCAGTTTGCCCAAGAGAAGAATCTTTCTTTTGTTGAATCCTTTGCTTTAAAAGTAATAGAGTGGACTCCTCAGCGAGATGGGAGGTTACTACAGCACATTAAAAATCTCAGTTTATTTAGGCTCAAAGTTGTTGGGCAAGAAAATAAAATCTACATTAGCTCTTTAGCTGAGTTACAACAATATCTCGATAAAAAACGGCTATTTTCTCAAAATAACCAGCCATTTGTAGACATATTATCTCAAGCTATAGAGCAAGCTATAGAGCGTGATATTTATATGGCAAAATCATCAATAGGTCAGTATCTAACAATCAAAGAAAATTTACCAACTTGTGATTCAGATAAGGCGATCGCCTTACTAAGCCAAAAACCACCACTCAAGCCTGTTAGTCAACGGAAAAAACTTCTAGAAAAACTTCAACAACATTTAGATGACAGGTTGAGAACTAAACAAGCTATTCGTTATTTGCTACATGGAGAATCAAAACAGTTCTCCCGTGAAGATACACTTTATGCAGGAGATAGCAGCATTAGTGATTTATGGTATCGAGTGCTTCGACATTTAATTGGAAAAAAGCAAGAATGGCGATTTATTTCGAGTGAACTATTAGATTTACTTAGTCCACGAGTTCGCGCGGGGTTAAGTATTGCCGATGTTGATAAAAGTAGTATTGAGGAAGAACTCAAACATAAGCACCTTCTTTCATCGATTGATTGGTCTGGCTTTTCTGTAGAAGATCGAGAGATGTTAATACAGAAGCTAGAAGAAGGATTGGCGAAGAAGCTGCGTATCCATGAAACCCTTAATTCACCTTCCCAGCTTGTTGCAATTGATGAGCATACCTATTTAGAGGGTGGTTTTGAGATTAATCCCAACCTAGTCAAAGAATTAGGAATTGTTTTAATTCGGCGAAGTCAAAGAGATGATGTTGCTTATCGTCAAAAGAAGTTAAGTCCACCCCTTACTGCTGAAGATGCACTAGAGCGGATTCTTGAGCTTGATAATCCTGGGCAACATTGGGAAACGATCATGGAAGCATTAGCAAGTAATCCGAGCGAATGCAGTCAAGTTGATGGATTAAAGACAACTGAATGGCTACCCCTCAAAAATGATCGGTATTGTAAGCCAGAAGACGTTATTTATATTCCTAAACTGAAAGAAGATTTAGTGCGCTTATCCGCAGAGTGTGACGGAGCTTTTATAGCATCCGATGACTTATTACCTGAAGTCCAAAACCATTCAGCATTCAAGGTCTTACACAAAAATCATCTTTTCCCTTCAACAAAAGATGCTTTAGAAATGCTAGGTGCAATGCTTTTGGATAATTCTGATTACTGTGTAGGTAATATTCAACTGGGAGAAACTCGTCAGAGCATAACGCTGCAAAATTGGCTGAAAGCATTTGAATTAGTTCCTGAAGCAGTCATGCCTGCGGTTCGTTTACTAAAACCATTAGCTGAATCTGACTCTCAAGTTCAGACTTTGTACAAAGCTCTGCAAGGGGAACTTAACACGGAAAGACTCGTGACGATACTTAACGAGTTGTCTGGACGGCACGAAAAGAAAAAAGACAAAAATGTTTATTCGGTGTATTGTGAATATCTCGAGATAGCTGTCGATCAAGAAGAATGGTTTGATGTTATTTTGCCTGAAATCAAATTATTAAGTGAAGCAGGAGAATGGCAATCGTCCAAAGAACTCTGTTACGATGCTCCAAACATAGCTCCTCTGTATCTACTTTGCCAAGACCTTGCAGAAATTATTGAGTATGCGATTGAGATAGCAGATGCAATACAAGAAAAAGATAGTACAGTTTCAAACATAAAAACTCATGATTTTCTCGGAGAATATTTCAGCGCATGGCCAAATAGCACTAAAAATGGAATCAGTGCTTTTTTAAGTTGCTTAGGGAACACAGATGAAATTCGAGAATTAGCTTCTAGTTTTCTTCCTAATGCCGAATCTTTTCCCAATTTAGTTATTATCGAGCAAGATGATCGGGAACAAACATTAACTGATTTGCTCATTGAAAGCAATATAGAACTAAATTTTCGAGAGTCTCAGGAAACTATGGTACAGGTTAAAAATTTGTTAGGAGACTCATTGAGTGTTAAGCTAAAGTCTGCTGAACAGTCACAAAGTTTATTGATTGGTTCACCAGATGTTTCTTGTACACCAATTCAAATTAACTTACGGCCAATTGATACAAGTAGCACAAGTCAATTTTCTCATCAGAAGCTCAACGAACTTCTTAAAAATACCACTTTAGAAATTTTAGATTATGTTTACCAAGTTCAACCTAATAATTTTGATTCAGCTTGGGAGAAATGGCAAAAATCCTCTCCTCCCGATATTCGGTTAACTCAAAATCTTCTTTTAGATGAAGCGATGGTTTATTTACGCCAAAACCAATTCTCTGAAGATAGTGAAATTGCTCAACTGGTGCGTAAACGAATTAACTTAAGAACACGACAAGCGGAAAGAGAACTACTTGAAGAAGCAGGAACTCCCGTATCTAAATCTTCACAAAATTTAGAGCGAGATTTGCAAGACATAAAACAAGAATTGCGCCAACTTTTAGAGACAGATTTTGAAACTCGTAAAATTTTATTAGAAGGAGTCCGCCGCCGGATTCAGGATGCTAATTACGATATTGCTTCAGTTCCTTTTGAGATTTTCCAGAATGCTGATGACGCTTGTTATGAACTCCATGAGATGGAGTGTCCTCATGTCCAACGACAGATGAAAATAATTATTCAGAAGAGAACGCTATATTTTCTCCATTGGGGTAGAGGGATTAATCAAGCAAGATGGGGCAGTACGGACTATCGCGCACAAGGATATGACCAAGACTTAACTAAAATGCTCCTCCTTAATTTCTCTGACAAGAAAGAAGGGGTAACTGGAAAATTTGGTTTAGGTTTCAAGAGTGTTTATCTTCTCACCGATCAGCCGCGTGTAGTTAGCGATCGCTTGGGATTTGAAGTTTGTGGTGGATTGTACCCAAAACAACTTAATCAAAAGGATTTCCAAGAGCTGACGAAATATCGAGAGAGTGAAGAAGGAACTGTTATAAAATTGCCATTACTTTCTGCCGCCAAAGATGAAATCTCCCAACAAATTCAGCGATTTGAAAGTTATACCCCACTTTTAGGTGCTTTTTCCCATTGGCTTAAAGAATTTGTGATTGAAATTGAAAATCATGAAAGTCGGTGTGAATGGCGAGAACAAGAAATTACATCAGAAGTTACCGTTGGAGAATTGATTCCCCGCTCAGAAACATTTCACCGTGCTTTATTATTAGGTGCGAATGGCGAGCGATTCGTCTTCCCATTAGGATTGCGAGGGATTGAAGCCTTACCTGATATCTATCCAACTTTTTGGGTAACAGCCCCAACTCGAATGGACTTAAAGGTTGGGTTTGCAGTGAATGCGATGTTTCGCCTAGATGTGGGGCGATCGCAACTTGATTTGAGAGGAGGCGGCCAAAGTGAGAATCAAGAAATTGCCAAGCGTCTAGGACATCAGTTAGGCAAAGCTCTGATTAAGCTATATAACCTTAATGAAGAGCAACTACGTCGTCATCTCCATCTTGCTGCCGATACAACCCCTTTAATATTCTGGACAAGTGTGTGGGATGTGCTGGGGGTTCAATTTGCTCAGAAGCATTTAGAAGAGGAAGGAATCAAACTCTTACATCAAATGCTCTGGGGTGAAAATTGTGGCATGACTCAGTTGTATCAGAAGTGTGATGCTCTGCCTACTGGATTACCCAATACTGTTGAAGCTTTTAATGGGTTGACTCGTCCTGAGCAAGTGTGCTGGTATGTAACAGGCGTACTCGATAATAAGAATGATTCAGTCCTCCAGACGGTGTTACGTTGGCCATGCTGCCAGCGTCAAAATATCAAACCGGGTCAGTTGATTTCATCCTCAGTTGCACAAACCCTGAAAAAATTAACTGGGAAACAGATAGAGCCTTTGAAACTCCTCACTCTGCTACAATGGGAATTAGAAGATGAGTTAACCCCAGAATGCACTGCCCGTATTGGTGAATTAATACAACAAAAGTTTGTTGAAACGCTCAAGGAAGAAGAAAGAAGTCAAATTATAAAGGTATTAACTCAGGTCAAATTTCAAGCAAAAGATGGAAATCGGTATGTAGCATCAGAGCTACTGGTTGCGGAGAATAATTCAGACGAATCACTTATCGTCAAGTTTGCACCATCATCTGCCATTCTTGAGGAATCCTATCAATCTAAAGCATTAAGACTATTCGATGTGTGCCGACAGGACGAAATCATTCCTGTGTCAACACTTGTTCAATGGATAGGCCAAGCTGAAGGTGAAAAAAGAGATGATGCTTTGCGATATTTGCTCGAAGGTAAACGTCGAGATGACATTATTTTATATCTGAAGTCTCAGATACCAAATTGGATAGCGGAAATTAAACATCAAACTCAACAAGAGCAATTAATGGATCGAGGGTTTAAAAAATATCGTCTTTTAGACCTCCTTGATAGGCTAGACTTGTTGAATGATAGAGATTTCCAACCAACCGAGAAGTTCGATCAGGAAGCGTTTCCTCAACAGGAAGAAGATAATATACTATTACCGTCTCCGCAAAAAACACCAGAACAATGGCTGCGTCAGATTTTAGATTGGTGGCAGAAGGAACGCAACCACTTAATCGAAAAGTATGAAAACTCTATCTATCCAGCTAGTAACTGGAAGTTAACTAGCACTAACTACAATCTCCAGAAACCATCAACAACTAAAGCGTGGCTTGCATTGTTATTGTTGGGAACTTGTCATTCGATGGGACGAACTAAGCCCGAACAACATCGTGAGTTTCTCAAGCATTGCGAACGATGGAATTGGTTTACAGCTATGAGTACTAGAAAACTTAAAGCATCTGATTGGTTTAAACTATTGGAGGACTATTTTGCTAGTATTGAGACAGGAGAACGGCTTGAATATTATCAATGGGTTCGACACTATCCAGCAGTCTATGCGTTTGCCCGTTGGTGGGAAATATATCGTGATAGTCTGCTTTTTACTAATAAAGATGGCAGTAAATGGGGGATTGATATAGTATTTAGCCCTCGAAACAATAACCGATTTTTACAAGGTTCTGGGAAAGGAAATGATGCTCCTCCTATTGGTAAAATCTTAGGAATGGGGCAACCTTTTGTAGTGCGAGAGTTATTGAGGGCTGGAATTCTTACCAGTCCTGCTATGCACTGCTATGCTTATGTTCCTGTACGACGAGTGCGTGGTATTCTGCAAGCGATTGGCTGTCAAGGAATTCGTGAAGGCGGAGAAAATAGAAATATTGCCAATTCAAACCAGATTTATAACTTCCTTGTTAAGCATCTAGGAAAAGAAGATGCCACGTTCTGTGGGGATTACGATTTACCGTTCTTGATGCTTGACCAAGAACCAGATCGCCGAAAAAAAGAGATTTTGGGTGATATACCGAGTATCTCCGAAGAACCTTCTGAAGATGATGTTGTGGGATGTTGGGCTAGTGAAAAAAAGTCTAGTGAAGATGGAGATTTTGTAACGTTATGGGATGGCAGAGTCATTCCCCGCTCTTACATGGATTAATATGACATACCAAGCAGGCGATCGCATAATCCATAAAACCTTTGGTACAGGGAAAGTCCTGATTGACCAAGGAACAACCGTTGTCATTCAGTTTGAGCATGGCATAGAGGCTTGTGAAAAAGCAAAGCTCTCACAGATCTTTACTGTTGAACAAACCATTGAGCAGGGAATTTGGCATCCTCCTTTACCTGTTATTTTGCGTGGATTAGCTGCAACTATCGACTCTCTCAACGATCGTTGGAGTGTTTTCTCCCGTTCTCGCGTCCGTTTACTCCCCCATCAACTTTGGGTTTGTCGTAAAGTGTTAGAGCATTGGCCATTTCGGTGGTTAATTGCCGATGATGTGGGATTGGGAAAAACGATTGAAGCGGGTTTGATTCTTTGGCCACTAATTACCCGTCAAGTAGTACAGCGTGTTTTAATTCTCTGTCCTGCTTCTTTAGTCGATCAATGGGTAATGCGCCTACGCACGATGTTTGATTTGCGCTTTACCGCTTACACAAAGGCTGCTGATACGGTTAAAAGCGGATTTTGGGAAACTCACGATCAAGTTGTTGCTTCATTACAAACTCTTCGTGATGATTACCGAGGTCGCCATGAACGACTCTTATCTGCACCCAGTTGGGATTTAGTGATTGTTGACGAGGCACACCATCTTAATGTAGATGAGCGAGGGGGTTCAACCTTAACATTTCGCTTGGTACAAAAAATTCAAGATGCGGAAAAAATTCAATCCATTATCTTTTTTACAGGAACACCTCATCGGGGCAAAGACTATAGCTTTCTAGCTCTCCTGAAATTATTACGACCAGATATCTTCAAGGATTTAAAGAAACCATTAGAAATTTACTTAGATGATTTGCGTAATGTTATCATTCGCAACAATAAGCAAAATGTAACTGATTTACAAGGAAATCTCTTATTTCGAGGGGTAAAAACTAAAGTTATTACCTATTCCTATTCTCCTGAAGAACAAATTTTTTACGAAACCTTAACTGAGTTTATTCTGACTGGCAAAGCCTATGCGTCATCACTAAATGGATTTGATGGTTGTGCTGTAGCGTTAGTTCTGATTGCACTTCAAAAGTTAGCATCAAGTTCAGTTGCAGCGATTCGACGTACCTTAAAAAAGCGCCTAGAAAGTATTCGAGGAAAGCGTTCCCAAGTAAACAACCTAAGAAACTATCGTCATCAGTTAAAGCAATGGATTAATAATTATGAGAAAAATGAAAAATTTGAAACTGAACTCGATGACTTAGATGAACAGATTGAAAAACTGAGTAGCGATCTTCGTTTAATGGAAGATGAAGAAGAACGTTTAGAACAATTAGTAGAACTTTCAATATCGATCAATACTGAGACACGAATTAATCGTATTTTAACACTATTAAAAGATGAATTTACTGAGTCCTCCGTGCTTTTTTTTACAGAATATAAAGCAACACAATCTCTACTCATGTCAGCTTTAATTGAAAAATATGCTAAAGATTGTGTAGTTTTCATTAATGGAGACATGGAGGCCCATGATGTTTGTGGGAAAACCATTCGCTACTCTCGTGAATGGGCTGTACAACGCTTTAATGCAGGAGAAACAAGATTTCTCGTTTCTACAGAAGCGGCAGGAGAAGGGGTCGATCTCCAACAAAATTGTTACACCTTAATTCATGTCGATCTTCCTTGGAATCCCATGCGTCTTCATCAGCGTGTAGGACGCTTGTATCGCTACGGTCAATCGCAAACTGTTGAAGTCGTCACCTTGAGAAATCCCGATACAGTAGAAGCCAGAATTTGGGAATGCCTAGAAGAAAAAATGAACCGTATCCAGCTAGCTCTAAGTGGTGTGATGGATGAGAAAGAAGATTTAATGCCCATCGTATTAGGAATGACATCTCCTTCCATCTGGACAGAATTATTTGCTGAAGCTCCTCGTGTTCAGGATGAAACACTCCAATCATGGTTTGATCGTAAGACGGCTCGTTTTGGAGGTCAAGATGCTTTGCAAACGGTGCAAAATCTGGTAGTACACTGTGCTAGTTTTGATTATCAGGAAATTGCCAACCATCTTTTAGATGTCGATCTTCCAGCCTTAAAACCCTTTTTTCTAGGAATGCTTGCCTTGAATCGAAGACAGGTAAAAGACAATGAGCAGGGTTTATCCTTTTTAACGCCAGATATCTGGAGTGGTATTGGCATAAAGGCTAGTTATGAAGGATTATTATTTGACCGCACCTTTAAGGGAGTAGATGCTGATAAACGTATTATCGGTGTTGGGAATCCTTTACTGGGAAAAGCATTAGACCAAGCTCGTTCTCTTCAAGAATGCGTTGCTTGTTTGTCTATTGAAAAATTACCTTATTCATTGATTGTGCTGCGTGTAACTGATCGCATAACGGAAGGAAGAGGTTCAATTCGTTCGGTGATCTTTGGGGTAGAACAACAAGAGCAACTGAACGTGCTACGAGATGATGAAGTATTGGTTCGTTTAAACACTTTGCTTAACGCTTCAGCACGTCGTCTTAGCTCTGAGTCTCGCCCTTTGAACCAAGCCTCAAAACTTGTAACTGACCTTGAGACAGCCAGCCAATTGGTCTTGAAGTCTTTAGATCACCTAGATATCCCGTTTCGAGAACCTGATGTAGAATTATTAGTATTGCTTTATTCTGACTCAGTTGACGGAGAAATAAGCAACCCTAATAACTAATAACTAGTAGACGACCCACTTATCCCCAAAGTAACACAAGAGGGATTATACGCCGCATACGACTCATTGAAACCGAGCTTAAACTCAGCTAATCTTAAGTAAAAGCCTGCTGTGAAAGCAACTAAAGGCTTCTTGAGATTCTCTTTACGAATTAGCCAATCAACAGCATATTGCGAGGTAAAAGTACGTGGGATTCGATCCAGCATTTATTCAGGGATGTGAGGTTTCACTTCCCAACCTTGCTGAACGTGTTCGAGCATCAGCTTTCAATGACGGCGTGCCAATCGATCACACTCGATTTTCAATCATCTTCAGCGAAGAGCGTAAATTCGCCATCGTCACTGCCCATAATATCGACGGCTCAAGTATCATCCCAAATGGAGTAATAGAGCGAAGAAATCAATTCCGCTTCGACCCCGATGTTCCCACGCAATTACAGGTTGACAATGAAAGAGGCTATTTCAGAAACCCATGGGATCGCGGTCATCTTGTCCGTCGACGAGCCCTACACTGGGGCGATCAAACCATCGCAGAGCAGGCCGATTCTGAATCTTTCTTCTGGACAAACATTGCTCCTCAACACAATAGACTTCATGCTACCGCTTGGGGAAGAATCGAGGATTGGATACTTGACTTTACGGACAATAACGACAAGCGAGTCTCCATCTTTACAGGGCCTATATTTACCCCGGACGACCCTGAACTCCAAAACCAGCCTGACGAACTCCCGATCAGAATCCCGGCAGGTTTCTGGAAAATCCTTGGGGTGAAACGTGGCGGTGAACTTCGGGCAGCCGCTTTTCTGGTGTGGCAGCGGGATTTTGATCAGGACAACCCCGTTGAATTTGACCCCATCCTGGAACAGGTTCGTGTTACAACCATTGAATTTTTGACGGGTTTGTCATTTGAATCTCTGCGCGAAGCTGATCCTTTGCGTTTTGGGGTCGAGTTCGAAGAGGAGAGAAGCCGAGGAATCCGTGCGGGAAGTGCTCGATCACGGACTGCAGCTATTACATGTCAGGAAGATATTGTTTTGTGATGTGCTGAGTCTGGAAAAGAAGCGTTCCACTTGGACCCTGGGGCTCTTGGTACAGGATGGAGGGAAAGGAAGTGTAAGTAGTTGGATACAATTAAAGTTAACTGTGAGGACAAGGCAACAGGCAACAGTAAGGTATTGAGGCTTTTTACATTTCTTAACTCAGGTGACAAAATTTATGTACGACTACTTAGGCGTTGTGGTTTAGGATTTGCTAAGATGACGAGGCATCAGAAATCAATATAAGTTTAAGACTCACAGCAATAGAAGTGAGACAAAATTTGAACCTTTCTAACAGTAATAATTTATATCGAATCCGTATAACTGATGTAGGAGAATACATCCGTTATCATAGTTGTGATCGCCGATTTAGATTAAAGTTTAATAATTACAAAGAAGTAATCCAAACCCTTCCTTCTCGCCTTTCTCAGTCCATTTTCCAGACATCTTTAGATCCGATATTAGAAGAAGCAGGTCGTTTAAATGAACAGCAATGGTCAGAATCATTAATTAAGCGTAATTTTACGCCTTTAACGGCTAATTCAGAGCAATTAAAACCTGTAGCTACCACTTGGCACGATTTTACTGAAAA
Source organism: Xenococcaceae cyanobacterium (assembly GCA_051439465.1). Taxonomy (GTDB): domain Bacteria; phylum Cyanobacteriota; class Cyanobacteriia; order Cyanobacteriales; family JBFRWF01; genus JBFRWF01. Next base: position 37,597 of record JBFRWF010000273.1, on the reverse strand, counting down.
TTTAGCTGACGTGAGAGTGGGAGAATCTGCTTATGGTCGAGAAATTAGGATCTGCGGAGAAATTGGTAAGTTTGAGTTGAGCGGACAGATCGATTTTGTCCTCTTGTTGTGGGAAGGAGACACCCCTAAACTGCGCTTAGTTGAAGGAAAAGCTTCTCGTAAGGATCGGACTTATCACCGCATTCAGATTGCCCTCTATCAATTATTGGTTTGTCAAGAAATAACCAAAAATCCCATCTATGTCGATGCTAAACCAATCAAACCAGAGCAGGTAGAGGCGGTGGTGGTGAGAATCGACGAACAAACTAATCAAGGACAGGATATTTTAGCTCTTGACCCTTTTGAGTTTGAAACCTTTGAGGCAGATATTGATTATTTACTACGCTCGGAAGGAAAACTGGGTCAAATTTTAGAAAAAGACCTTGATGAACTAGATTATCAACTCGATGCTAAATGCAGTGATTGTTTGCTGAGTGTTCATTGTCTGAGTGAAAGTGCTAGACAACATAGATTACAATTATTGGGAATTGACACCAGTACGATTCAAATTCTCAAAACAGCTGGGATTATAACCATTGATGATTTAGCTGATTTAGACTTAACGGGAAAGCGAGCAAGACAAGTTCGAGAAAATATCGGTTTTTCTAGCAATTTAGAACAATTAAAAACTCAAGCGCAATCTCGTCGTCGTACCTTACCAGGGTGTGATAGTTACACCAATGAGTATGAGGTAAAACAGCTTCCTTCCTCCTCGAATCAACAAACCCTATTACCCAAAAGAGTCATTAATAATCTTCCTTTGCTTCGAGTATTTCTGTCAGTAGAGTACGAGTATGTGGAAAATCGGATCGTCGCATTATGCGCTCATCTGACTAACAGCGAGGGAAAACTGGACACAAAGTTTGATCGCTCGCCTATTGCGGTTGTCCAAGAACTACTTGAAACAGAAGAAGGATATATTGAGCGACCCTTAAAAGGACAGGATTTAATTGAATTTAAACAAACAGCATGGACGGGAAACTATGAGCAAGATACAGAAGCAGAAAGACGACTGATTCGCTCCTTTTTCCGTCAATTAATTACTCATCTCAAAACAGTAGCGAATACATCAGAGGCTCCCATTCACTTTTATGTCTGGTCACGGCAGGAGATGACCCAATTAATTGAAGGGTGTACCAGATGTGGGTCAGATTTACTAGCACATTTACGGAAACTGATGGGCTGTCGTCGAGAACTGGAACAACAAATTTACACTTGTTTAGACCAAGAAGTTGCTCGCTGTTATGCGTTAGGTTGGACTGGAAGGGATTTAGCCGTTGTGACCAACCTGCGTTGGTTTGCTTACAAATACCACTGGTGTCGTGAAGTCGAAGGCGAAACAGTTTTTCTCGATAGAAAAGGGGCATTTTGGCGAGATATTTTTGATTTTATTCAATATGGATGGAGTCTCAATCATCAAGGACATTGGGAAGATACCTCATCCTCAATATCCACCAAATTCCCTCTAGAGATTCGACTTCGCTACTTTAACTCCATTAGTGCTGCTTATTGGCGGGGTTATTGGGGAACGTTACCGAATCCTGATAGCCCTGATGTGGATCGTAAAACTCAGAAGGCGATTCAAGATTATCGTCAGGCTGAAAAACCAGGATATTTGAGAGAGTATCTTTGCGCTCGCACCCATGCACTGCGATGGATAGAAGAACGATTTCCTGATTGGTTGCTCAATGACGAAATTGAAAAGCCATTGGTGAATCTTGATGAGCTTGAAAAATTTAGTCTGGGTATTAATACGATTGCCCAGGCTTCCTTAGACTTTCTCCAGTTAGATCACTATGTCAAAAAAACAGATTGGATTACAACCCATTTGACTCCTCCCTTATACCGCCTAACCAGCGGTCGCACCTTACCTTTAAGAGATGTCAGCTTGAATGCCACTAATGATTATTACAACCGTCGATTAACAGCCAATATTGACTTAGATAACTACGATCTTTCTTCTGAAGTCGTTCAAGCTAACTGCACAATTGAAGAAGGTGCATTTGTAAGAGTATCCCCTTGTTATGAGGATCCCCATAGGGGACAATCTTTTAAACAATTGACCACAGGTATTGGGTTTAACTGCATTGTCCGCTCCATCAATTGGCAACAAGGTACAGTCGAACTTGATGTTAATGGTGCTAGGGCAGGATACTATATTTTGAGTAGTAGTGGAAAGAAGCAATCTGGGATTGTTTTTCCCCATGCCTCCCTCGATGAGAGTCCTTCTGATTTCGTGGCTAGAAGGGTAGATCCACATTTAACTCAATCTTTGACCCACTTTGTTAATCAATGGTTTGAGCCGACCGACCCACAAATTCCTCCTCTAGAGCCTATTGATAACAATAAAATCGAGATTTATCAAACTTATCTTGAAACACTATTAATTAAAGGCTATCCTCTCCATTGTCAACAAATCACCGCTATTCTGGAGGGATTAAAGAGTCGGGTTCAACTATTACTCGGTCCCCCAGGAACTGGAAAAACCAATACGACGGCAATCGCTACTTTCTTACGGATAGTCGCCCGTCATCATAGGGGAGATATTGTCTTACTATCTGCTTCAACCCATACCGCAGTCAATGAATTAATCTGTCGGATTGATGAATATTTACCCACTCTAGAATTTCAGGCTCAACAGCAGAATATTGACATTCCACGGATTCTCCTCAGTCGAGCAGATATTCGAGAAGAACATAAACACCTTTTTGAACACAGCAATGTTGAATTATTTAACACCTATAAATGTACGCATCAAGTTCAACAGATGCGCTCTGAGGGTGTATTAGTCATTGCTGGAACAGTTAGTAGCCTTTTAAAAATTGTTGAATCTTTTCAAAAGTCTAGATATAATTTCTCTGCTTCAATGCTTATTGTCGATGAAGCGAGTATGATGGTCTTTCCCTATTTTTTAGCCTTAGGGACCTTGATTAACCCTAAGGGAACAATTATGTTAGCAGGAGATCATCGTCAACTCGCCCCCATTGTTGCCCACGATTGGGAAAGAGAAGACCGTCCGCCTGTGATTGAATACCAACCTTTTGTCAGTGCTTATCAAGCGATCGCCCAACTCAAAGCTAAGGGAATTCCCGATGAATCTTTAGTGTCTTCTGCCCTCACTTATACCTTTCGCTTACCTGCCGAAATTCGCCACCTCATTGCCCGTCTTTACCGACATAAGGATGGGATTGAACTGGAAGGAAAAAATTTTCAACCTTCGGATATAACCAATGTACCACAAGATAATCCTTGGCAAGCGGTTTGGCACAATCCTTACGGGCTGTTGTTGGTGGTTCATTCTGAGGCAAATTCCCAACGAACTAATTCAGTAGAAATTGAAATTATTCAGCAAATACTCGATAATTCAGATAATTTAGCCGAAAATTCAGTAGCAATTATCACCCCACACCGCGCTCAACGGACGCAGCTAAAAACCCGTTTATTTGACTATGATTCCTATATTCGGGTCATTGATACGGTGGAAAAACTTCAAGGGGGAGAATGCGACAATATTTTTGTTTCCGCAACGGCCAGCGATCCGACTGCTATTGGCAAAAATGTCGAATTTATCCTAGATTTGAACCGCTCTAATGTAGCTTTTTCCCGCGTGCAGAAACGATTAGTGGTGGTTTGCGCCCAATCTCTCCTCAATTATATTCCTGCCGAACTCGACAACTACGAAGAAACCATGTTATGGAAAGCGTTGCGCTCTATTTGTACTGAGTGTCTTGCTAGTACTACTGTTGACGGCTATGAAGTCAAAATATTGTCTGTTTCCCCTGAGTTTGTCGAAAGTAATCTCAATAGTGAGGAGGGACTATGAAAAGTCAGATACCCCCTGCCCCTGGTGCTAGAGTTGTCATCCGTGACGCAGAATGGCTAGTACAGTCTATTGACAAAACGCCAACAGGGACAAGGGTTTTGCAAGTAGTGGGGGTTAGCGATTTTATCAAAGGGAAATCCGCCCGCTTTATTGACCATCTTGAGCCTGATTTAGAGGTTTTAGACCCTAAAACAACGGATTTAGTATCAGATGAGACATCGAGTTATCGGCGATCGCTACTCTTTATTGAGGCACATTTGAGACAAACGGCTCCCACCACTCCCCATCTTTATGTGGGACACCGAGCGGCGATGGATGTGCTGCCTTTTCAGTTAGATCCTGCTCTTAAAGCCTTAAAAATGCCCCGTCAACGCATTCTAATCGCTGATAGTGTCGGTTTAGGCAAAACTTTAGAGTCAGGCATTTTAGTTGCGGAACTTATCCGACGAGGGAAAGGAAAACGGATTCTGGTGGTGACGACTAAAAGTATGCTCACCCAGTTTCAAAAGGAATTTTGGTTTCGCTTTACTATTCCCTTAGTCCGCCTTGATTCTGTGGGGATTCAACGCCTTCGCAACCGCATTCCTACCAATCATAATCCCTTTCATTACTATGATAAAGCCATTGTTTCTGTTGATACCCTCAAACAAGACCGTGAGTATCGCACCTATATCGAACAGGCATACTGGGATATTATTTTGATTGACGAGTGTCATAATGTGGCACGACGGGGAAAAGGGCGTAGTGCCTCTCTACGCTCCAAATTAGCTGAAAGATTAGCCACTCGCTCAGATACCCTCATTATGCTGTCGGCTACTCCCCACGATGGTCGTCCTGAAAGTTTTGCCAGCTTAATGAAAATGCTCGACCCAACAGCGATCGCCTCGGAGTCGGATTATACAAAAGACGATATCCGGGATCTATATGTGCGACGCTTCAAAAAGGATGTCAAGGAACAATTAGCTCAGAATTTCCCAGAGCGTCAGGTGCTTCCCCTGGAAACTCCAGCAACTCCGTTAGAGGAAGCTGTGTTTGAAATTCTCGACGGATTAAAATTGGCTGCTGTTGATGCCAAAGCGTCTGCCGGAAAACTTTTTAAAACCACTTTACTCAAAGCCATGCTATCCAGTCCAATGGCTTGTTTGGAAACGGTTAATAAGCGCATAAAACGCATCGAAAAAGAGGATAAGCCCGGATTGAAAGCAGACTTACAAGAATTAGTCCTTTTGAAATCAGCTTTAGAAAAGATTACGCCTCAAACCTTTGCTAAGTACCAAAAACTGCTCCAATTGATTCAAGCATCCGATCTGGGAGGATTTGGTTGGAGGGGAAAGGATACTCAAGATCGGCTGGTGATCTTTACGGAACGTTTGGAAACCATGCGTTTTCTTCGAGAAAATCTCCAACGGGATCTCAAGCTCAAAGAAAAGGCGATCGCCACCTTAGACGGAGGAATGGCAGATGTGGACTTAAATAAGGTGATTGAGGAATTTGGAGATGAAAAGTCTAAGTTACGCTTATTAATAGCAACCGATGTAGCTTCAGAAGGAATTAACTTACATTTTCTCTGTCACCGTCTGATTCACTTCGATATTCCTTGGTCATTGATGGCACTCCAACAACGCAATGGACGCATTGATCGCTATGGACAGGAAAAACAGCCCCAAATCCGTTATTTGTTAACTCGTTCCCATAATCCGCATATGGATGAAGCGGAACGCATTATTCGGGTCTTAATTGATAAAGATGAACAGGCAGTTAAGAATATCGGCGATCCGTCTGTATTTATGGGTGTATTTGATATAGATGAAGAAGTGCGCATCACTGCCGAGGTTATTGAGAGGGGAGAATCAGCCGCAGGGTTTGAGGCTATGCTTACACCAGCCAGCACATCAGAGGATGAGTTTGATTTCTTTGCCCTGTTGGATCAAGAACCAGAGATAAGCCAGGAGTCTGATACGGTAACCGAGATGGCACAGATGCCCAGCCTGTTTAGAGATGATTTTAGTTACACTGTGGAAGCCCTTAAGGCAGTAAATCAAGATACCCAGTTACAGTCTCACATCATTGAAGATCAGTCTTTGATTGAATTAACCTTACCCCTTGAGCTCAAGCGACGCTATGAGAGACTCCCTAAGGAAATTCAACCCGCTCCTACTGAGCCTGTCAGACTCTGTGCCGATAAAGCCCTGGTCAAAAGGGATTTAGAAGAATCTCGCAAAGCGGAGGAGCGATGGACTCCTGTGCAATATCTTTGGGAACTGCATCCGGCTGTTCAGTGGCTTAACGATCTCAATGTTACTGCCTTTGGGCGACACCAAGCCCCTGTACTTACGTTGCCGTCACTGCCGAAAGAAAAAATTGTATTTGTGATGACAGGGCTAATTCCCAACCGTCGCGGACAACCTCTCCTTAACCAGTGGTTGTCTGTAGTCTTTTCAGAATATCAGTTTGCAGAAATTGAAATTTTTGCAGAAACCTTACGGCGAACCCAATTGGGACAACAGCCGATTCCGAACCAAATGTTGCCCATTGATGAGCAGTTGTTGGATTTACGGGAAATGGCAGTTGAGCAAGCACATAAGGAGATGTTAAAGGAGCGCGATCGCTTTGAAGCTAGGATTAATGAAGAGTTGCAACAACAATACGATCGCTTAGAAAAGTTGAGAGGTCAACATAACCAACAATTGGAACTACGGTTTGCTGATGGGGCTTCCTTAATTAAGGAGCGTAAAGAACGAGAAAAACGTCATCTTGACCGTATTTTCAATGATTATAGGCGATGGGTCAAAGAAAGTATGACCACTGAACCTGCACCGTATATCAAAATCATTGCTGTCTTAAAGGGGGACGGGGCGTAAAATGGCGCAACTAACGGGGATCACTAACGCGAACGAATTTTACTCTAATCATTACCTTGATGCTATCCTCACCGACGACCTCAAGGATGTGGCAAAACGCTGGAAGGCGCAAGCGGAAGCTAATGAGAGCAAAACCCCGCCCGAACGGTTAAGTTCCCTCGCTCAAGATTATTTTCGTACTCTTAATCAGTGGGAAGCTGAAACCAATGAGAGCGATCGCCTATCGTTACAGCGGCAATGGTTAGCTCAATTTCTTGGGGTGTTAGGGTATGAGTTTGCTCCTCAATCTAAACTTCTTGAGGAAGAGCAAATTTTACCTATTATTGGCGAAGTCAAGAAAGATCATGGTTCGCCGTTGTTGTGGTTGGTAGAAGCGTTACCGGAAGAAGAATCGATTGATTTGCTGGATTTAACCCTCAATCCCTGTCAATTTGAGCAACCCGGTGCGGATTTAACGGAATTATCTTTGGAAGAAATTGTATCAGATGGGATTTTTGCCTTAGAAGAACCGCCTCGGTGGGTAATTTTAATCAATCTCTATCAAGTGGTGTTGATTGACCGCTTTAAGTGGAATAGTTCCCGTTTACTGCGATTTGATTTACCTGAAATCTTGGGACGGAAGGAGTCGCATACGCTACTGGCGATCGCTACTTTACTCCATCGAGAACATACTTGTCCGACGGAAGGGACGGTTTTATTGGATCAATTGGATGAAAATTCCCATCGTCATGCCTTTTCTGTCTCTGATGACCTCAAATATGCACTGAGGGAGTCTATCGAGTTATTGGGGAATGAGGCGGTGTGGTATCTGAAAAATAAGGGCAGGGAAGGGTTATTTAAGGGGAAATTAGATGCGGGGCAGTTAACAGTTGAGTGTTTGCGGTATATGTACCGTTTGCTGTTCCTCTTTTATATCGAAGCACGACAGGAGTTGGGATACGCCCCGATGAATGCAGAGATTTATCTGGAGGGGTATAGTTTAGAGTTTTTGCGGGATTTGGAACAGGCGGAGTTACGTACTAGTGAGGATAGTGAGGGCTATTTTATCGATCTTTCTCTCAGTAAGCTGTTTAAGTTGATTTGGGAGGGATATCCAGAACGTAAGGAAGCACAGTTAGATTTTTTTGCAACCCAAGAAGCGACGTTACACAATACTTTTGAGCTTTCACCTCTGAAAAGTCATTTGTTTGATCCAGAGCGGACAAAAATAATCAATCGGGTTAAGTTTCGCAATCTGGTGTTACGGCGTGTCATTGAGTTAATGTCTCTCTCACAGGAAGGGAAGGGGAAACGACGGGGGCGTATTTCCTATGCTCAATTAGGGATTAACCAATTGGGATCAGTATATGAGGCTTTACTCTGTTTTCGGGGCTTTTTTGCTGAGGAAGATTTATATGAAGTGAAACGCAAGGATGATCCTGAACCTGATGCGTTAAAAGTGGCTTATTTTGTCAATTTGGCAGATTTGGAGAAATACACCGATGAGGAACGAGTTTTTAATGCAGATGGGACCCCAAAATGTTATCCCAAGGGGAGTTTTATCTATCGCTTAGCTGGGCGTGATCGCCAGAAATCTGCTTCTTATTACACTCCTGAATCGTTAACGAAATGTTTGGTAAAATATGCGTTAAAAGAGTTATTAAAGGATAAAAAAGCCGATGATATTTTACGCTTAAAGATTTGTGAGCCAGCGATGGGTAGTGCTGCTTTTTTGAATGAAGCGATTAATCAGTTATCAGAGAAATATTTGGAGTTAAAGCAAGCAGAGTTAGGACAACGTATTCCCCATGAACGCTATCAGTTAGAGCGACAAAAGGTTAAGATGTTGTTGGCGGATCGGAATGTGGTAGGAATCGATTTAAATCCGATTGCGGTGGAATTGGCAGAGGTTTCGATCTGGCTTAATTGTATTTATACTCCAGAAAGGGAGCAGGCTTTTATTCCTTGGTTTGGCAATCAGTTATACTGCGGAAATTCTCTCATTGGCGCACGTCGGCAAGTTTGCCATAAGTCTTTAATTCCTATCTCCAAGAAGCATAAAAAAGGAAGTTTTTGGTATGAACATGAACCACAACGGGTGATGGTGGGAGATCAGTTAACTCAAGATAGTGTCTTTCATTTTCTGCTACCAGATCCAGGAATGGCAAATTATAAGGATAAGGTGATTAAGTCTTTAGCACCGGATGAAATAAAACAGATTAAAGATTGGCAAAAAGAGTTTATCAAAGGACTCTATGATGATTATGAAAGAGAAAAGTTAATCGAGTTATCTCAACGGATAGATGAATTGTGGGTGCGTTATACCAATAAGTTACGGAAAATGCGCCAGCGTACCACAGATACGTTACGGATTTGGGGTCAAGATGATGCGGAAACATTGGCAGAAACTTCTTTGCAGATGAAGGATAAGATTTATCAGCAAGAAAAGTTATCGAAAGGAGTAGGTAATTCTAGTGCTTATCGTCGCTTAAAGTTTGTGATGGATTATTGGTGTGCTTTATGGTTTTGGAAGATTGAAAAAGCGGATTTGTTACCTTCTCGCAATGAGTTTTATTTGGAGATTGGGGTGATTTTAGGGGAAACGGAAATGGTATTTGATACTGAACCGGAGTTACCTTTATTCCCAGAGACGGATACGGATAATGAGATTCAGAAGTGGGTGAAGGAGTATGGGTTGGTTAATTTGGATAAAATTATTGAGCGGTTTCCGAGGTTAGGGTTAGTAGCGCAAATTGCTGAGGAAAAACGCTTCTTTCATTGGGAGTTAGAGTTAGCTGATATTTTTGCTGATAATGGAGGGTTTGATTTGTTTTTAGGAAATCCTCCTTGGATTAAAGTGCAATGGAGTGAAGGGGATGTGTTAGGTGATGCTGAACCGTTGTTTCAATTACGTAAGTTTTCTGCTAGTAAGCAAAGTAAGTTAAGAGAGGAGATTTTTGCTGAATATCCTCAGTTAAAGTCAGATTATTTTAATATTTATGAAAGTTTTGATGCTTCTCAAAATTTCTTAAATAGTTTTCAGAATTATCCTTTATTAAAAGGGATACAAACTAATTTATATAAGTGTTTTATTCCTCAAAGTTGGTCATTTTGTAATCAAGAAGGTGTACAAGGATTTATTCATCAAGAAAGTAATTATGACGATCCAAAAGGAGGCAAATTTCGGCAGAAAATTTATCCTCGGTTGAAATATCATTTTCAATTTGTCAATCAAATCATGCTTTTTAAGGATGTTGATAATAATGCAAAATATAGTCTTAATATCTATGGCAAAAAACTAGAAATAACTAGTTTTTTCAATATCTCTAATCTGTTTACTCCTCAGACAGTAGATAGATGTTTTGAATATAATGGACGTGGTAAGATGCCAGGCATTAAAAATGATGAGAATAAGTGGGATATAACAGGACATCAAAAACGAATAATTGAAGTTGATGAAAAGATATTAAAACTTTTTTCTCAATTATATGATGAAGAAAATGCCCCTGCTTTACAAGCTAGATTACTTGCTTTACATTCTCAACAATTGTTAAGTGTATTAGAAAAATTTGCTAACCAAAAACAGCGCTTAGGAGATTTGCAAGGAAAATATTTTTCTTCAGTCTGCTTTGATGAAACTAATGCGCAAAAAAGAGATGGTTCAATTAAAAGAAATACTTGTTTCCCAGAATCATCTCAACAATGGATTTTATCAGGACCTCATTTTTACGTAGGTAATCCTTTAAACAAGACTCCGAGGAAAGTTTGTCAAAGTCAAAATGCTTATGATGTGATTGATTTAACTAAAATATCAGAAGATTATTTACCTCGCACTAATTACATAATGGCTTGTGATGCTCAGGAATATCAAAACCGTATTCCTACAGTTTCTTGGGTTGAAGATAGACAAACTAAACCAAATAAAATCACTGAATATTATCGGTTAGTTTTTCGCAACATGATTAATCCCAATCAAGAAAGAACTTTAACAAGTGCAATTAGTCCTAAAAAAGTAGCTCATACAAATGGGGTTAGAAGTTATGCTTTTGCGAATAAATTACAATCACAATTTTTAATATTAAGTGCTTTAACCTCTTCGATTGTTTATGATTTTCTAGTAAGATCGACAGGCAAATCAAACTTGCATCAAATGTTAGATGATTTCCCGATTATTTCCCGGACAAAATATGATAATTCTTTAATTACTCGCTGCCTAACCCTAAATTGCCTCACCACCCATTACGCCGAACTCTGGGAAAGCACCTACAACCCATACTATAACCAAGACAACTGGACAAAACCCGAAGATTCACGCTTAAATCAACAATTTTTCAGCAACCTTACTCCCATATGGCAACGTAACAACGCCCTCCGCACCGACTACGAGAGACGGCAAGCATTAGTCGAAATAGACGTACTCGCAGCAATAGCATTAGGCTTAACCCTAGATGAGCTTATCACCATTTACCGAGTCCAATTCCCCGTTATGCGCCAATATGAGAAAGATACTTGGTATGACATGAATGGACGCATCGTCTTCACCAACAGTAAAGGACTCGTCGGCGTAGGTTTCCCCCGCAAAGCCAAACCCAAAAACGGCGAACCAATTGGCTGGGAAGACATCAAAGAGATGGAATCAGGCACAGTAGAACGCACCATCCTTGATGATACCCTCCCCAATGGCCCCATAGAACGCACCATCACCTATCAAGCCCCCTTTATTCGCTGCGATAGAGAAGAAGACTATGCTGTAGCGTGGGAAGTATTTGAAAAACATTTCACAAAATAAGGACTGGTTGCAGTATTTCTTCTTTTGTTACACTTATTACAGTTAGACATCAAATAAGAGGGAAATGATGGAAAAAATAAAAGAGCCAAATCTTCCAGTTTTTGAGGCTGACCTAGAGAATCCAGCCCTTTTACGCCTTGAAACGCTTCTAGAAAATGCCCATCCTAAGCTAGTCGGTGTGGATGGAGAAGAAATCTACTTGCCAGAGTCAATTTATCAAATATTACGTCAAGTAACACCCTTACTAGCCCAAGGGAAGGGTGTTACCCTTGTTCCTCAAGAGCATTATCTCACCACCCAGGAAGCTGCAAATCTGCTCAATATATCCCGTCCTTACCTTTATACCCTCTTAGATAAAGAAGAAATACCCTATACCTTAATTGGAACTCATCGACGCATTAAAGTTGAAGACCTCCTAGATTATAAAGCTAGACGTGGTAGCGATCGCCGCAAAGCTCTTAATAGCTTAATCGAAGCCAGTCAGGAGTTAGATTTTGATGCAGCTGAGAAAACAGATGACAGAGAGAAAGCATAAATAATGATTGACTCGATACTAATTACTATAGTCCCATCAATTTATGAGATAAATTCTTACAATGATTCCCTCTCTTCTCGCCAGCGAAATCCGTACCAGTATTGCCGACTTTTTAAGAACTGAGTTTTGTCCGGCAACCCCAGGGTTTGAAGGACTCATTGACAGATTTTTAGAGGAGCGAGACGCTATATTTAAAGGCCCCTACCTCTCCATTGGACTTCCCTTCCGCCAGGGTACAGCCGGAAACGACTATTTCCCTGATGTGCCGATGGCATTCCCCCCTCACCGCCATCAAGAACTAGCTTTTGCCCGTCTTAAAACCCCTTACTACCAATCAACCTTAGTCGCTACCGGAACAGGGTCAGGGAAAACCGAATGTTATATGATTCCGATTCTAGACTACTGTTACCAAAATCGGCAAGAGAGAGGGGTAAAAGCCATCTTAATTTATCCCATGAATGCCCTCGCCACCGATCAAGCCAAACGTCTTGCCAGCCTAATATGGAACAACCCTAACCTCAAAGGTAAAGTAACCGCAGGGTTGTTTGTAGGTGAATCGGAACGAGAACCCAAAGTGTTGATGGGAGAAGACCATTTAATTACCGATAAAAACTTACTGCGCCAAAATCCAGCCGATATTCTTCTGACCAACTATAAAATGCTCGATTATTTGCTGATTCGTCCCCGTGACCAGCAAATTTGGGCAAAAAATACCCCCGAAACCCTCCGTTACTTAGTGGTTGACGAAATCCATACCTTTGACGGCGCACAAGGTACAGATCTAGCTTGTTTAATTCGTCGCCTCAAAGCTCGTCTACGGACTCCCCAACAACATCTTGCTTGTGTAGGAACATCCGCAACCTTAGGGACAGGAAACGCTAAACAGGAGATGTTAGCCTATGCTCAGACGGTCTTTGATGAACCTTTTAATGAATCTGCCATTATTGAGGAAGATCGACTCAGTTCTGCCGAATTTCTCGCTGATGCCTTTATTAATCCCCAACCACTCCCAGCTTCCACTGAGCTTGACGCACTAACCTCTAGCCAATATCCAACCCTCGAAGCATATATTCGCACCCAATATCAGCTTTGGTTCAAGACCTCTCTGACGGCTGACTTCAAGGAAATGGACTGGCGCATAGATCTGGGAGATCGCCTAAAATCTCTACCCATTGTCCATAATCTCCTCAAGATTCTAGATAGTCACAAAGTTATTTTCTTGAGGGAACTATGGCAAGAACTCAGCAAAAAAATGAGCTTGCCGGATAATTATGATTCAGAATCAGACTATTCAACCCTATTTCTAGATAGTTTAATTGCTCTATGTGCCTTGGCCCGCAATCAAGATGGACGACCTTGGGTAAATCTACGTCTTCAATTTTGGCTAAGGGAATTACGACGCATGGTTGCCAGTGTCAGCGAAAAACCTCAATTAGTCTATGCAGACGATTTGCTCCCAGACGACAAAACCAAAACTCTGCCAGTGATGCATTGTCGAAGCTGTGGCAGTACAGGATGGGGCGGTTTACGACGACAAAGTGGAGAACGGCGAATTGGCTGCGAATTAAAAGATTTTTATCACGCTTTCTTCTCCCATAATCCTTTAATTACTTATATTTTTCCCTCAAAAAAGACACCCGAAAAAGGCTGGTTCCCCCATAAACTCTGCACTGACTGTTTAACCCTAACCAAAAAAGATGCGCCCCATTGTTTTCGCTGTGGCGGTGAAACTCTCATTGAGATAATCGAACCAGATAATTTAGTACAAACCAGCAATAAAGGAGGTCAAATTAAAAGGGAAACTCACCATGATTGCCCCTTTTGTGGCAGTAAAGATGGCTTAGTGATTTTAGGTTCACGGGCAGCTAGTTTAGCTAGTGCAGCCATTGGTACTCTCTATGCCTCCCGCTACAACAACGACCGGAAACTGATTACCTTTTCTGACTCGGTACAAGACGCAGCCCATCGCGCCGGATTTTTTGAAGCCCGTACCTATCGAATCACCTTCCGTTCAGCCTTACGTCAATACCTAGATCGACAAGGTAATGGTCAAACGCTCCAAGAGATTCGCACTCAGTTTGCTTCCTATTGGCGAACGCAACTAGGGAATGATGCCAATTATGTCGGGACATTTATGCCCTCAGATTTAGAATGGCTCAAGGAATGGGAAGACTTACAAACAAAGGGCAAGGTTTCCCCTGAACTGGTTTCGATAATCGACAAACGTTTAGATTGGGAAGTAATTGCCGAAGTGGGGTTAAGAACCACTCTTGGCGGCTCATTAGAACGTACCGAGAGCTGTGGAGTTGAGGTAGAACCTTCTTTACTAAACAAAGCGATCGCCGAACTTCTAGAGATTCTGCCCAATGAAATTGGGGGGTTGGAAAACATAACAAAACAAAGGTTACAGCAATTTATCCTGGGATTGCTCTATCATTTACGCCAACGGGGAGGAATTTTACACGCTGCCGCAGAAAGCTATATCGAGAATGGCGGTAAAACTTTTTTGTTACAGCGTCCTCTATTTATGCCAGGATTTGGGCCAGCTTCTCTAACTCCTACTTATCTGAGTACCCAGGTCTTACCCCGCTTTGAAACCCTATTAAAATCACGAGGAAGGCCAACATGGTGTGAAACTTGGGCCTTTAAGTTATTTTCAGAGTACTCACCCTTAATTGTTGCTCAATTAGACGACTTATATCAATTTACCCTCAATAGTCTGGTAGGACAGGGAATCTTTGGGGTTCGTTCCAGCCTCAAAGGAGCAAAAGTGTGGGGGATTGAACAAACTGCTTTACGACTTCATACTCAAAGTCATGCCCTACAATGCAACCAATGTGGTCATAATGTTACTTGCATTCCTCAAGAGTTGTCTACTTGGAAGAAAATGCCCTGTCTGCGTCCTCAATGTACTGGCAATTATCAACCGAGTGTTCGCTCTCGTTCTAATTTTTATCGCAACCTCTATGCCAAGGGCACTTTATGGCGAATTTTTGCTAAGGAACATACCAGTTTATTAGAGAGAGAAGGACGGGAGGAGCTAGAAACTCGATTTATCAATGGACAACGACGCAGTGACCCCAATCTTCTTTCTGCAACTTCAACCCTAGAAATGGGAATTGATATTGGGGATTTATCATCGGTTTTACTTTGTTCTATTCCCCCGGCTCAAGCTAACTACCAACAACGCATCGGGCGGGCTGGGCGAAGAGATGGCAATGCTTTTATCACAGCGATCGCCAACGGAACTCCCCATGACCTCTTTTTCTGGGCAGAACCGATGAAGATGATTGGGGCTGGTGTTGCACCCCCTGGTTCTTATTTGAATGCCTCTGCCATTCTCCAACGCCAGTTAACTGCCTATTGTCTCGACCAATGGGTATCACAGGGTATTACCTCTGAGGAACTATCTGAAAAGTTGGGAACAGTCCTCAATACCATTCAACAGGCCAACTTCTCTCGCTTTCCTCATCCTTGGCTACAATTCATTGAGAATCACCAACAAGCACTCCTTCAAGACTTTTTAGGGTTATTCCAAGAACAAGTTAGCCCAAGGACTCAAGAACAACTACGAATTTTTATTGAAAAAGGGCAAAATGAGGAAGGAGGATTAAGGTGGCGCATCCTTAATCGATTGCAGGAAGTAGTCAAAGAACGCAAGCGTCTAAAAAATCAAATTGATACCCTACGTCGTCGTATTAAGGAGAAAGAAAGGGCAGCCCGTTCTCAAAATTATGAACAAGAAATAGCCGACCTGAAACAGGAGCGCAGTGGTTTGATGGAACTAGTTAAAGGAATTAATGAGAAAAATACTCTCAATTTCTTGACTGATGAAGGTTTACTGCCGAACTATGCTTTCCCAGAACCGGGAGTAACTTTACGCTCGATTATTTGGCGAAAAAACAACATCCAGGGGAATAGTCAGGGAAACCAATATGAAACCACCACCTTTGAGTATGAACGTCCCAGTGCGATCGCCATTCGAGAACTAGTGCCGAGTGGGGTATTTTATGCCGAAGGAAAGCGGGTCAGTATCGACCAAATCGACTTAAATTTATCGAAAATCGAAGAATGGCGATTATGTCGGAATTGTGCCTATGCCTCACCCACCTTCCAAGAAATGGCACAACAGTCCACCTGTCCACGATGTGGAGATGTGATGTGGTCAGATGAAGGGCGCAAACGGAAGATGGTACGGTTACGTCAGGTAATGGCAACGACAAATGCTAGAGAGAGTCGCATTGGAGATGATCGAGATGAACGCAGCCCAGCTTTCTTTAGCCGACAAATGTTAGTCGATTTTGAACCTAGTGACTGTGAAAAAAGCTATGTTATTGAAGATGAGGTGTTTCCTTTTGGCTTTGAATTTTTATCACGAGTGACTTTTCGGGATATCAATTTTGGAGAACCGTCATTACAAGCAGAAAATTTTGAAGTAGCAGGAGAGTCACGACCTCGTGCAGGATTTCGCATTTGTCGTCACTGTGGCAAAGTACAAAAAGGAAATGGGAAACATGACCATACTTTTGCTTGTCGAATGCGGAATAAAGATGATGAGGAAGAATTTGTCAATGTTCTCTATTTATTTCGTCAGTTTGACTCTGAAGCAATTCGTTTTTTGCTACCCGTTGATACCCTGACTTCTAATGAACAACTCCATTCGTTTATTGCTGCTCTACAACTAGGTCTTAAATCTTATTTTCAAGGTAATGTCAATCACTTGAAAACACTTATCAGTCAAGAATGTTCAACCAATGGCTCTAGTTTGTTACGCAAATCCTTTCTCTTCCTTTACGATACAGTGCCTGGGGGAACAGGCTATTTGCGTCAGCTAGTTCGCCAACCAGATAGCCTCTTTGTTCTTTTGCAAAGAGCTTTAACAATTCTTCGTGCTTGCAGCTGTGACGATGGTTGTTATAACTGTCTTTATGCCTATCGTAATAGCTTTGACCAAGATCGCACCAGTCGTCGGGTTGCTAGGGATTTACTCAACGAAATCCTCAGCCGTAAAAATCGACTAAAACCAAATCCCCAAGGGCTTTCCCTAATTCCACTGAACGCACTATTTGACAGTGTTTTAGAACAGCGATTTATTGAAGCCCTAGGTCGTTATCATCATCAAGATATCCCCACAGTAGTTCGCAAAGAAATTGTTGGAGGTAAAGCGGGTTATTTTGTCAAAATTGGCACTCAATCTTGGAATGTTGAACCTCAAGTGGAACTAGGAATTGAGCAAGGGGTTTCTGTTCCTAGTCGCGCCGATTTTGTATTTTATCCGACGAAAAATACGACTAATCTTTTGCCCATCGCCGTTTTTACCGATGGATGGCAATATCACGCTGCTCGCCTTGATACTGACTTTGCTCAGCGCATGGCGATCGCTAAAAGTGGCAAGTATTATGTTTGGTCCCTCAGTTGGTTAGATGTAGAATCCCAACTTACCAAGCAGAAAACGAAAGATTACTATGCTAATTTCCTCGAAAAAGAGATTAATATTTCTTTTCGGAATCATAGGACTTCTACTTACCAGCAATATGGCTGTGAAGAATTTCTCTCATTGATCGCAGCTAATAGTTTTACTTGGTTGATGCATTTCTTAGCTATTCCCGATCGCCCCCAATGGACAAAGTTTGCTTTAGTGACAACCCTAGCTCATATTGACCTGACTATTTCTAAAAATGAGGAAAAACGGCAAGAATGGCAGACTGCTCTCAACAGCATCATTGATTCCGATATTTGGTCTGAGTTTAAAGCCAGTATCGCCCCTCAATTCTTGGGAAAATTTGAATGGTCATCCTCTAACCAATTACCTCTGTGTCAGTTATATACAGCGATCGCTCCTACTCAGCATAAAGCCTGTAACCCAGAAAGTGCCTTAGTGGTAATCTGGCTTGATGACCAAATCACCGTCGTTGAAGAAGAAAGACAAAAAGTATGGAATGGAGTATTACGACAGTTTAATTTGAATCAATTCCTGCCTTATACCTATGTCGTGACAAGCCAAGGAGCTTCTTATTCCCTCATCCGTCCAATTCATACGGAAACGATAACTTCCACTCTTACTCCTTCAACAGGGAGTGATCGACAATGGCAAAAACGAGAATCTTTACTGTTTGATGAAACAGCTTTAACTCTGCTACACCACATGAAAGAGCATCAATGGTCGTTGCCAGAAGTAGGTTATGAGTTAACCAATGAAAGAGGAACCGTCATCGCAGAAGCAGAATTAGCTTGGATAACCCACAAAACCGCCCTTGTTCTTGATGAATCCGATTTAGAACCTTTTCAGTCCCTTGGGTGGAATGTGGCTACCGTTACTCAAATTCTCCCGCAACCTGAAACCTTCCGTCAAACCTATTTAGCTTAAATTCTGGAGATATTTTGATGTCTATTCCTCCTATCCGTCTGGCGATCACGGCTGATTTTTTCTATGCCTTTAGTAAACTCCCTAAACAAATTCAAAGTAAAACGAACAAATTAATCGATGATTTTAAGAAAAATCCCACCAAAACTGGACTCAACTATGAAACGATTCAAAACGCCCGTGACCCTAATTTAAAATCCCTGCGAGTCGATCAAACCTATCGAGCGATCATCCGTAAACCCGACCAAGGAAATACTTATTTACTTTTATGGGTTGATAAACATGATGAGGCTTATCAATGGGGGCAGCATCGTTTGTGTAAAATCAATCCTGAATCCGGTGCGCTTCAGATTATTGATGTTGAACAAGCCAAAAATTTAGAAACCGAAATCAGTCAACGGAAAACACCACAAATTCCAGGCAGATTTAACGATATTTCCAATTGTCATTTACTACGCTTGGGCGTTCCTGAAGAACTCTTAGGGGCTGTCCGTTCAGTGGTCACTGACCAAGATATCGATCTACTTCTTCCCCAATTACCAGAAGAAGCTGCTGATGCTATTTTGATGTTAGGGGCAGGTTATTCCCTCGACGCTGTATTTGAACAACAACAGAAACCTGATGCTCAGGTTATCGATACCAGTAACATTGATGCTGCTTTAGACCGAGACGATAGTAAACAACGCTTCTATGTCGTAGAGGATGATGGGGCTTTATCGGAGATGTTAGCAGCTCCTTTAGAAAAATGGCGAGTTTTTCTTCATCCTAGTCAACGGCGATTGGTTGAAAGGGATTGGAATGGCCCCGTGCGGGTTTTGGGAGGAGCCGGCACCGGCAAGACAGTCGTTGCAATGCATCGTGCGAAGTGGTTAGCGCAATATCGCTTCACTCAAGAAAGCGATCGCATTTTCTTTACCACCTTTACACGAAATTTAGCAGTTGATATTGAAATGAATTTGCGAAAAATCTGCTCATCAGAAACGATGAAGCGGATTCACGTGGAAAATATTGACGCATGGGTAGTCAATTTTCTCAAAAATGAAGGAATTGCCACTAAAATTGTCTATGATGGCCAAGTTAAGCCACTTTGGGAACAAGCTTATACGATTGCTCCAAGTTCTCCGTCACTGCCATTGTCTTTCTACAAAGATGAATGGAGAGAAGTAATTCAAGCAAACGGGATTTGGACACTAAAAGATTATCTGAAAATATCACGCTTAGGACGGGGAACAAGTCTCAAACGTTCGGAACGGGCAGCGATTTGGCCAGTTTTTGAAGAATACCGTTTTCTTCTTCAACACAAGGGCTGGAAAGAAATTGAGGATGCCCTACGCGATGCTTGCAGTTTGCTTAAAAGTAAACCTGGAATAACTCTACCCTTTCAATCAATTATTGTCGATGAAGGACAAGATATGAGCGAAGGTGTTTTTCATCTGCTTCGGACAATGGTGCCTTCAAGGGAAGAAGGGAATGATCTTTTCATTGTTGGGGATCCTCATCAACGAATTTATGGACGTAAAGTGATTTTAGGTCATTGTGGGATTGAAATTCGGGGTCGTTCCTGCAAGCTGAGAATTAATTATCGTACTACTGAACAAATCCGACAGTGGGCAACAGCGATTTTAGAAGGAATTGATTTCGACGATCTTAATGGAGAATCAGATGATTTAAAAGACTATCGTTCTCTGCTGAGGGGAGAAGTTCCTCTTGTTCAAGGATTTAATTCTTTTGAAAAAGAAGTTGAGTTTTTAGTGAAAGAATTGCAAAAAATCTCATCGGAAAATCAGCCTCTTGCTAGTTGCTGTCTGATTCTTAGGACAAATCAGCTAGTTGAACGTTACCGTCATGCTTTACAGCAACATAAAATTCCTACTCACAAAATTCGCCGGAGTGAACCGGATAATCAAGCAATTTCTGGTGTTCGAGTAGCTACTATGCACCGGGTAAAAGGACTTCAATTTGACTACATTTTTCTTCCTAGTATTAATCAAGGGCTCGTACCTTTAGAAGCTACCTTACAAACGATCAGTGATGAAACGGCACGTCAAAACATCTTAAACTTAGAACGCTCTCTGATTCACGTTGCAGCAACACGAGCTAAACAAGAAGTAACCGTAACTTACTATGGGGAAGCTAGTCTCTTTTTAACCCAGCTAAACACTCGTCCCTAAGAAAGTGTTTGAAAAGCTTCAACTATATGAAATAAGTCTGGGTTTGAGAGCTGACGGGGTGACAACCCCGTCAGGATTTAAAAGTTGAAATAAACAGAAAAAAAAAGAATTATTTCATGTGATCATCGAGAAAACAAAATTCTATATTTCACGGAGACAAGTACCAGCACAAGGACGACCACAAGTTAAACAGATAATCGTCATTTCATATTCATAACGTTGTTGACGACTTAAGTTTAATTTATTGTAACCGTTCAGGGGGAGGCGATTTCTGCGTCGCTGCGCACGCTTACGCGAACGGGAATAGACTCTCGGGCAGGGAAAGTCAGGCGATCGGGAATAGTACAATTCCGATTTTGAGTGGAATGAGGCACAATTACCCCAACAGGGAACACAAGCTTCAACTTTGGGGCGCTCCGCGTTGCCGCAGACCCTCGCGGAGCGAGACCGCGTTGGGATAGGTAGGGATCGTAGGGATAGGTAGCGATCGCAGGGATAGGTAGCGATCACGTTGTTGGAGGGGTGTGAACGGTTACCAGAAATCAAGGTTTTGGGTGGATGAACTCGTCAAGAAAAGAGCTTATCCGCGAATATATGGGTTGGTTGACCATCATATGTTCTTAAAAGGAGAAGCCCCCATGGAGATTGAAGCAGATTTTGTTGAGCTAGAGAACCCATTTACACGCCGCTTGGAGTGCATTCGAGGAATTAGTGCAGGAGCTGTCGGGCGAAGAAACCCAGAAGAAGACGCACAGTGAGCTGGAAAACCTAATCAACGCTCGGGGAATCGAAGTTATGCGCAAACTTGCTCCAGGGGCACCTGGACGCAAGAGGAGCGGTTGTGTCCTTGGTTCCTGTGGTGAATAATGAGGGGAAGGTTCTTCGGAACAGGCGCGAACGGGGACGAGCTCTAGAGTCGGTGTTCGGAACTGTTTGGGTCAATCGCATAGGTTATGAGGCCAAGGGACAGAGTATGCTCTATCCACTTGATGGAGACCTGAATTTACCAAGAGAGCGTTACTCTCTGGGTGTTCGCAAGCGTGTGGTCACCGAAGCGGTCAAGAACTCGTTCGACGAAACTGTTGAGGGGCTGGAAAGAACAACAGGAGCCCATGTCCCCAAACGCCAAGCCGAAGAGCTGGTGAGCCGCGCAGCCATTGACTTCGACACCTTCTATGGTCAACACTCAGCAGTCCTAGAGCAGCAAGAAAGCGGTTCCATTCTGGCTTTGAGCGTGGATGGAAAAGGAGTGGTGATGCGAGAGGAGGACCTGCGGCAGTCAACCCAAAAAGCAGCCCAAAAGCGTAAGCAGAAGCTGTCTAGTAAACTATCCAAGGGTGAGAAAAAAGGGTCAAAGCGCATGGCGACAGTCGCTGCTGTCTATACCATCGAGCCTTTTGAACGAACGCCAGAACAAGTGTACGCCAATATGGGAGCAACGTCTGCGACTGGTAGAACTCAAACGACCTCGCCCAGAACATAAGCGGGTGTGGGCTAGTCTCCAGAAAGAACCAAAGGAAGTCATTGGCGAGGTATTCTCCGAAACCTTGAGTCGAGACCCCAACCAACAGAAGCAATGGATTGCCCTCGTCGATGGGAATAAGACTCAGTTAGACCTGCTTGAGCAGTATGCCCAGAAACATTCTATCGAGATTACCATTATCCTCGACTTGATGCATGTCCTTAGCTATCTGTGGAAAGCGGCTCATGCTTTTTTCCAGGAGGGCAGTAAAGAGTCTGAAGAATGGGTAGCTGAGCGCTTTTTGAAGCTCTTATATGGGCAAGCCAGCTATGTAGCTGGCGGTATCCGTAGAAGTGCAACACTTCGCGGCCTAAGTGAAGCTCAACGTAAACCCGTCGACAAGTGCGCCGATTACCTCTTGAAATACAAAGACTTCCTAGACTACGACAGGTATCTCGCTCAAGGCTTCCCGATCTGTTCGGGGGTGATTGAAGGGACCTGCCGGCATCTCATCAATGACCGTATGGACCGTACTGGAGCACGCTCTCTGACTGAGGGGTGCGGAGGCTGTGCTGAAGTTGCGTTCTCTTTATGCCAGCGGTGATTTTGAAGACTACTGGACATTTCATGAGCAGCAAGAACAACAGCGGAACCACACCTCACGGTATGCCGAAAAGAAGCTCCCTCGGCTTCAAACGCCTAACGAGGGTGCTACTCTTCGCCGCCATCTCAACCTTGTAAAGTAGCCCAACTTTTCGCTCAATGGAGCTGCACCCAAATAAATTTTCTTGGTGGTATTTATTTAGCGGCGATCGCCATTTGGCTTAATTGATGACACGCCCTAGTGCCATTCGCCTCTGGAGTTACTTTGCACTTCATAGCAGTTTCCCTAGCTTTAGGCCTGCTTATTGATTTATCATTACAGTTGAAGGTAGTCTTACAAGTGTAGCAATGAGCAGTGAATTTGGTTTAGACCCGGGCCCTGGTTCAGTTGGCTTAACGAATAAAAACGCTTATTTACTGGTTCTTAATGGACCAAAAACTGGTACTTATTTATCTCTCAATCAATCTAGGTTAGTCATTGGTCGTGAGGTATCGATTGAGGGGGAAGATAAGATTGAATTGACTGGGTTTGAAGCTGATTCGCCACCAACTATATCACGCCGTCATGCTGTGATTGAGTGGAATCAGGGTGTATTACAGATCACTGATTTGGGCAGTACAAACGGCACAGAAGTGAACGGTGAACGCATCTCTCCCCCAACCCAGGATGCAATCAGTGAGCCAGTTCTCCTCCAAGAAGGGAGTCGCATTAAGCTAGGTAATTTAGAGTTTGAAGTAACCACTCAGCCAAGAGTTACGGCCACGGTGGTGACGGAGACGGTGGATGACGAACCACAAGACTTCTTTGTCCAAAGTGATGATGCTTCAGCAGATACCCTTCAGGAAGCGAATTCTAATAAGGCACCAGAACCGTCTGAATTATCTAATTCCAGACCAGAAATTAAAGAATCCAATCAACAGTATTACGACAAGTCAGACAAAGCAATACAAGACATTGAAAAATCTATACAAGACATTGAAAAATCTAATCAACAGTTCTACGACAAGTTAGCCGAAGCGCTAATCGACATTTCAAATCAAATCGAAACGGCTTTTGATAAGCTAGCCGTAACTGCATTGACCTTATTCAGGGCTAAACCGCAACTCTTTGATGAGGACTTTTTTGTTGAATTAAAAAAATCCATTGATAAGCTAGAACAAGAGAAAAAGTACGATACTGCCAGAATCATCATGCTTCTCGCTGCCATCCCGATCGGCTTAGAGAATGTCGATTGGTCACAGGTTAGGGAACAGGTGTTAACCTGGCGATCCTACTTTGCTGACATTCACGGGGATTCTGCCAAGATTGCAGCAAACCTGATCAAGTCTTTGATCTTGACCATGGTTACCGACCCTTCGATCGCAGATAACATCCAAAAATATTCTGAATTTTTAGGTGAACTCCTGATAGAAACTGAAGCCTCTGGTGCCTCAGAAAAAGTGATGTATCCTCGCCTCTTACGGGCACAGGATATGTTAAACGAAAACTTTGCTCAGGTATTTAGAGCTTATATTTCAGCAATTCTTGGCGGATTACATCGAGATTATGCTCAAAGTTTGGCTGAAGAGATTTTGAAACTCTGTATCTTGATCCAGAACTTTCCAGGAGGCTATCCCTCAAATAATTTAACCATTGCTGTTACGGGCTATCAGACGATCCTTGACTATCTTGACTGTCAATCTTCTGCGTTTGGGAATGCTCGGTATGCGTTAGGTGTATGCTACTTGAATGAATACATGGGGGGCGATCGTCAGGAAAATCTGGAGACTGCCAGAAAACATTTTGAGGAAGCACTTAAAGTTTATCCTAATCCTGAGCAATTTTTTGAGCCGTGGGTTGAAATCCAGCAGAATATAGGCATTGTTTACCGCGAATTGGAGCAGTTTGAGCAAGCCTATAAATGCTTCACGAGTATTTTAGAATCGCTAAATTCCAGGTCGCCGTCTCTAGAATGGGCACGTATAAAGGTTAATTTAGGTTTAACTTTAGTCGGCCAATCCTATGACCATGAGAACATTAATGCGGCAATCAGCAATTTTAACGATGCCTTAGAAATATTTACGAAAGAAGCTTATCCTTTAGAACATGCAGGAGTTAAATATCTACTAGGAGTTGCCTATCAAACTGTAAAAAACAACCTTGAGGCAAAACAGGCATATAGTCAGGCGATCGTCACCATCGAATCTTTAAGAGATGAATTGAGTCAAGGCAAGGGGCTAGAGGAAGATAAACAGAAACTAGCATCGAAATGCAACCGAATTTATCAAAATATGGTAGAAGTTTGCATCGCACGAAAGGAGGATGCTGAGGCAATAGAATACGTTGAGCGTAGCAAAGCTCGTAGTTTTGTTCAATCGATTTCTGAGCGCAATCTCCGTCCCAGAGGGAATATTCAACCAGATATTTTGAACAAGTTTAATAACCTCCGCAAAAAGATCAAAACTGAGCAGCAAAAAATAGTTATTTCTCAACTAAATGATGTGACTCCGCCTGCAAAGATTGCTCAGGATAATTTATCTAAAACTGTTGACGAAGTGAAGAACGATCGAGTGGATCGGGTGAACTTAAGCCGTTGGCAACAAGAACTGGATGAATTAATAGATGAAATTCAAAAAGAAGATCCAACATTTAGCCTGACGCAGCGGGTAGAGCCAATTCAATGGGCACAGATTAAGAGCCTGATTTCCAACGAGCCAGAACAACAAACCTTTATTGTTGAGTGGTATGTGACGGACAAGAACATTTATACTTTTATCATTGCCCCCGATCGCAATCCGGCTGAACCTGCTCAACCCATTGTAATTCCCTTAAAGGGTGATACTAGAAAGTTACTTGAACTTTGTTCTAGCCAGTATTCCGATGAATATTTTGGTGATGGTAATAGAACATGGCAGGACAGCTTGAGCATGCGGTTAAAACAAGTTGCCAATGTTTTAGAGATCGATCGCATTATTACAGCTGTGCGGGAACAAACACCAGATTGCAAAAAACTGATTCTTATTCCCCATAAATTTTTACATCGCTTCCCACTCCATGCCCTGCCGCTCAGGGATGGTCGCGGTCTGTTTGAACTGTTTATGCGGGGAGGAGGTGTTTGCTATGCTCCCAGTTGCCAACTATTGCACTTAACCAAACGCTATTCCAAATCCAAAACAGATCGGCGATTCTTTGCCATTCAAAATCCAACTGTAGATCTGGAATATAGCGATATTGAGGTATCGGTCATTCAAAAGTTCTTTAATCAAGAAGCTCCTTGCATTCTTAAGAAACAAGATGCCACAAAAGAAGCGATTCAGCAAGCCTTGTCTAACCAGAATTTTAACTACTTGCATCTCTCCTGCCATGCCGAAGTGGATTTTTCTACTCCGATTCGTTCATCTCTCAAACTGGCAGACGGCGAGTTGACCTTAGGAGAAGTGTTTGAACTAAAATTGGATGAATGTGACCTGGTGACGCTTTCTGGCTGTGAGACAGGTCGGATTCCTGACTACTTAAGCGAGATTAGCGATGAATATGTGAGTCTCGCCAGTGGCTTTCTCTATGCAGGTAGTTCAAGTGTGGTCAGTAGTCTATGGAGAGTAGACGATCTATCGACTGCATTTCTCATGATTAAATTTTACGAATTATTGAGTCAACTTGATGGGAAGGTTGCACCAGCCCTGAATCAAGCCCAGCTTTGGTTACAAACAGCCGACAAGCAAGAACTCCAGGACATGAGCAAACGCTTAGAACCCGATCTTAATCTCAGGCAGAAAGTTCAGCTTAGAGATTGGATTAAAAAGTTACAAAAAGATGTAAAGCCATTTAAAGACCCCGACTACTGGGCACCGTTCTGCGCGATCGGTCAGTAGCTAATCTAACGCAATTTATCAGGAGATCACCCATGAATTTTGATCAAAGGAATGTTGAGGCGTTTATCAAACTGCTAAAAGACTGGACTGTTCCCTGGTCTGCAGCAGATAGCCAGGCGCTAGCCGAATGGTATACCAAGCTTTCGGGAAATCTTGAACAGATCTCTTTAGCCATTTTAGAGTGGTCTGAAGAACGACCGTCGATTCGGGATGCCCTCAGCGAGCTACGGAATACAATGGTCAATACTGAGCGGCACGGTCGATCCAGACAGGCTGCTGGATCTAACCAGCCAATTGATGGGCAACCCTATCGAGATGAGATTCGAGACGCGATTCAAACCATCACAGTTACGGTCAATTCTCCACAAGCAGGTCACTCCTCCCCATCTCAAGAGGAAACCAGGGAACAAGCGATCGCTAAATCGCCGCCGCCTCGAGATATTGTCTCTCAAGACTCTATTTCCAACTCTGATACCAATCTACCTAAAGTCACTGAAGTCATCGGCTTTGATTTCGGTCATGGAGAGACAGCAATCTGCGCCGTTGATAGATCATCAACCCGTGGCAATACTGACCGGGCTGATTCCAGTCAACTGGTGACTCGTTACACTGATATTACCTGCCCTCGGCAGGTCGGGATTGAAACGCCGAGAGTGACGGCGATCGTTCGCCTGACAAAGACACCACGCGAATACAGCGAAGTAGTTAAAGAACTTTTACTACAGTCCAGCCAATCGGTTCGGGTGCATATCCATGCTCCCAATTTTGAAATACTCAACCAGTCCGTTAAAGAAATTCCCATCTTCATGGATGCAGATAGTCCAGAGGCTGTTTTCGATCTGCGTCCTGTTCAACTTGGACAAACTCTAATTAGTTTTGATTTCTTTCAGGCAGGTAATCCCGTCGGTACGGTCAGCGTGACGGTCGAAATTACCAGCCACAAGGTCAGTGAAATTGCAGAACCTCGTGGTGGACAACTCTTGCAGATAGGAGGCAATATTACCCCACCGGATTTCATGTTGTATATCCGATATCAACATAAACCTACTCTGGAATTTGAGCTGTTTCGAAGCGGAGGAATTGGACAGACCTTCTATCCCGTTGAGTTAACGGGTACTCCTCAAAGCTATGCTCAACGCCTCTATGATGGACTAACTACTCTGAGCAGGCAAGCCGAGCCAACGGTAAAATCTATTCTCAAGGAGAAACGGATTATTCCCCGCGACGATGTCGATCGCCGGATTCGGAAACTAGGAGAAAACCTTTGGAGAGAAATGATCCCACCCGATCTGAAGGATATTTACGCTAAAGAGCGAGAAGCTTGGAAGAACAAAACTCTCCTAATTGTCTCCGATGAACCTCACATTCCCTGGGAACTGATCTGGCCCTATGGTGATGACTGGGAAGATGAAGCTCCCTGGTGCATCCAACTACGGTTGACTCGGTGGCTCAGACTCGATTATCAGGGGAAAGGAAATCGCCAACCCGCCTATCAAGTTTCTCTTAACCAACTTGCCTGCATTGCACCATCCGATTCAGGGTTACCCTCAGCATCCCAGGAGCGACAGTTTTTGAGTAATCTGGCTAAGGATCATGGGTTAACAGATCTAAGTCCTGACGTGCCCACTTGGTCAGAGGTCCTTAATCTGTTGGAGAACAGCCCGTATAGCTGGCTTCATGTTGCAGCTCACGGTAATTTTGATGTCGAGTCGCCTGATGCTGATTCTGGTCTCTGGTTGCAGGAGCGCTGCCCGCTTACCCCCAATATGTTTGTCGGTTCTGCACTGGAGAGACACATCAAAAAAACACATCCTGGCTTTGTGTTTAATACCTGTCACAGTGGACGGATGGGATGGGATCTTGTGCAGTTAGGGGGATGGGCTAATCGATTAATCAGCAATGGGGCAGGGCTGTTTGTGGGGTCCCTCTGGTCTGTCACCGATGGACCTGCACTTTTGTTTGCCCAAACATTCTATCAAGAGTTGCTTAGGGGCAAGACGATCGCTGAGGCAGTTTATCAGAGCCGTTCGGAGACCCGGAAACGTTGCCCTGGCGATCCCACCTGGTTAGCCTACAGCGTTTACGCTCATCCTAATGCGCGGGTCTGAGCGATCGGTTCAAAACCAATTCTTTGGGTGACTAACGGCGCTTTTGATCACTCAATGAGAACTGCTACTCTATCTGCCCTTTCAGACAAAGCTTTCTGTAGAGCATCAGATATTTTTATAACTACAGTTTCAAAAAACTGTTCTTCTTGCATTTTCTTCTTGAGGTCGATGGATAAGTCTGGTTTCTTGCTTTCACAAATCTCATCGATCCTTTGATCCGATAAGACCATTCCCCGAAGAAATTTGGGGAAATCTTCGTTGTTAAGCCAATTAATCAGTTGTTTTTGATTTTGTTTAATGTAATCTTCGATACTAGTCTGAATCTGCTCCAATAATTGTGGGACGAAAACACTAACCAAAGATGCAATTATTCCTGTCCACCAAGCCCCAACAATAAATGCTATCATTCCAACCGATGCACCAGTTGCAAAAATCACAATAAATATTGTTTCACTCACTTCTGTAATTAGCTCAGTGAAGGCTTCAATTCCAAGCACCTCTTCTAGTGAGAAGGTTCCTTTTACATCTGGATCTATTTTGGTCTGTAGATTTAATTTATCCTCACCCATCCTGTATTTTCTACAGATGGGTTGTGTCTTTTTATCTAAATCCTCTAGAAGAGTTTTATCTTGAAGCCATCCTTTGGATATTTCCTGGATATATTCCTTAGCCTCATCACTAGTAGACCAGGATTTTAAACCGGCTTTAACTTCAACAAAAGTATTGATTTTCCCTTCCTGCCAATTCTTGAGATACTCTCTAACAAGTGCTGTCATTTTGTTAGACAGACCCTCAACCAGTAAGTCAATTAGCTTTGGAATATGATTGCGAACAACTTCTTGTACTTCATTTCGCTCAATTAAGTCTTTTACCTCTTGTTTAAAACGCTTAGATAGAACATCCCATTTACCGGCTCCTGCCAAACCCCTTGCAATTGTATATTCTGGATTAGAGTCGATGATTAGTTTAACTTCTTCAGGAATTTTAAATATATCCGTACAAGCCTTACGGATGAATCCCATCTTTGAGGCACCACCTGTTAATAGCAATAAATCGATTGTTGTGCCTTCTTGCTCGAGCTTGTTCTTGACTTCCCAAAGCTTATCTTTAAAAGCCTGAGACCAACCTTTACCATCTAGTTCTGCTTGTGGCATATTCAATGCGTCTTTAATAGAGGAATAATTAACTACTGGTTGAAAGTAGATCCTTTCTTTTCGATCAATTGCAAAGTCTTCCTCTTCAACCGTTTTCTCTGGATTGGCTTCATAGAAACTTTCCTGGGAAAAATAAATTTCTTTAGCACATCGACATGCAAACACACAACAAACTTCTAGAGCCGGATTCTGTCTAAAAGCAGCTTCAATTTCATCTTCCTGGCTACCCTGTTTGGTTCTGGAAAGGGCAAAAAGAGATTTATCGATCAGCGATGCTCCCAGTTTGTTGGCACCAAAGTCCTTTAGCTCTTCCTGCTTATTTTTGACTACTGTAAAGTCCGTTGTTGAGGAACCCACATCTATTACCAAAACCTCTGAGAATAAAAGATCTCGTTCTGTCAGTTGTGTTTCCTTAGATTCTTCTGTTTTTTTAGATTCTCTTAATTTACCTGCGTGTATAAAAGCTGCACGTGATTCAGAAATAATCTTCAATAAATTAGGTGGAATCTCATCAATTCTGAGGAGTTGTGCATACTTCTCCCGTTCATTTAGATTCCAACCAGAGGGACATCCAATCACAAAAAAACTATTATCCGCTCCTTGAATATATCCTTTGCTTCTCAGTTCCTCATAGTATGCTCTCATGTAGTCTTTGAGAAGATTTTCTGGATGATTGGCAAGGGTATCAGCTTTAGGTTTGATTTCGGTGTTTAGCGTTGTCACATCTTGAGTAAATAGAGACATTGCCTGATTACCAACATAGATATTGCCAGTCGCATCAGTTCCCATTGCTGTAATATTTTTCTGATATCCAAAAGTATCAAGCAAGTCTATTGTGCCAGCTTCAACATCTAGTAGAACCTTGCAGATGGCTGTATCTCCATGACCTAAATCAAAGCCGATGACTTCAGTGACTTTAGTTTCAATATTTGAGGGGGACAGTAACGCCTGTTGGACCTGTTCTGCTGTCCAACGGACCCTGGGATTTTTTTGCAGACAACCAGAGGCGATCGCCTGAAACTCTGCAGGTAATCGGTCGATTCCACTGGCAGGCTCTCCTCGAACAGCAGCTTCAATCTGCTGAGAGGTATCCCCTGAAAACGGTAGATTTCCAGTCATTGCCTCTATCAGGATTACTCCCAAAGCCCACAGATCCCATTTGGGGCTAATCCTTCCCTTATAGGCTTCTGGTGGTGCATAGACAGGAGTGCCTCGGGCAAGAGTAGCAGTATAAAGAGAACTTTTGGAGTGATCGATGGGGCGAATTAACCCGAAATCTGCCAGCTTCCATGTATTTCTGAGCCACAGGACATTTTCTGGTTTTAGATCGCGGTGTACTAGGGGATCAGCCTGTTTATGGAGGTCGATCAAGGCGGAAGTCATACAGTGCAATAAGTGATGCACTTCATCTACTGAAAGCGATCCCTGCTCAAGACGTTTTCTCAGGGTGTTTTCAGCTAACTCCATCACCAGATATAGAAATTCAATCGGTCCTGCTGAACTTTTTTTGTACTGCCATTCTCCCCATGTGTAGCACTGAACCAGGTATTTGCTTTCAACCAGTTGAGTCGCTAGCTTGAGTTCTTGCAAATCGCGATCGCGACTCTCACTGCTTGTTGGAATCAGTTTGATTGCCACAGTTCTAGACAAGCGATCATCAACCACCTGATCCGCTTCAAACACTGCTCCATATCCCCCTACCCCAATCAATTTTTTGAGGTGATACTGGTGATCCTGACGATCAATCTCTTTTTCTCCAAGAAGTTCCCACAACGGGTGAAAATCACTCATATAATGTGCAATGCCTCCTCAAGCTCAAGCTGTCGAGATAATTGATATTCCAATTATTCATTTGTTCAACTATTTAACGGCAGGTTTAAAGACTATTATCTTATATTTTACCTCTAAAAAAGCACAGTTCCTAGAAGTCTTCAGAATTTTTAACTATCTTTATCTATTAGTTCTATCGGTCTCTCCTGCATTACGATACTCTTGTAACAAAGCCGTTGCATAGTCTGGGCTGAGTTTACCGGTTTGTTGCAAATTCTGGCGGCTTTTTGCAGCCTGCTCCGCCAGGTCTGTCTGTCCGGCGTTAAGGGCTGCGGTTTGAATGTCAGTGAGGAGTTGAGTTGCCCGACTGGGATCATTGGTACTGAGGAGTTCGGTTCTGTAGCGATGCATTTCCCAGAGATTGCGATCGTGGTTAACGTCGTCGTTGAGTCTTTGAGATTTCTGGTAAGAGTTAGCGTACTCGATTTGGCTGTGTGCAGTAATTGAGCTGTTTGAACCTGCTTTGAGTTGAACAGTAGCGATCAGTTTCGTGGTTAGACGCTCTCCAAAATCGAGGATGGGAACCTCGATCTCAATCAGGATATCGGTTGGAGTGTCCTGTCGTAAATGCTCTAAAACGACTTCACCGTTGTTGTTAAGTTCTAGAGGCAGATAGTCTGGTTGAAGACGACACATTCCTTCTAAAGTTGCACCCGCTGATAACTCCAGTTTCAGCAGAGCAGATTCCACTACAACGGTTTGGCAGAAGGTTAACCATTGCTGCAGTTTAGGTTTGAGGGCTTCGGGCGTGGCAGCATAGAGAAATGCGCCGTGACCACGATGGCTCAACTCCATCAGAAATGCAGTATTAAAGTCTAATGGATTGCCATAACCGACTGTATACAAAACGATGCCTGTGCTGGTGAGGGCATCTGCCTGGTTGAAGAGGGGCGTTAAATCTTTAATGATTCGCCCCTGGGCAGTGGTCGGCTGACCATCGGTGATTAGAATAGCAACCCGTACAACACCTGGTTCGGGTGGAAGGGCAGTTTGGAGCCAGGTCAGTACTCGATCTGTGCAGGTGACTCCGTCAGCAATGAGGTTAGTGAGGGGTTGAACAGCAAGTTGCGCTTCACTGCCTGAAACGTTTTGCAAAAGGGGAGTAACCTGGTTAGAGAACTGGGCGATCGAAATTCTATCGGTGGCTCTTAATTGGAATAATATGGCTTTACAGGTAGCAACAGCACATTCCAGCTTTTCACCATCCATTGACGCGCTTGTATCGAGGGCGATTGCCAAATGGAGGGGCAAACTCTCCGTTGATGCTTCGGACTGGGGCAAGATACGGACTCTAAGCACATGCTTGGTCGGTTTTGCATTCAATTTTGCTGGGCGGTCCCAACTTAGATCTAGGTTAAACATGAAGACTGCTGGTTAAACAAAAAAAAATAGAATACATCGCTGGATATATAGCAATTTTCAATCGCCTAAAATCCGATTTGTTTGTGAGAACTGCGTCGAGCAGCTCCGTGTGGCTTATTCAAACGAAAACGGCTATAAATCAACCATTGATTTGTTGAATCAGGAAAACTTACTGACCTCTCACCAGTTGCTGAGTAGGTTTCACCTCCATGACATCTAATTTAGGTTTTTCCTCGACATCTAATTGATGACGACCTGTCATTTTTAGCGACAGCGTCTTCCCTATCAGGTACTCAAGATTGGGAAATTCCTGAAAAATCCAACTATTCAATGGGCGTTCTACTCCAGTTTCTAGCAGGGTCTTAATTCGGCGTCCTCCAAACAACAAATTATCATCCTGTTCCATCTGCTGTCTCAAAGAAGTCAGGATAGATGGATGAAACTGGAGGTTAACACGGTGTTTGTCATAGGCAGAGTTCCCCAGTTGACACAAAAATTTCTTGGCAATTTCCTCAACAAATTGAGAACGTAACAGATCAAAGACAACGATGCTATCTCCCAAACGGTTCAACAATTCCGCCCGACCAATGCGACTGGTAAAATACCAGTTTACTTTCTGCTTAAAGTGGGCTTCAACCTGCTCATAGGTAAAAGAGGTTGTTTTCTGCTTTTGTACCTTGCCCATAATGCCATCACGGATTGGGTTGCCAGTTTGAGTATCCGTTAAGTCTGATGCACCGATATTGCTGGTAAAAATAATCACCGTCTGGTTGAAGTAAGCCGTTTGCCCCTTACCATCCGTAAGCCGTCCATCTTCTAGAATTTGTAAAAATTTATCGAGTACTTTGGGATGAGCTTTTTCGATCTCATCAAACAGTAGAATGCTGTAGGGGCGTTCCAAGACCCGATTTGTCAGTTGTCCACCTTCTTCATAACCAACGAATCCGGGAGGCGCACCGACCAGCTTTTCCGCTGCATGTTCTTCTTTGTACTCACTCATGTCGAAACGGGCAAATGCCTGTTCATCCCCAAAGAGCAAGCGGGTGAGAGACTTAGCTAGTTCCGTTTTGCCGACCCCTGTAGGTCCTACGAAGAAGAAAATCCCCTTAGGTTTGCTGCTGCGACCACTCACTGCACTCATGCTGATGCCGACTTTAGCGCTTGTGAGCATTCGGGTTACTGCTTCTACAGCTTGGGGTTGCCCAATCACAGAACGGGATAATTCCTCTCTGGCTCCCATGACCTTTTCGGGGCTGATCTGCTCAAACGGTTCCTCGCGCAGCCCGAATTTATAAAAGTCAACCAGTCGGAACATCTGCCGTCGGTTAAGAGGGATTGCCTCTTGATGAGAAGTGTATCGCAGGGCATCCAGATCGAGAGCCCGAAACCCGTCAGTCAAATCTGCAAATTCGTCGGCAACGATCTCAAGTTCTGAAGGTAAGTCAGCCTTGGAAGGCCGAACCTTCAAGCGATCGCCCCCAAAAAAGCCCCGCTTCCCGAACATCAGTACAAATTGACGGCGTTCCTCTTTATTCGGACGGGTGATCTGTACCAATGCCACAAAGGGATTATTAGCGTAGAACCAGGCCGGTACTCGCTTCAGGTCACTTGCGATCAACACTAGGGTATTGCGGTAATTCACGGCATCTCCCTCTCGGACAATAGTAGCCTCAAGGGTGCATTTTTTGAGCAGCATCAAAGCATTGCGCTCTTCGGCAGCGTAGCGATCGGGATCGGCAGTCAGCATGTCCCCTAAATCGATCACCGCAGCAACAGAGGTAGCTGACTGAGCCATAACCACCCGCAAATCTCCGAACGCGCGTTCAGGGCGTTCGATGTCAACTGGGGAAGACTGCTGAGTGATCGCACCAGGATTGGTTCTGGGTGGCGGCGTTAGCGGATTGATTGCTGGATGGGGAACAGGGGAATTCCCCCCCCCTGGCGGACCATCATATTTTTCGATTAATTGCCTTTGAGCCAGAGTATGAAACCTTTGTTTCATCTCAGATTCGGCGAAGTTAAAACCATCGATTGGGTCGTAGCGCACCCTCAACTTAAAACCTTTGTCGAGGAAATAGCCATTGAGAAATTCATCTAACCCTTGATAGCCCCCTTGCCAGAGGAATTGATCGTGAACATTCCCGTAGAGAATAATGTGTTGTCGTCGGTAGAGATGTTTCTCAAAGTCAACAATCCAACGCGACGAAATCATTGTCATCGCATTCCTCCCTGCTTTTTATAGTCGTCACTTTTGGGTAACTCACCAGCTCTTCGCAAAATCCGGTTTGGGTCTTTCCCTGACCAAGTTAATTCACTCATTTTGACTCCAAAATGTTCATTTAAAGCAGTATGCATTTCGTTGAGTACCTGTTCAGCTTCATCGCAGATCGCTGCCTGACCGCCTCCAACCGTAGCAACTGTTCCTTTGTGATATCCATCCACATCGTAAAAAACTTCTCCTTCGACGGGCACACTGACGCTGATGCCTTTACCAGAGTTATCGGCTACTCCAAGAATTATGGCTGAAGCCGGATGCTCAGGATGCTCTGGTTTGCGATAGACAACGGTAAACCCCATTTCCTGTAAAGTTTGAGTAATACTATCCGTGATATAGTCCCGCTGATCTGCCTTCAGTTGGGCAGCATTGGCTTCTTCCACCAGTTGTTTAGCTTTTGTACGAACAGAGGCAAGAATCCCCGCAATATGGTCAAATTGCTCTCCTGAGATAGCCTGTTGTGCGACCTCCATCTCGGTTTCCATAGAGGTAACTGCCTGTCCATGCCAGCACATAACCACTGGGTCTTCCTTTAACCCAGCAATCAATGCCAGCATTTCAGTTTTCTCGGCTTCTGCAGCTGCTTTTCGGCGTTCCCAATCGGCTCGGCGTTGAGTTAAGGTTTCGATATGCTGGGTCACGCATGCAGTGGCACGGGTCAATTCTTTCGGAACGAGAGTGGGCTGGCCAGTTGCAATTGCTGTTGCGACCGCCCGCAATGCTTGTTGGGCTTGCGATCGCCCCGCTGGGTCAAATTTCAACGAATCTGCTTCTGAAATAAATTCTATTCGGCGCTCTAACTCGTTCAATTCAAACTGCTGCTTTTCAAGTTCAACGACACGTTTCTTTTCCTCCTCGTCCCGACGTTTGCGGCTCAGGGACTCGTAAAACTCCCGGTCGAGGTGGGGTAGTATCTGCGTTACTTCTTGGAGTTGAGCTTCATTATCCGCTTGTTCCACGCTATTCACAACACTGTGAACACGTTCCTGTAGCGTCTTCAGGTCAGCAGGATAAAGTTGTTCTCCTTGTTGTTGAAGTTGGCGCACCAAAACCTGAACACGCTCCTTGAGTTGCTGTTTACGAGCCTCAACCCTACGTCGTCGTTCCCGCTGGGCGGCTTCCCTACGGCGATGTTCTTCCTGTTTAGCTTTGTTGAGGCGCGTCTGAGTTAGCATCCCTAGTACTTGGGATACAAGTTCAGCACAGGAGTATTTGGGACTACCACTCATAGAACCTCCAGATCATATGACTAGCTTTGAGGTTGAATCAGGATTCCTCGATTTCGCATTCGAGATTCAAATTCTGACCGAAACCCAGGAATACTGGGAACTCCTACAAAACTTATCTCTCCCGATGCATCTGTTACAAATTCTAGTCCGCCAGAATGATCGGCGCGGATGAGATTATGATACACTAAATTTTGGTATCGATTGCTCAGGGGAAGTAATCGCTGATTTCTAGATCCACGCCACAGCAGATCATCGTGTAATTCTTCTATATAGGGGCCATCAATCAACAAATCAATACGGTGTAACAGTTCCCTTTGTGCTAGATTTCCACTGTGTTGCAACTGTTCAAACCGAAAACCTGTATAGCACACAATTCCCAGGCTTCGTTCTGCTTGGATAGTATCTATTAAGTCCACTAGAGCGGCAGCTTGAAGCATCGGTTCTCCACCCGATAACGTTACACCTTCAATCTCAGGCTGCGAAAGGAGCCAGACTGCACAGGTGTCTACTTCAATTTCTTCTCCTTTGGTATTATTCCATGATTCGGGAACAATACACCCTGGACAACTAAATTTACATCCTTGTAACCAAAGCACAGCTCGCGTATACGGTCCCAAAACCGATACAGGGGAGCTTCGTCGAAAAAGGCGTAGAACTCTATTACACATTTTGGGCTTATCTATCTATCTTTCAACTCATACTTAACTACATCTAGCAACCAGATAAACTGAGAGGGCATAAGCTCCACCGAGTCCTTACTCTGGCGATAGCGGGTTTGCAATTTAGTGACACTAAGATGTGGTGCGATCTTAATAGACTTTGGCATTTATCTTTACTAAGAGCTTCTTTTGTTATTTTAGTGACTTCCGTGATAATTTGTCAAAAAAAGACATTTTATACTTGATTGTAATTTGGACAAAAAAAATAAATTTGCGTAATATTTACGCAAATGCAATCGGGGACAACAGCTCCTCTATCTCAGCCCGAATAAAAGCTGAAAAATCTCTGTTTTAGAGGGTTAGAGAGCCAAATTTAGGAAACTTTGCTCTTTTTGTTTTTACGTTTGGGCTGTTTCTTGATAACTTGATGGCGAGTTCGAGGCACTTTTTTCTCCCCCTTAATTCGTCCGGGGGAATAACCTCGGCGTTTGGGGGATTGGGC
>JBFRWF010000272.1:0-8296 GCA_051439465.1 Xenococcaceae cyanobacterium | reverse complement strand
ATTAACGCGAAGCCTCAGCTAGAGCGACTTTCAGGATTTTTTTGAGTCGCCGTTACTGGGTACATCTTCTGAAGGGGCTTCTGATGCGGATTTTGAGGCGATCGCCCTTTTTTTTCACCTTACCGCGGTCTCGCGAAGCGAGTGCCTTCGGCAGCGCAGATATAAATCAAGAGCATACATGGGTACACATTTAGGTCGGTCAATCGCTCTATTTATTATGGTATAAGGCTTTCAAAGGCATTTTAGTACATCTGTACGGGGTAACTTCAGATATAATGGAACTATGCAGACTGTTGTTGAAATGCCCGAATTTATAAGGTGTGCCAAGAAATTAGGCATATCCGATGATGAGCGTGAAAGCATTATTGATCTGATTGCTTCTAATCCTGATGCAGGGGACGAAATAGTCGGTACGGGCGGCATGCGAAAAGTGCGTGTAGCGGCCAAAGGTAAGGGAAAAAGCGGAGGATACCGCGTCATTACTTTTTTCAGCGGCGTTGATATACCTGTATTTCTGGTGACTGTTTATGCAAAAAGCCAGAAAGAAAACATTACAGACAAGGAAAAGAAGATCCTGAAAACTTTGTCTAGTAGCATTGTTGAAATTTATAGGAGGAAAAAGACATGAGCGAATTAGGTGAAAGTCTTATCAAAGGAATGGAAGAAGCCCTTGCCTTTGCCAAAGGCTCAGATAACGGCGCTGTCGTTCATATCCCCGAAGAATTTAATGTCCGGCGTATCCGTAAAAAGCTGAATATGAGTCAGAATGCCTTTGCTGATTATTTTGGGGTTTCTGTCAGAACCGTTCAGGATTGGGAGCAAGGTCGCCGTGTGCCATCCGGTGCATCAAAGAATTTTCTGTTTGTTATTGATCAAGAGCCGGAAGCAGTGCGTAGGGCTTTAACTAGTGCAGCGCGGCGAAAATAACCCACCAGCTAAGGGTGGCCCAAAGCCTTAATCCAAAATACTTTTGACTTTTGAATGCGTGACTTTTGACTTGGGCGCAGCGGCACTAGGCATCCTTCATAGTTTTCATTTCCATTCGGGTTTGCATATAAACTCCATATCTAGTGAGGGTAGCGATGACGGTTGAGGCATTGACAGCAGCAGCTATAGCTAAATTTGAAACTGGCTAGGTGATCAAATTCGATAATCCTCATGGATATAAGTTAAACTTGTCTTGTAATTGCAGCTTAAATATAAGTTTTTATTATATAAAGTCAGTATTTCAGTACATTTGTATTAGTCTAGCCACTGGTGTTAGCGATCGCCTGTTTCGAGTTCACACCCTGTAATAGTCGTTGGGACCGGAGCGATCGCGCTGTTCTGAGAAACTTTTCGATCTACTGAGAATCCCGATAACAGTCACAACCCTGTTGGATCTGATTGTTAAGATCCACGATAGCAGATTGGAAATCCCACCTACAGCCTAAGCTTAGGTGGGGAGGATTCATCCCAGATATCTGATGGAAAGAAATAAAAATCTGTGATAATCCGCTGATCCGTGTCATCCGTGTTCTATCAAATTCTATAGGAGCAGAGTTGATAATGGCGTTGCGTTTTTTACCTAGGATTCCAATTGGCATTAAGATTTATGGACTTGCAACTAGCATGCTGGTGCTTTTAGCTGGGGTGACGGTGGGTAACTATCAACAGATGAGAAAGGTCAATAACGAAGTCTTGGATCTTGCAGACTACATTACCCCTATGGGCAAACGTGTTGCTACCATCAATGTCCACGCCCTAGAGCAAGAGATTCACTTTGAACGAATCCTTCGGCTCTATGAAATTGAGCCGCTGGATATGAAGCACCTGACATTGGAATTGGAAAGCTTTATGGGACTGGGCAAGTTAGTGGATCGAGAAATAGAACAGGCGATCGCCCTCTCAAACGAAGCGGCTGCAACCTCAAAGATTCCTGAAGACATTATTATATTTGCTCGCCTTGAGCCTGTTCTGCATATTCTGGATGAAGACCATCAGGACTTTCAGAATCGCGCCCTTGATATTTTGAAGTTGATGGAAAAGGGTAAGGAAGCGGAAGCTCTCCTACTCGATACCACTTTGGAAGAACGTGAGGAAGTGTTTAACAAACGGATTCACGATATTCTGGTAAACTTAGAACGATTTAATGAGTATAAGGTTCGGCAGATCGAGTCTCATGAACAGAAGCTACTAACCTTTAACCGCGTGCTAACTTTCATCGCTACCGTGGTTGGTCTGACACTAGCGGTGATCGTAACTATTCGCCTGGTGCAGCCTGTTAGAGAGTTGTTAAAGGGGGCTAAAGGGATAGAACAAGGCAATCTCGATACTCAAGTCACCGTCAATTCCAAAGACGAGCTCGGTATCCTAGCCAACTCCTTCAACGCAATGATAAACTCAATCCGCCAGAAAGAACAACTAAAGGAAGCCTTTGGTCACTATGTCGATCCCCGCATTGTAGAAACCCTGATTGAGCCTCATGGCGAGAGTGAGGGTAGCAAACAAGTCATGACAGTCTTCTTTTCAGATTTGGCTAAGTTCAGCACAATTAGTGAGATGCTGACACCAGTTCGGTTAGTTAATTTGATTAATCAGTATTTCACCCTGGCAACTGAACCCATTACCCAATCCCAAGGAGTAATCGACAAGTTTATTGGTGATGCCATTGTGGCCTTCTGGGGACCTCCGTTTGTTAGCGAAACCGAGCATGCCAAACTAGCTTGCTATGCGGCTCTAGATCAACTAATCCAATTGCAGAAGTTACAAAGGCTCTTGCCAGACATCGTGGGGATTCGCAAGGGCTTGCCCAAGGTGGGTGTTCGTGTTGGTTTGGACAGTGGAGAACTGGTAGTTGGTAATGTTGGCACTGAACACTTAAAGTCCTACACTGTCATGGGTCCTGCGGTGGAAATCGCAGAGCAGTTGGAGGGAGCTAATAAGCGTTACGGAACACAAATCCTGCTTACTGAAAGGACACGGCAGTTGGCAGGCGAGGCAATCGAAACCCGTGAAATTGATTTGCTGCCCATTGGGGAGAATGATGCCTTAGTTCCAGTGTATGAACTATTGGGCTATGCTGGAGACCTCGATCCGATGACAGGGGAATTGCGAGATATCTTTGAGTCAGGGCTATATGACTACCGCGAACAGAATTGGGAGAAAGCACGAGCTAACTTTGAGACGTGCCTGCGACTCAAAGCTGATGACGCCCCTTCAAAGTTTTATCTCCAGCAGCTTCAGCAAAATCTGTTAGGTTTGACCTCTCCTTGAGTTGAAACGGGAAGATTGTGACGCTCCCACACTTCACGCTTCAGGTAAGGATAACCAAAACTTCCTTCGAGGAATTATAACTTCGATTTTAAATTCTACTGTAGGGGCGAAGCATGAGGGGGATAAATCATCTCACTCGACCAAAAATTATATATCCTCATGCTTCGCCCTGCTCCCACCGATAACCTATATATATTCTAACTTTTCACGGCATCTTTCTTGCCAAATGAGTGGGAGAGTGGGAGAGGGGGAGAGTGGGAGAGTGGGAGAATGGGAGAATGAAAGAATGGTCATCCCCTCGCCCCCGAAGGAAATTTCAGTCGAGAGGAACCAGCCTTTCTGGATTATCTTCTTGTCATACACAATATATGATAATGTGGGGTTCACCACGACCGAGATATAAATGCGGCGTTAAATATCTGAGATGAAGGCTTAAGAATAATCTTCTGTGGGACGCGCTCGACTGCCAAGGTTGGGAGAGTAAGACCACGCAGAGGGCGTAAGTCTTCTGTTGTGGCTTCCCCCTGTGAAGTTGCAAGCCCACACTATACCCGACAGGGTTAGTGTGGGTAGTTCACAATCCATCCAGATCCGGGAACTTTGTAACAAGGGATACAAAATATCCCTATTCCTCTCCCTAGGATGATGCGAGACTTTAAAATAGCTGAAAAACTTAAGGAGCCATCCATGCCCCAAACTCCCGCAGAAGTCTTGAAGATGATTCAAGACGAAGACATTAAAATCATCGACCTCAAATTCATTGACATGCCAGGACTCTGGCAGCACTGCTCGTACTACCAAGCCCAAATTGACGAGAGTTCCTTTGAAGATGGCGTTGCCTTTGATGGTTCCAGTATTCGAGGTTGGAAAGCGATCAACGAATCTGACATGTTAATGGTGCCCGATCCCAGGACCGCTTGGATCGACCCCTTCATGAAAGAAAAAACCTTGAGCATGATCTGTAGCATCAAGGAACCCCGGACGGGGGAGTGGTACAGCCGTGACCCCCGCAGCATTGCTCAGAAGGCGCTGGACTTCCTTATTTCCTCTGGTATTGGGGATGTTGCCTATTTTGGTCCAGAAGCCGAGTTTTTCGTCTTTGATGATATCCGCTTTGAGCAAACCGAAAGCCAAGGCTTCTACTACGTAGACAGCATTGAAGGTCGCTGGAATACCGGTCGGGAAGAAGCGGGTGGCAACCTAGCATATAAACCTCGCTATAAAGAAGGTTATTTCCCCGTCTCACCCACGGACACCCTGCAAGATTTGCGGACTGAAATGCTGCTAACTATGGCGAAGTGCGGCGTGCCAATTGAAAAGCACCACCACGAAGTTGCCACAGGGGGACAAAATGAGCTGGGTGTCCGCTTTGCCCCCCTAATTCAGGCGGCTGACTATTTGATGACCTACAAATACGTCATCAAAAACGTTGCCAAGAAGTACGGCAAAACTGCTACTTTTATGCCCAAGCCGCTGTTTAACGATAACGGTTCCGGAATGCACACCCACCAGTCCATCTGGAAAGACGGACAACCCCTATTCTGGGGCGATGGCTACGCCAATCTGAGCAAAACAGCGTTGAATTATATCGGCGGCCTACTCAAGCACGCTCCAGCACTTCTAGCGTTCACCAACCCCACTACCAACTCATACAAGCGTTTGGTGCCTGGGTTTGAAGCGCCAGTGAACCTAGCTTACTCCCAAGGGAACCGCTCAGCTTCCATCCGCATCCCCCTATCGGGCCCCAATCCCAAGGCGAAGCGCCTAGAGTTCCGTTGCCCCGATGCCACCTGTAACCCCTATCTCGCCTTTGCCGCCATGCTCTGTGCTGGAATTGATGGGATTAAGAACGAGATTGAGCCGGGGGATCCTCTGGATGTGGATATCTATGACCTCAGTCCAGAAGAATTGAGCAAGATTCCTTCTACCCCCGGTTCTCTTGAAGCAGCTTTAGAGAATTTGGAGAAGGATCATGCTTTCTTGACTGACACGGGGATCTTCGCCGAGGACTTTATCGAAAACTGGATTGAGTACAAACTTGACAATGAGGTGAACCCGATGCGCCTGCGACCTCATCCTTTTGAGTTTGCTCTTTACTACGATGCCTAAATCCTCATCTGGGGACTATCTAACACCGTCAACCTAAAATCTAACCCCCATTCCGTACTTCAATCTGTAACATAAAAACTTGAAGTGCGGAATGTGGGTTGTTATTATTGAAAATTTAGCGATCGCCCGAAGTGTGAGCTTTATGCTACAGCATGAAGTGCGGAATGTGGGATTTAGAAAAGGATGTCAAGTCTGGGAATAAGCCAGAACCTTCTCAAGATCATCCACGCTAAAGTACCACTCCGGTTTGGCATCAGTACGGTTTTGGGCTATAACAATCGATTCGTTACCCGGCTCTCCCAAATCCGACACCACTATTGCCGCTTCGCTGAAATCCTCATCCTTGGTCAAGTCACTGTATGTCACGATACAGGTCATCCCAGCAGCGGTAGCCGCCAGCAATCCATTCCGCGAGTCTTCTACTACTAAGCAGTTGGCAGGGTCTAAGTTCAATTTTTCAACAGCCAGATTGTAGACATCTGGGGCGGGTTTTTTAGCCTTGACCATATCGCCAGCAAAAACCCCGGCGAATTGACCGGCCAGTTCGACCCCCATAACGTGACGCAGCACCGCCTCAACAGAAGCGATGGCTGAAGTAGAACAAACCGCCAGTCGCCAACCGTTTGCCAAAGCTGCCTCGGCTAGCCGTTTGACACCTGGACGACCCGGCATTGCGCCGGAAGCGACTAACTCTTTGTAAATTTCACTTTTGCGCTTGTGCCAGCCTACGACAATATTCCACCATGCTTCGGACGACTCAGGAACAGAGTACACAGCCCGAAAGTCGTCATCTTGCCCCAAGCTGAACATTCGCTCTTTGCCGCCGCCAATTTTTACCTTCTCCGCATATTGATCCACGCTCCACTGCCAATTTACGCCATTTTCGCGCCACATTTGGTTGAAGGCCACTAGGTGCCCATCTCGCTCAGTGTCGGCAAGCACACCATCGCAATCGAAGATCAGTGCTTTTTTCATGCTCTTCCTTTGCTGCCAAACAATTTAAAATAGTGCTGCGGAAGTGGTTGAGCTACTCAGAACTAACCCTTAATACAAAAAGGCATGGTTCAAAATAGGGTAACACGCTTAGAGGGAGAGACGGGGAGACGGGGAGACGGGGAGATGGGGAGACACCGGACTCCGGGACAAAGTTCTAAAAGTTCCCCAGGCTAACACCCCTATGTGTTACCTTGCCACTCTACATATTGAACCATGCCTACACAAAAAATAGACAACAATATTAATTTCCACTATCTTGCCAATTATCCTTACATGCGAGCGAGAGCAGTAATCTTGGATAGCTTGTCTCGCTCCAGAAACTGTAATTCCTCCAGATTTAGCCATCCCTCTTGGAGCAACCTGGCAAAGACGAAAACGAGGACTGAATACCTGTAGTCGTACTTGCCATCAATCTCGTGTCTCCTGGCACTCAAGAAGTCGTGTAGCTGCCACACTTCCTCAATCTCAGCAATTTCAGCGGTTTTTTGCCTAACTTCCTGAATTAGCCTGTTTATTTCTCCCTCGTAAGCTCTCTTAAAAGCTTCCTGTGCTGCTTTCTTCTCACTTTCAGACCAGTTAATCTCACTCATCCCATTTTGTATTTTTACTTTTGGAAAATCGGTATTACTTATCATTAGCCGTTGATGACTGGAGCAGTCAGAGTATTGGTAAGGACGAAGCGGGAGCGCCCCTAGCCTTGGAAAACAACCCACATTGGAGCAACCTCCGGCTTCGCCCGAGATTTTTCCGACCAAGTGATTAAAGAAGAGTCGGAGTGATTTTCTTCCATTATATACCTAAAGGGGGATAAAAACTATATTGGGTCGAAATTTTATTACTTCTTCATGTAACATCCCTCTTTGAAGCCAAGAAAGGCTATTATATCGAGGAATGGCTGCTAATCGCTCCCAGTTTGGTAAATCC
Organism: Xenococcaceae cyanobacterium; assembly: GCA_051439465.1. GTDB lineage: Bacteria > Cyanobacteriota > Cyanobacteriia > Cyanobacteriales > JBFRWF01 > JBFRWF01. Next base: position 1,012 of record JBFRWF010000272.1, on the reverse strand, counting down.
AAGTTGGGGGCGGTTGAGAATTGCTCTTCCTGGCTTAAGGACTGGAGTTTAGACGCTTATCGCTACCCGACACTGCGTTAGCGAAGCGGACGCAGCGAAGCGAGTATCGCCACCCCTTTCGGGTCAGTCAAAAATCAAATACTATTAATTTCAGTGAATATTACTTTCGCCAACAGTATCAGCAAAGCTAGTTTGGCCCCGATTAGCAATTACTATCATAGAAAATGCTAAATGATATTTGAAAAATCATTGTCTTCAGTCTATGATAGGAGGGTCAACGCTGAAATCCTTTAGATGAGAGCGTTGACCTCACAGAGAAACCTGAAGCACTGAGAGGGAGTCACCATTGATTCAAGCTACCCTGCATCAGCTAAAAGTGTTTGAAACCACGGCTCGTCACGGCAGTTTCACCCGTGCTGCCCAGGAGTTGTTCATCACCCAGCCTACGGTATCGAGCCAAATCAAGCAGCTCACCAAAGCGATTGGTCTGCCGTTGTTTGAACAGATTGGCAAGCGCCTTTTTCTAACTGAAGCCGGAAAGGAGTTACTGAGAACCTGTCAGGAGATCTTTGAGCGGCTAGAAAACTTTGAGATGAAGGTGGCCGATCTCAAGGGAACCAAACAGGGGCAATTGCGGCTGGCGGCCATTACGTCGGCGAAATACTTCATCCCTCGATTTCTAGGCTCATTTTGCCGGGAATATCCAGGGATTGATGTGGCTCTCAAAGTGACGAACCACCAGCAAATTCAGCGGCGCATGCTAGAGAATGAGGACGATCTGTACATTCTCAGCAACCCGCCAGAAGAGATGGATTTATGCACCGAACCTTTTCTGGACAATCCCTTGGTGGTCATAGCCTGCAAGGATCATCCCTTAGCTGGGAAGGGCATGGTTCAAAAACAGGTTTTTTTGGGTAACAAAAGCATGAGAAAATTGGCCATCATCTGGTGATGGCTCTCCTGTGATGAAGGGAAATTTTTGGGGAAGTATTTAGGCGAGTTGAAACCGCTC
>JBFRWF010000271.1:0-32478 GCA_051439465.1 Xenococcaceae cyanobacterium | reverse complement strand
TCGTTAGTCAGTTGACACTCCCACAGCTGAAGCATGTGGGATTCTAAGAACCTAGTGCCGCTACGCGGAAGGCAAAAGGCAAAAGGCTTGCATGCAAAAGTATTGATTGGTAAGGCTTTGATGATTTTGACACTGGCGGGTTATTTCCACCGCGCTGCACTAGTCTATACTGGAATAAATCAGTACAATGATAACCAGCATTAAATTCTCCTTTCTCAAACGGAAAAATATTTTAAATTAAGATTTTCTTATGAAATTATCATCATCTTTATTTAAGAAAATAGTTCAAGAATTGGAAGTTTGTGAAGACTCAATACGAGTAAAAAAAATGATTTTTTGCGCTTGTAAAAATTCTTGGGAAACCGACTTAAATGTCTTGAATCAGTTTTCATTAGAGCATTTAATACAAGAATTACTTCAGTTGAACCCAAGTATAGATAAATTAAATTCTTCTCTGAATCAAGTAGTTGAAAGCCTCAATCGTCAAGAAGTATATTCAGCAGTTGCCAATTTGATTATTAGTAAAATTTGTAAATTTTACAGAGATTCTGAAGAATCGACCCAAATAATATTAATTCAACCTCAAACAAGGCACATGAAAGATTTTACGCTCAAAAAAATTGCCAGCAATTTAAAGCAGCATCAAGAGGCAGCAAGGATAAAAAAATTAATTTTTTCTACCTGTAAAAACCGCTGGGAAAACAACCCAAAAACAATAGGAGATTACGATTTAAAGGATTTAATTCTAGAATTAGGTCAACTCAATTCTACCAGGGAAGAGTTGAAAACAGCGCTTTACAACGTAGTTGCAACCCTTAATAGACAGAATTTATACTCATTAATTGCTGAGATAATACTCAGCGAACTAAATATTTTATACGAAGAAGAAAATCGAGAAGATGAAACGCAATCCTTGACCCCTCAAAGAATCCAGGGGAATAACCGAGTCAATATTCCTAATAATTATTCAAAGCATCAACAACAAAATATACTGCCAAACTTAAATGCTAAAGTCAACTTGGCTGCCAACCAGTCTGCTAATGAGCCACAAAAATCTCAGCAGAAGCAACAGAGCAAAAGCTATGATCTGTTTGACTGGCGACTAGAAGTTATGAAATATACAAACCCCCTCAGGGCTAAAATACTATTATTTTCTGTAATTTATCATAAGTGGGATAGCAGCGGACAAGACTGGTCAATGCTAAAAAGTTACACATTGGATGATTTGCTGTTGAGACTGTTACGTAATTACAAAACCATTACGGAGCTTGAATCTAAACTATATGCTACTGCCAAATCCCTGGTTGAACCTGATGAAAATCTTCAAACCGCAAATGCCATCATCGAATCAATAAAACCTTTTTATAACAGAAACTAAGTAGATATGGAAGCTAATGAACTCATCGAGCGATATGCAGCAGGAGAAACCCAGTTTAGTGGTGTAAATCTCGGTGGTGTCGATCTGGTAGGTGCAGATCTTGTTGGGATAGTGCTCAATAAAGCCAATCTCCACGGTGCTCACCTGGTTTTTGCCTATCTCAATCGGGCAAATCTGACTCAGGCAAATCTAGTAGAGACGAACCTGAGTGGTGCTAACCTAAATCAGGCTGACCTAAATCACGCCAACCTGCATAATGCTGACTTACACGGTGTCATCCTACAGAGGGCCAATTTATGTGATGCTGACATCACTTTAGCAAATCTGTTGGATGCCAACCTAATTTCGGCAGATCTACGGGGTGTAGATTTGAGTGGTGCCAACCTGACGGGTGCGTGCCTGCGGGGTGCAAATATGCGCAAGGAAAAGGGATTTTACAATCCCAACCTGCGGGGTGCGAATTTGTCTAAAGCAGACCTACAGGGTGCAAATATGAATGGGGTTGATCTAGTCCAGGTTAACCTAAAAGGTGCCAACCTCAAGGAAGTTAACCTGCGTAAGGCAGATCTGCGTGAAGCGGATCTCACTGAAGCCAATCTTAGGGGTGCATTACTGACAGAAGCTAATCTAATTGGTGCTAAATTGGTTGGTGCTAATCTGACTAATGTCAAATTGGCCCGTGCCCAGCTGATGGAGGCAGACTTGACTGATATAAACTTGCAAGGTGCGGTGATGCCTAATGTCAATCTGAGTAAGGCTAATCTCACCCAGGCGAATATGAGTTTTATAAGGATGAATCAATCCAATCTTAGTCGAGCTAATTTGTCTAGGGTCAATCTGACGGAAGCCGAGCTGATTGATGTCTTTTTTGGCAGGGCAAACCTAACTGCGGCCAATCTCAGTAATGCCAATCTAACTCGGGCAGAAATCAGTAGTGCCAATCTGACGGGGGTAAACTGGCAGGGTGTCACCATGCCAGATGGAAAAATTCATGATTAATTATCTTTTGACTATCTTGACAATGTTAGATTTGATTAAGGGGCGCGATCGCCAAACTGGGTGACGATTGAGAGATAATAAAGATAATGGGTTTTTGGACTCATTGCCTTTTTGCAGACATTTCAATGCTAGGTCGGGACGAATTAAAATAATGGGATGAATGCCACAAGGATCTATTTACCTCCAACCCTCGAATTAAAAATCGATCTCAGCGACGAGCAATTTTTTCAACTTTGTCAAAATAACCGAGATTTAAAATTTGAACGCACGGTAAAGGGAGACTTAATTATCATGTCGCCTACCGGGGGACGAACGGGACGGCGCAATATTAAAATCTCTACTCAACTGGAAATTTGGAGCAGTCAAACCAATTTGGGCGAAGCATTTGATTCGAGTACGGGATTTCATTTACCCAATGGGGCGGATCGCTCTCCCGATGCTTCTTGGGTGAAGCGGGAGCGATGGGAAGCTCTCACCTTGGAAGAACAGGAGAGATTTATTCCTTTGTGTCCCGATTTTGTCGTCGAGTTGCGTTCTCCAAGCGATTCTCTGGCGTGGGTGCGAGACAAGGTGAGGGAATATATGGATAACGGTGCATCTTTAGGTTGGTTAATCGACCCGAAAAGACGAGTGGTAGAAGTTTATCGACGGGGACAAGATGTCGAAATTCTTCAAGCCCCAATGTCGCTTTCCGGAGAAGATGTTTTACCGGGATTCTTGTTGGATTTGTCGCAAATTTTTTAATTCAATTGCGGCTACCTATAGCTTTCAAGAGTTTTGCCAAGCGATCGCGATGGGGCATTGACGGTAAATGATAACGCGAAGCATCCTTTACCAATTAAATCACGTTTATTTACATTGTTTCAATTTTTCGCTAATATATTTCATATTTCCCACAATTTCGTCTTTTAGTGCTGGAGTTACGATCTTCTTTGCTAGCCGCTTATGGTATTCCCTTAATTGGAAACCTGTCTTAAGTAATTGTTCCGCTAAATTGCTTTGGGGTCTAGAAGAAATAAACTGAACAGCTTTAATTTTTACTGCTTGTCTCACAGGAGCTCTAACCCAACCAATTGTCCAAGTTATTTCTGCTAATTTCCTTTGAATCTGTTCTTGCCGGGCTACTAGGTCCTCTATTTTAGTATAGTATCCTTCTAGAAGCTTATTGAACCAGGATTCAAACTGCTCTGCCTCTTTTTCTTGCTCAACTGCTAGACGGTCAGCTGCAAGTTTTGTAGGTAAAACATCAACTATCCACTTTTTGCTTTTTTCCTGCTCCTTGTTCTGTTCTTTAGACTCGTTTAAAAGTGTTAATTTATATGCTAGTATTGCTCCAAGAATAGTTCCCAAAATTGTACCCGCTAAAGGAAGCAACTTCCAGAACCAAAATTCTGACTCTTTGACCTCAAGGTCTTTGATTTTTTGTTTCGTAGTGATCTGGTTAGTTGTCTTTATATCTTTAGCTGATACTTCTATATTTAGGTTATACTTACCTGTAGATACACCTGTAAAAGTAAAATTTGCCGGAAATTCCGAAGGATAACAAACCTCCTCCATTGTTAACTTGCCTTTTTCTAACTTTAATTTGTCCTTCTCTTCCTCAGAATAGACTGGAGTAAGATAGTTTTCTGCATAGAATATGGTGACATCAGCTCTGTCTATATCCATACCTTCAGGAGTGATCCAAACTTTAATATTAATGTCTTCATCCTTGTTGATAATTTGCCGATCAGCGAAAGTTTCTATAACGATTTTCTGTTCTGCTGAAGGGTATATTTGAGACTGCTTCTTAGGTATGGCTTGTTTTGGAGGGGTCGTACAAGCAGAGGAAGGGGAGCAAGTCATCGCCATTACTAAGAAAATTATGATTAAAAAGTTTCTGCATTTCATGATTCACTTTTACTTTCACAATAATTTTTCAATGCCTTCTCATAAATTGGGTTACGGATAATCAAATAATACTCCTCTGAACGCTTAAGAATTCCAATTCCAAATGAGGTAAGTTCTTGGCCATGGGGAATACTTAGTAAGGTTTGGTTGTGGATAACTTTCCATACTGAATCACGGTAAGATTTATCCTTATAGTCTAGATATCTTTTGACATGAGCGATGTTAACATCATTACCATAAATAAAATAATGATTGACGAGTTTTTCGATCGCCTTAGATAGATCTTCAATGTTCTTTGTTTCTCGACATTCTTTACTTTCATCAATTAAGGCAAAAAGACGCTGAGTTAAATAAGGATGACCACTACACCACTCATCAACACAATCGAAGATAGTCTGAAGAATCTGGGAAGAAAAGTTTTCCAGATTTTTTCCAAGTTCTGCTACTTGCTCCTGAGAAAAATCATTCAGAGTAAAGGTTTTACAGATATTAGCAAGCGGAGAATTAAATCCTTGAAGTAACCTATCTAACTCAAGAGCTCCACTGAAAATGAAGATAAATTTTCTGCATAAATCACTCTCATTTGAAGAACTTCGACCCTCATGAAAAAACCTTCTAAGAGTTGGATATAACAATGAATCTTCAGGAACACCACCTACTTCATCCAGCATGAAGACTAGCTTTCTTGCTTCTGGGGTATTAGTTGCAAGGGATGTTAAATATTCCACAAAACCGATTTCATGGATCGCATTTTTAGGCTCTGATAAAATTCCTGAAGTGTCGTCTATCAAACCTGTCAGTTGCTCTTGGCTCTCGGTACAAATTGTTTGATAAAATTCACTTTCGCTTAGGTGATTTAATCCGGCTAAGTCAAGATAGACGACACCATAACCCTTTCCATGCAGACAATCTTGGATTTGGTAAAGAAGTGTCGTTTTTCCAGTCTGACGAGGACTCTGGAGAATAATGTAAAGATCCTCCCTTTCAAGATGTTCAAGGATAAGGTCAAGCTCTGGTCTGTGAATAATTATATTTTGGTGTTTCTGAGGATTCAGTGCTCCTCCAGCTATAAAAGCTGTCATGATGATTTAGAACCTCCTTCATTTTTATTATCTAAAGTTAGCTTAGTTAGCCAAATGAATAACTATACCCATCCGATTTATGGACAGTCTTAATATGATTTCTTGAGACAGAGACTATCTTTTTATTCGATAGTTTAATGTCAAAATTACCTTTAGCTCTAACGGTCTTAAGCCTTACATTTCTTAGTCCCTCTTGTTTTCCGGCGATAACATTCACGTAGTCTCCTGTATTCCAGTTTTGAACTTTTTGTTTCGGTTTATATCCTTTGCGTGGAAAACCAAACTTATCCATTTGGATAACTAATCGATTACAGTTGCCAATGGCTGAGATTAGCAAGGGTTGATTGGTTAAAACTTTTAGTTTTGGTGTTTTACCCACACAAGCTGCATCTAACCAATGTGTTTTCGGCAATCCAAAATGACATCGGTTATATTTAGTTAAACCTCCGCTACCTGTTTCTACTGGCAATTCTGTTTCTTTGAGGGAATTATATAATTTCCACCTCGTTGAATTAACTGCTGCTGCATCTTTTAATGGTGCTTTTGCTTGAGACAATATCTTCTTCAACAATTCAAGTTTTCTGTGTAGAAAATCCTTGACATTTTGATTCCCTTTTTTCTGATTACAGGGATGGCAAGCTAAAGTTAGGTTACTTACTCGATTCGTTCCGCCTTTAGATTTTGGGATAATATGCTCTATTTCTAAAGGTACATTTTCTCCATTACAGTAAGCACATTTTCTTTGCCATTTAAAAAGCAAATATTCTCTTATTTCATAACCCATTAATTCACCTTGTTGGTACTGAATTCCGTTAATTTCAGGATTAACCATTGCTTGAGTATCAAACTTAATTAGCTCTTGGCTTATACCGTTTATGGGGCAATACTTAGCTAATCGTTTCACCCATGTCATTGTAGTTAATACTCGGTGCATTAATGACGGTGCTAACCATCCTTCTTTTCTCCTACGGTTCTGAAACCGCGCTTTACGGTAACGAGTTTTTCTGTTCCTACGAGAGCGCCTAACAGCTCTTCTTTTCTCTAAGCGAAGCTTAATTTGTTCCCCTCTATGAGTTAATTCTGCCGCCCATAAAACTAAGTTATTCTTAACTATTGCTAATCCAGTAGTTTTTGAACCGGGATCGATTTTTAGTTGAAATTTTGTTTCTTTTACATCAGTTACTTTTCTCTTCAAAACGATAGTAAATGGAAATAAACGAAAAACAGCAGCCCTCCCTTGATTTAAAAGTTTTCTAGCTTTGGCCGGATGAGTGGGAGTTAAAGGCGTTTTATCTTTGTCGATTACAAATACATAATTAGGTGACATATTTCAGTCCATCTTCAATTTATTTGAGTAATGTTGGCATCGTTAATGATATTGAGCGGTACTTTGTCCATAGCACTGGTATTTATAAAACTCTTAACCTGTTTAACTATCGACTTTTAGAGCTTAGAGCTTGCCACGTACCCTAAGGTAAGAACTTGAACACTTCTCAATATCGGAGTTCAAAAGAACTAAAACTTGACTTACCAGCTCAAGTGAATAACTTTAGCTAAGTTTTAGGTAAGTCCTACTTCTTGCAGATAACTTTGGCTCAATGTCTCGATATTGCTACGCTTTTCCATTAGTTTAGCAAACTCCGGGAATGTGAAGGAGTAAGTACCGTTACCATTTTTTTTGCTCAAGGTACTGTAAATTTGCAAGGTTTCCAGACTCTTTTTGACGCCTTCAGGATCTAGTTTCCGCCGCATAAATTCCTCTATAACATCTGACTCTGTAAATTGTGGATAAGACCACATGAGATAAACGATCAGCTTGTCTATCGCTTTACACTGTCCCCAGATCAGGGTTTCACAGTATTGATAAAAATCGTCAGAGTTAATCGCACTCTCTACATCTCCTTCTCTAATCGTCCGCTCCTGTTTTTTATTGATTTTTTTAATTAGTAAGTCACAGAGGTACTGGATGAGGTTGGGATGTCGAGCAGTTATGCCAAGAATGCGTTGAACACTAGCTTCTTCATTCTCAAACTTTACACCTATATTTCCCATTGGGATAGTTACGAGATCTCTAGCCGACTTTTCTTCTAAGAGTTTGATTTTTATTCCCTGGCAGAAGTTAAAGAGAGGTGAATCGGGATTGAGCATACGCTTGACTAGGGTTGTGGTGCCACTGAAAATGAAGTGTACGTTGTCGTTTTCACTCTGTGACAAATTCCGAAAAGTTTTGAATAGTCGTTCTTTTGTATCGAGATCGTAAGCTAGCAACTCATCAACTTCATCAAAAATAAAGATAATTTCTCGATAGTCATTACGTTGCTTGAGATTTCTGATGACTTGCAAAAAGTCTCTAGGTGAAGGCTTACTAAATTTAGCAATTTCCCCTTCTAAGTCTGGGAAAGATAGTGCTAGATCGTCATAAAAACTTTCATAATCATTGACGACCTGTAAATCACAGTTAAAAACTTGCTTGGATGGATCTTGATCCAGATGAGGAAAAATCCGATTAAGCAGTGAGGTTTTTCCCATCTTGCGATTAGCAAGTATGGCATAGTTATTGCGTGAAATATTCTCAGTAATAGTTTTTAGCTCGTCTTCTCGACCGAAGAACATCGACTTCTTAACTGGCCCAGCCCAAGTGTAAGGGGAAACAGTGACTAAATCAATCTGTTCCAGAATGTATTCAGTCAGTTTTTGCAGGGGAGATGCAGCAGCTATTATATTCCATACCCGATTGTAATCAAGGACAATCAAGTCGTTTCTGTAAGCGGATTCATGAACTAACTGATGTAAGTTTTTTTCTTGGTTAAAAACAACAAGCAGTGCGAAGTAATGAGCGTAAATCTTGAAATTCTGTAGCAGTGCAACAATTTTACGGATATCATCTTTATCACAGTCGGTATAACTATGAAAGGCATAAATTATCGGAAATCGCCGACGGATATTGAGTGAGAACGCTGGGTTCGATGCATCAATCATTCGTCCGTAAAGCTGGTCAAGGGTTACCGTGTCCTCAAGCAAGCTTAAGCCAAGTTTTTGACAGAGTAATGTGGTCAGTTTATCCGTCTCAATTTGGAAACTTTCTAAGCTATTCTCTTCCAAAGCACTTTGGGCTTTACTCCAAATATTGTCAAATTCCTGCCTTTGTATTTCTTCTGGAGTCAGTCTAATAATCCTATCTTCTTTGGTTAAGATGTGTTTAACCTTAAGGATAAATTTATCGATGTTATTGTAGTAGTCTTCTTTACTGAAAACATCAAGGATTTGGTTCTTAAAGAGATCGTCCCAGATATCTTGTGAACTTTTTCCTTCGTTAATCACAATCGTTGGTATTCCTAATTGATAAGCCTGCTTAACCAATTCCATCTCGCTCATCCCTGATGGAGAAGGTAATACAAGGTCTGTGACCATTAAGTCCAATGAGCCTTCCTGGTCAAGGGTTTTCCATCCTTCATCTACAGTCTCCTTGGTGATAAGATCGACGGATTTTTTGCCAAGATCGAGTTCACTCACTGCCTGTTGGATATCTTCTTGAAGGATTTTCTGCCAATCATCTTCACCTTCAACCAAGAGTATTTTAAAGTCTTTCATGAAAGCCTCCTCCCTAAAATCTCTCAAATCAAATTATCTCTTCTGTTGCTAGGTTTCTGTTGGCTTCTGGAAGTACCACTCTAAAAGTCGTACCTTCATCAAAAATGCTCTCGAAATCTAGATTACCCTCTAGACTCTGAAGGTAAATCTTCGTCCACCATAATCCGATCTCTCCTCGAGCTTGAGTGGGTTTTGTGCTAAAGCCAGGCTCAAAGATCTTGGGACGGTTTGCTAAAGGAATACCTACTCCAGTATCCCTTACTTTGACCACAACCCAGCAACCATCACTTTGTTTTATTCGACTACAATCGACCGTTAAAGTGCCCCCCTTGTCTTTCATTGCATCCTTGGCATTTTGGATCAGGTTGTGAAATACGAGGGCTAACGGATCTTTACCTCCCTCAATCCGAGGCAGATTAGGTTCGACATTCAACTTCAACGTGACGTTCGGAGGCAGAGGAACTTCAGCCAAGGCATGGCAAATGACTTGATTGATATCGACAAGCTCTCTTTTCTCATGAACCCAGCCCTGCAAATGTTCGGCTTTTCCCATAAGTTCATTTGCCAGAGTCTGAATCTCATTAGCGGCACCTTGACAATAATCATCGCCCCTATTGAGAACTTTCTGTGCCCATACTTGGATTGCGCCCAATTTGCTTTTCATCATCTGAATGAGTGGACCGACCCAGTGACCGAGCGCTGCCATTTGCTCGTTGGCGATGAGCTTTTGTTTCGTAGCGATGAGCTTATGCTTGTTCTCGATGTTCTGGATAGCAATAACAGCCTGGGCAGCTAAGTTTTCAAGCATTCGCTGATGGTTTGGCGTAAATGCTCCACTGTTCTTGCTTTCTACATTGAGTACGCCGAGAAGTCGATCTCCAGCGAGAAGGGGCACACAAAGCTCTGACCCTGACTGGACGTAAATTTGTTTGTAGCTGTAGCGAGCGTCAGTGTTGGCATTCACCAATAATGACTCTCGATGCTCTGCTACCCAACCCGTGATTCCTTCTCCGAGCTTCATACGTATTAATGAGTCTTCCAATTGCTCAGGATAGCAAACTTCCATAATCAATTCTTGATTGATTGCCTCCAGTAAGCGAATATCTGCTAAGTCAGCTCCAGTCATCTGCACTGCGCTATGGATAATCAGATCCAGGAGTAATTTCTTATCTATACTAGCTATAGTACCTCTGTAGATATCGCTCGAAGCTTCTAGCCATCGTTGATTCATGATAGCGATCGCTGCTGAAGAAGATAGAATTTCAATAAGCTGCTCCTCCTCATAGGAGAAATGATGAGGCCGCCGATAACCGATCAACATCACTCCGACAACTTGTTCTTGAGTGCTTTGACCTATCTTTAGCAGGATACCACCTACGGACTCGATCCCTTCACACTTAGCGAAGGTTGACTTTTGGAATATTGGGTCCTTATCGATCTGTGAAGCATATAAGCTGTACCCCTTTTCAATGAGCAAAAAGGGTATATCCTTCTCATTCAGTTTCGTATCTCCTTGCTTCTTGACCTTCAATTTTCCTGCAGTAGTTGGTGGATTTGGAAATGCTTTCTCAGGCGTGTCAGTGTAAATATATTCGTAAATAGTTACCACATCTGCCGCTAGAATATTCAGCGTGTTCCAAGCAAGATAGTGTAGCAGCTTCTCCTTATCTCCGATTTGGGTGAGAGAGTGAACCACTGCGTGTAGGGTCATTAGTTGGTTTGCCCGATCGTACACCTTTTCATACGTTAAGGTGTGCCGGATAGCATCACTACTCCAGTCAGTCAAGATCTTCAACCAATGCAGTTCTTGCTTTGTAAATGCGTGTTCATTCACAAAATCGACATAAATAACTCCTTGCTTCTGGTCAACTAGTAAGGGAAAAGCAGCCATCGCTCGAATTCCTGCCTCAAAGACACACGGGTTGAAATGTTTTAGTTCTTCTTTATCGTGATTTTGAGAGGAATCTGGTATAGTTTTGTACTTATTTTCGTGGATCGCTTGTTGTCCGAGTCCATTTTTCCGAGGCCGACAATCCTTTAGAAAACGCCAACCTATCTCACCCGAAAAAACCTCGTAAACGTAAGGCAGAAGATGTTGCTCAGCTTCCAGAAAACGCTGAACAATTTTACCTTGCTTAACTTCGTGAATGTAGGGCTCGTGGATTAATTCTTTCAAAAAATGCAGGCTGCTTGAGTCAGCTTCTACTATTTCTTTCGTGCTCTCAGCAATCTCCTGTAACATAGAATGGGGCAGAGCTGGAAAAATCTCCTCTACTGCCTTACTGGCAACAAACTTTATTAGCTCCTCTGCTTTTTTAACCTCGATGGGTTGTTTTGGATACCAGTAGCCTACCTCTACTGTGCCGATAACTTCAATGATTGTCCCGTCTTTTTTACTATCTAAATTAGGTAAGTGGATTTCAATAATCGTATGTTGACCATTTATGTGATCGTGCAGTTTCTGATACATGAACCAATCATTATTGATCTCATTTTGAGGAACTCGGCAGTCAAAATTCTCAAACCAATTCCGATTCAGTGTGCCTTCCTTATCTCGAATCAGTACAATAGGTGTAAAGATATGGGTGAGACTCTTGTGGTGAAACTCTTCATAGATCCACTCATCAAATCTCTTATCCCATCCAGCAATGATCTCAGTAAGGCAAGTTTGGGCAATATCCGCTTGAATCTCTCTCAATTCTGGATCTTTTTCCAGATAATGTCTGGCCCGACCAACCCATTTTGATTCTGCGCCCGCTACTGTTTCAATAATCTTTTCTTCAGGACGAATCAATTGTATAGTTACCAAATCAGAGTTTAGCTGTGACTTTATTTGCTGACAAATATCCTGTAGAATTTCCTCTCGTTTAAAATGCTTTGAGATAGCTTCTTCTCTCTTTGCCGCTGCCTCAAAAAGTTGCTCAAAGCTCTTTTCCCCTAAATTGTTTTGTTCAACCATCATCATTCTCCTTTCATTAGAGTATGAATAAAAATCCTTATTTTTAAATACTAGGATTGAAAGCTTCTCTGCATAAGGAATTTACTCTCAGACTTTTGATTGATTCCTGAAAAAAAATTCTTCTTGTCCACTTAATATTATACTTTAATTCTATCTCAGAAGATTATGATTGCAGTCCCAGGCCCGGATAATTGCAGTTTGTCACCTGACTGCCTGACAGAAGTCCTCGAAAGCCAACCAGAACGGCATGGCTGAGATTTTAGATAGTTTTGTTAGTCAATCAAGCGATCGCTCCTTGACGAGCCACCCTCCCTTGCAGGGTGGAGAATGGGCGAGGGAAAGGTTCAATGGGTTATTGTTGTATTTGCGTCCTTATCCACTTCCTAAACCCTCTCAACGCAAGGCTTCTACCAACAGAACGGCTCTGCTTGACGTACTCAGAAATCACTGCGCTAATCGGTAGCCCTGGAAAAGTTGGGCTAGAACTTGACTCAACATACTTTCCCTCCTCAAGCACATCAATTCGCAAGCTGCGATTCTCGTAGCGCCAGAGTTCCCGAACTCCTAATCCTTCATAGGCATCGAGTTGTGTTTTGGAGGTGACATCAATTTCAATGGCTAAATCAGGGGGTGGATCCACACTCAAGTCAATTCTGTCCCTGCCAATCATCCTTTCATAGTTCTGAATGTAGAAACAATTGTCAGGCTCAATGCCATGCTTCATGTCCTGTCGTTTAAAAGTCGTCGAGCCAAAACACTCATAGTTAATCTCAAACTCATCCAGCAAAATCTTCGCCATGTCACCAATAAGCTCTTTACTCACTTCATGTTCAGGGAGTGGTGCCACAATTTCTAACGTTCCTTTGCTGTATGCCAAGCGGGTTCCACGGTGCTCTCCTAACTCCTCTAAAATCGCTTCAAATTCTTGCCAGCTCACATCTTGCAACTCCAATCGCTGCCCTGGCGGAATCTGAATCTGTCTGAGTTGAAGCGTGACCATAGGACTTGAGAGCTTGAATTGATAAACAGAACCAGATCTAATATATCTTGACTTACGCCCTCGTCCTTATTACTCGTGTTTTACCAATATGAGCAGGCGATCGCATACTTTAGACGGCACAATTCTCAATAATTTGGCTTGTTGACATCAGCCAGCCTCTAAGCCAAATCCTCAAAAGCCTATTGCATCAGAGTTTAGTCATTTTTGCCTCCGTCGAACTCATGTAAAATGGGGTACAGTCCAGCCCGCCCCTGCTAACTCTCAATTTCCCCTCACACTCTCTCCAGTACATTTGGCTTAGATATTTCAGCAATTATAACGATGTACTCATGTGGTCGACTTAGTTATAAAGGTGATAGCTTCTGGAAAAGCTCAACAACTACGTTAAGCAAACTGGCACGTCTAAAACTAAAGAATAACTAAAGCGACAGAAGGGGTGAGCATTATGCTTATTGGTAAAACGCTTCTCAGTCGATTGCTAATTAGCCTAGGTATAGCTACTGTTTTGATTGGTGTTGGGGGACGCTATGTCTATTTGCAAGGGCAAGAAATTCCCATTAAGATAGAAGATTACAACTCAGCTATTCGCATTAATCCTAACTTAGCCTTAGTCTACAACAACCGGGGTAATGCCCGCTCTGACTTGGGAGAATATCAGGCAGCCATAGAAGATTACATCCAAGCTATTCGCATTAATCCTAACTATGCAAAAGCCTACAACAACCAGGGTCTTGCCCGCTATGACTTGGGAGAATATCAGGCAGCCATAGAAGATTACAACTCAGCTATTCGCATTAATCCTAACTTAGCCTTAGCCTACAACAACCGGGGTGTTACCCGCGAGAATTTAAAAGACTATCAGGCAGCGATAGAAGATTACAACTTAGCTATTCGCATTAATCCTAACTATGCTTTAGCCTACTACAACCGGGGTCTTGCCCGCTATGACTTAAAAGACTATCAGGCAGCGATAGAAGATTACAACTCAGCTATTAAAGCTACGGGTAAATGGGGTAACAGAAGTCCTGCCGATGCCTACTACAAACGGGGTTTTGCTCACAAAAAACTAGGAGATAAACAAAGGGCAATCTCTGATTTTCTCCAAGCCGCAGACCTCTATCAGCAACAAGGAAAAACAGAAGATTATCAAGATGCGCTTGAGCAGAGCAGAAAACTTCAGTGATAACTCAAGTCAATAGAGCGAAAACTTTTCGCTTGATGCGGCGATCGCCCCATTATCCCCCCAGGCTGTCCTCTTTGAGCCGTTGATGGAGCAAGGTTCTGTCAAACGGTTTGGACTAGGACGACCCCGGATACGACCCCGCCAAGTTAGTGGCGATAAGGGCTACAGCAGCCGAAAAATCAGGCTTTATCTGCGCAGACTTCGGATGAGCTATACGATTGCCCGCAAGGCCAATGAGAATCGAGGGGGTAAGTTTGACAAAGCCCTCTACCGTATGCGGAACCGGGTTGAGCGATGTTTTAACCGCTTAAAGCAGTACCGCTGTATTGCAACCCGGTACGAGAAAATGGCTGAAAACTACCTTGCCATGCTAACTATAGCTTCTATCATCATGTGGTTATAGTTTTAAAACACGCCCTAGTGCGATCGCCTGATTGCTCGTCAGAAAATCTCAATCACTTTTCTTTTGTTGTTACAACTGTAGAATCAGCTTTGCCAGATAGAAATACACCCAGACACCTAAAACATCAACTGCCGTGGTAATAAACGGAGCAGACATCAGAGCCGGATCTAAACCCAAAAGGGAGAAAAGAAACGGTAGCGCTGCACCAATCATAGTAGATAACAAAGAGATTAGCAGTAGACTTATCCCCACCACCAGTGCAATCAGTAAATTGCCCTGGAAAATGTAAGACCATACTATTGCGACCAACCCTAATATTAAACCCAGCAACGCTCCCGCTATTGCCTCCCGTACAATCACCCAGAGGACTCCATGGGAGCGAATTGCCTCCGTGTTTAAGCCCCGAATCACTACCGTAGAGGACTGGTTGCCCACGCTCCCGCCGATATCAATCACCAAGGGAATAAATGCTAGCAGGATAATAACCTGTTTTAGGACCTCCTCTTGGGCTTTAATGATCATGCCTGTAAGGGAATTGGTCAAAAGGATCACAATTAGCCAGAAGGCGCGTCTGCGGACAACACTCTGGAGAGTGGCTCGAAAATAGTTGTTTTCTTGAAACTGGATGCCACCAAGGGTATGGATGTCTTTAGTAGTTTCCTCATGCAGTATGTCAATCACATCATCAACCGTGACAATACCCACCAGACGCTGCTCTCCATCCACCACAGGTACGGCTAAGAAGTCATAGCGCTGGAGCAGACGAGCTACTTCTTCCTGGTTAGTGTCGGTGTGGACACAGATGACATGATGGTTCATAATTTCGCCAATGGTTTGCTCTGGTTGGGCAGTCACCAGGTTTCGCAGGGATAGATGTCCGGTCAAGTGATGAACTGCATCTGTGACATAGAGAGAATAAATTGTCTCGCTAGTCGGTGCTAAGCGACGAGTGCACTCGAAGGCTTGGCTAACAGTCCACCCTTCTTTGAGGGAGATGTACTCCGGCGTCATGATCCGCCCAGCAGTATTGGGTGTGTAACCCAACAGCAGAGCCGTAGCCTCCCGTTCCTCATGACTGAGTTGTGCGAGCAGACGACGAACAACTTTCGCAGGTAGCTCGTCAAACAGTCGCGCTCGGTCATCTGGCGACATTTTGTCCACAATGTCGAGGACATCCTGGCGTTTGAAATCCTCAATTAGAGCTTGCTGCACGCGGGAATCTAGATACTCGTAGATTTCGATCGCTTCGTTTTTGGAGAGCAAGCGAAAGGCGATCGCCTGCATCGCCTCTGGCAAACCCTCAATCGCGTCCGCAATGTCCGCAGGCTGCACGGGAACCAGAACCGCTTTTGCCGCCTCCAAGTTTCCCCCCTCCAGCAGGATCTTAAGCTGAGACCGGACTAGCTGCCGCAGCTCCTTGCGCGAGATCAACTGATTGGAGACAGATAGATGGCGATTTTCAGTCAAGACAGTCTCTTTAGGTATTTGAGGGCTAAAATTGAGCTGATAGGGTGAAAAGGAGTTTGGAAGTATTTCTGGATGCCCTAAATTTAGAAAACAAGACACCCTATCTTAACTTCCATAAGAGTAACTTTTAGTTAATTTTTTTTTAACCTTCAATGGGAAAGTAGGATAATTTAAATAGGGATAATAGTAAGTGCAAACGTAAAAATTATGGCGTGGTTCAATATGGTTCGTGGCAAGGTAACACATAGGGGTGTTAGTCTGGGAAACTTTTAGAACCTTGTCCCGGAGTCCGGTGTCTCCCCGTCGACCGTGTCTCCCCGTCGACCATGTCTCTAATGTTACTCTGTTTTGAACCATCAAAGATACCGCAAGGGTACTGCGACCATAGCAGTAGCTTGGTCCTAGGGGAATTGCGGGCAAACAATAATTACTTCGACGGAGTTTCTTGATGTTGGATATACTTTTTAATTGGATCAAGATTTGGATAGATAGGTCATAAACTGTACCGACTGAAAGACCTTTCATTTTCGGGAGTTTGTGCTATGATGGATTTAGTCTCAGTTTAACACCGACTCGTTGTCCCAAAATCAAAGGACTAAGACTAAATCACCGACTAAAAAACTACCGCTCCTCACGCGGAAAGTCACGCCCAAGTCAGAATCAACTGACTCTCATAAGAGGGATTTATTATTGGGGTTGCCTGATGAGCCTGGGAATCCTGTAAAGCCGGACAAACCGGTTGGTAAACAACTAAGTTTATTTAATTTACAGGAGTGGGAGACGGGGTAACTCGACTCCAGAATCTAAGGGCATAATCTTTGATTTGCCCTTAGAGGTTCAAACCAAAATTATGTAATTAGGTGCTGGCTAAAGGAGGCTTGATATGGCCCTCAAAGTTGAAGATTTGTTTGAAAACTTGGCTGAAAACCTAGGTGTTCCCGGAATTGCAGCAGGTATCGGTGCAGTGGTTCTTACTCCCTTCCTCATTCCTGTTGTGGCTAAAGTTGGTAAACCCATCGCCAAGGCTGCTATCAAAGGTGGAATCGTCGCCTACGAAAAGGGTAAGGGGTTTATCACAGAAACTGGCGAAGTTTTTGAAGACCTTGTGGCAGAAGCAAAGGTTGAACTGGCTGAGGAACAGTCCCAAAAAGCAATTGGCTCTGCTGAGCTTCATCCTGAGGCTAACTAGTTCAGGGTGGCTACCAGGGTATCTATAAAGAAAATATTAAACCTTTGGGTAGGGTGGGTTAGGCGGCGATAACTTTACCTTACTAACCGTTTAACTAACTATCCGCCGTAACCCACCAAAATCAAGCACTATAGCTGTGTTAAGATTTATTTTTCGATCGGGAGTGAAGAAGGAGAGCTTGCAGGGATATGGTGCTCGAAAATAGCAAAAAGATACCACAGCTAACACCAGAATTGCTGGAAATGGAATCTGAATCTTCGCCAATCCATGCCCACATGGTGAGTCAAACCCCAGGACGGATCAGATTTCGAGTTGCCCATCTGCATCGTGAAAAACACAAGATGGAACCAATTGCCCATGCACTGAAAGAGTGTCTTGAGATTTATCGGGTGCGAACGAATGTCGCCAGTGGCAGCATCACTGTATTCCACGCTCAGGAACACAGCAGTTTTGATGATGTCCGCGCTATTTTGCGAGATTTAGGCGTGATTATCCGCGATATTACCGATGTAAAATCAATTGCTACCAATGGAAAATCAGATGCAGCGGCGGAAGTAACAAATGCGGCTGCTGATCTAAACCAGCGAGTTAAACGAGCGACAAACGGTGTTGTAGATCTTCGGGTTCTAATCCCTCTTGGCTTTAGTGCGCTAGCTCTGCGACAGTTGCTGGTTAAGGGACTACAAATTGAAATTATTCCTTGGTACGTCTTAGCGTGGTACGCCTTTGATAGCTTTATTAAGTTCCATTACTCCAGCGAACCGCAGTTGTCGACTGGGAATGATACACCAAAATCCTTTTGACTTTTCATTAATGATTATTCGTTAGCAAGAATACCTATTCTCCATTACCTATTCCCTATTTCCTATTCCCTGTTGCCTGTTGCCTGTTCCCTGTTGCCTATTCCCTGATCCGAAGTTCCCTGATCCGAAGTTCCCTTTTTCAAGCATCAATTTAGCATACTAGGTTCGGTAGAGCTGCAAGAATCGGTACTTCAAATGAGATGAGCAGGGAGGACAGTAAGGGCAGCGATCGCCACAAAAAGCAAGGCAAAAACTGTCTCTAGAATGGCAACAAATTGAATTTTTGTAGTGCGATACCACTGCTGTTGCCACGCAATTAGTCCGAATTTGAGCAGTGCTACCCCAAATGCTAGGGCAGTGAAAGGCGATAGCCAATGGAACCAGTAAAGTCCCATCACAATTAGAGTAGCGATCGCGTGATAAATTACCCCTGGTACGATAGAACTGGTTTTGAGCTTGCGGAGCTTTACCGTAAAGATACTGCTGCTGAAAAAGAGAGCATTGAGCACCCACAGTCCTAGAGCCAAAGGGGTAAGGGTTCCAGTTGTGACAGCGTAAGCCATAGGCGCTGACAAACAAACCGCTGCAAAGGTTACTAATTCGTTAACTATTGACTTTCGCTCTTTGCGCAGTATCTCAACCACATCCACCAATAAAGCCGCGATCGCCCCACCGTACAGCCAGAGCAATACAGGTGCCCGAAAGTAAAGCCAGATAGCTATCCCCAAACTTACGGCGCTATACAAACCGCCCCAAAACAGAAAGCGAGGCTTCAAACTCCGCCGCTGCTTTAGTTGGATTCCCAAGGGATACTCCCCTTGAAAGCCACAGAAAGCAGCAAGAAATGCCAAGGTAGTTGAGAGCGTCCAAGTCTGGGCTAATGCCGCCCCAGTGAGAAAGGAACCAGACAAGACTACATAAACCCCATGTTCAGGGGAAAACGTCGGTCGATACCAAGCTTGCAGGTTAGGTTTATGCTGCTGCTTAGTTGTTGCCTGCACTTCTATCTGAGTCATACGTTTTGCTCCTGATTACTGGCGCTGGGGATTTTCAGAAAGGGTGAGAACAAAAGCTAGATTGTCTGATGCCTTCAGGGCATGGGACCCATTGGCTGGCATAAATACAAAGACACCAGCTTCCAGCCTAATCTCTTTCCCTTCGAGAATGAGGGTGCCTTTACCTTCAATCACAGTGATGGCGGCATTCCTTGTCGAAGTATGCTCTTCTAGCTCAGTACCCGTTGCCAAACAAAATAGAGTGTATTGGCAGTTGTTATCCTTAACCAGCACTTTGCTGAGAATCCCAGCTGCTGGATATTCAATTAAGTCTTGTAGGGGAATAGCAAAAGATGAGTTGGGTGTCGAGATTGATTTCATCTTGATATATTTTCTCAGTTGTGTCTTTGAGCTACCTCATATTTTATTAAATATTATTATTGGTCTCTTGCACGCTGCCAACAGGCGACAGGCGTGCGAAGCAATCTCAAACCCCTGAGATTGCTTCGCTGACGCTCGCAATGAGATTGTTTATATATGTCCATCGGCTACCAACTTAAGGCGGGACACTAGGAAACAGGGAACAGGGAACAGGGAACAGGGAACAGGGAACAGGGAATAGGGGATAGGGAATAGGTAATGGGGAATAGGTAATGGGGAATATAGTAGTCCTAAATGAGTCGTGGCAAATCAAAACATATATAAACTGTCCCGGCTTAAGTGGATACCCTGTCCATCTACTTAGTAGAGTCAGCAAAGTGATGCTGCTTATCCTCTAAGTCGATCAACGAGAAAGACCAATTGAGTGAGTCAATCCTCACGGGGCGATCGCCTCAATCCTTAGGCAGAGCAGGGGATTTCCCCTTTCCCCAGGGAAATTTTGATAAATTCTGCCCAGAGAGACACTCTTATGATATTGTTGAGAACAATATCTGATTGAGATTTATTGTCAGTTATGCAGTGCTGTCCCCTAGAGCATCAGTCCAGTCATCCCAGAAATCTCGATTTCTGCTGGACTTTGGCAACATCGCTTTTTTGGATCATTTTTTCCAAAAATATTCCTGGTCTTTATCCAAAAAATAACCAAGATTTTAATTTTCCATAACCTTTTGGGGATATTATAAATAACTTGAGCCACAGAATCCTTGAGTCCCTGGCGGGTGTAGACTTCAAAGATTTGTCAGTCAATCAACCCCTGTGGATGCTCCCAAATCGCAAAATATTGATGGCGGTAGCATTATCGTTTCATCTAATATGCTAAGAGAAATCAGGAAAATGTGCGATGTGAAAAAGGCATTGAAATAAATGGAAAACCAGTTATGGAGCAGTGGTTTAACTTATTACTTCAAGTTGCTAAACCGGTCTTTACAACCTTAGTGTATACTGGAGCTAGCAGTATATTAAGCGAGATTCAAGATGAGCTGAAGAATGAGCAGAAGCATCAAACCAAGCTCGTGCTTAATTCTCTAGGAATTGAAGAAAAAAAAGTTAGAGGAATTCAAGACTTCATCCAGGATGTGACGTCAATTGAGCTAGCAGATTCAGAGGATCGGCAGCCAAGCTTTCAAGAGGAGAAAGCGCTACAACAGCAATTAGTCGCTGACAAGCGCAAGACGCTCTTGGAAATAGCAGCTAAAGCGCGAGAAACGACCCTTCAATTGCCTGAAGTTAACAAAACTCTTGAGCATTGGCCCTTACGGTTATTTCCCAGCCAACTTCTAGAATCTCGCCGCCATGACGGCCCCATTCCGCTGCGAATTTTTATTGCGCCGCCTAAAGTACCGTTTGAGGGATTTGATGAAATTGGTCTGGGAACGCAAGAAATCGAACAAAGGTTGGCTCAAGGACTGCGAGAATTTCTCAGTCAGCACTATTCTTTGCATTGTAAAGTTAGACCAACAGAATTTTTAGGTGGAGCTTGGGATAGCAAGCATTTTCACGGTGAATCCAGTATTAAGACGCTTTTCTGGATGCTCAAGGGAGAGCCAACTTTAATTCTAGAGTCAGAAATAGAAGGGGATTATCTCAATTTACGCATGGCTTACTGGGGATTAGGACAGGAAAAGTATTGCTATGAAACTATCTTCAAATTGTGTTATAGAGAGTTTATAGAAGAGTCGGCAAAAGCCCGTGCTTTGAAGTGGAAAGAAACGAGAGACAAACTTCTGGCATTGGGGAAAAAACCCGAAGAAATAAATCGTCTCGGCGGTGATAATGCCATCAACCTAGCAATTCTGGAAGAGGCAGAAGAATTGCAAGCTGCTGGCATTGATATTAGGGAGCTAACGTTCGATTACCAGGTCAATAGAAAGGATTTTGAGGCACTGTGCCAGTTTTTTAGTATATGCCACTGTCTTGTTGCTGGCTGGGTGGCAGATATTCACTATCTTGTTCACTATGATTTATCCCTGCGGTTGCCTGAGTTGCTACCTCAGTTAGTCAAGGATGTTCCTGAGCAAAAATCCCTGCAAGCAGTCATTCGCACTACGGTTTTAATCTACCAAGATGTTCTTAAAGCTCTAGCCAGAGAGCGACCTTATTGGGGACCTGAACTGGCTTTGAAACTGGCTCAGAGCCTAAATAATCTACCAGATAAGTCTTTGGCTAAGGAGCAAGTAGATTACTCGCTACAACTGTGGCTGCAGCAGCACCAATTGTCTAAACTGGAAGAAGTTCAGGCAATGGAGTCAACCATAACACTAGAAGACCAGGAATATCTGGAAACTCTCAAAGCCTGTTTGTCAGTCTTGGGAGATGAGCAGGGTGTTGCTCAGGTGCAGGATCTTTTGAGGGCGATCGCACAGCTAAAACATCAACGCCATTTTTCTCTCGGTCATACCTTCACTGGAGTTTCAGGAAAGGTATCTTCACTTGCCATCAGCTCTGACGGACAAAGTCTGTTTAGTGGTGGCGATCGCAGCACTATTGAGCTGTGGCGTCTGGATAGGAGAAGCTCTAAAACGTCTCCAGGCCAGATGCTCACTGGACATTCAGGGGAGGTTTTGACTTTCACCCTCAGCTCTGATGGACATACCCTCGCCAGTAGCGATAAAACCGAGCAGAGAAGCTATATCAAAATTTGGAACCTGCAAACTGGAAAACTTCACCGGACTCTGTTTGGACATAAAAAACCGATTCGCTCCCTCGCCATCAGCTCTTGGAAAGAAGGAAGCAATCAGCAGTTCATTGCCAGTGGGAGTCACAAAATTAAACTCTGGGATATACAGACAGGAGAGCCATTCCAGACACTCTTTGGACATAAACAGTGGGTTTATTCCCTGGCGATTAGCGTCGATGGTCAAACCCTTATTAGTGGTAGTGAAGACAAGACCGTCAGGATTTGGAATCTGCGTACAGGAGACCTGGTTGGTACTCTCACAGGACACCAACGCTGTGTTAGATCTGTTACTATTAGCTTTGATGGACGGACTCTTGTCAGTGGTAGTGATGATAAAACCATCAAGCTGTGGGATTTGGGGACGGGAAAATTGCTGCACACCTTCACAGGACATTCAGGAGCGGTTCAGGCTGTCGCGATCAGTCCCAATAGGCAACACCTGATCAGCGGTAGTGAGGATAAGACGATTAAAATTTGGAACCTCAATACGGGAGAATTGCTCCAGACGCTCACAGGTCATTCGGAGGCTGTGGGTGCGATCGCCATCAGTCCAGATGGGCAAATCCTAGCCAGTGGGAGTGGGGACAAGACTATCAAGATTTGGCGAACTTTCTAATCCCAAATCCGGGTTAATTACCCCGCAATTTCGCTGAAAAAGAAAGGGAGTAGGGGATAGCACCACAAGGATTTTGAACACTGATACCCGGATAAATTGGCAATTCTTGTTTATCCGTGTATCCGTGCTATCTTTGTCGAGGTTGAGCCGAGATACGTGTAAAATTGTCTGTTTCGTCATCTATCATCCAACAAGCGGGGGATTATGTAGGGGATGAAAGTTTTTAAGTCCATTATTAGCCCCCTCGTCTTCATCGATAATATAAGTCCACTTTCTCTTCCAGTAGCTCTTATTGCTCATAGATTTCAGCCATCGAGCTACTTAAGCGTGGTCAACGCTTATCTTCGGATAAAGAGTCTTAATATCCCACATTCCGCACCCTAAAGTGTCACACTGCCTCAAATCAAGTCAGAAAGAGGGAGAAAATCGAAAGGGGAATTTGGTAGCGATCGCTCTACTTTTCAAATCAGTTATTGGTCAAGGGCATGCTGCTTCAGGTCTTCGATAGACACATACTCGGAGACCATTGCATGAGTCGCTGACAAAACTACGGGCGGTGCCACGCCCTCATCTAGCGCTTCTTTCCAACGGGAAGCGCATAAACACCAGCGATCACCAGGCTTGAGACCGGGAAAATCATACATTGGGGCTGGTGTACTCAAATCGTTTCCTTTCGCTTTTGTGAACTCCAGAAACGCTTCAGTCACTTGTGCACATACCAGATGCGCACCAAAGTCGCCAGCTCCAGTATTACACTTACCATCTCGATAAAAACCTGTTATTGGAGATTTACAACAAACTTCAAGCTGTCCACCGACAACGTTTTGGGCTTCTGACATAAGCGTGACTCCTTCATCTCAATCCTGCTGAATATTAACAAACATTAGGACCCCGATGCTTCCCCCAGGGCGATCGCGGCTTGTGGGTCTAAGCCTGATCGGGTCGCTTTATCGGGAATAGGGTCAGCTAATATCAGAATCAGGAGAAGTGGAAGTGATACCTCCAGCTTGCTTCTTTTCCGAAGATAAGACTCTTTATCCGAAGATAAGCGTTGACCACGCTTAAGTAGCTCAGTGGCTGAAATCTATGAGCAATAAGAGCTACTGGCTCTTCATGAATAAAAATTCTTAACTTCTTTCTTAAGTTCCTAAACTTAGGTGGTAAAAATCTGGTTTGAAGAATAAATTGAAAGGAGGGGGGATTGGCTTTAATGTTCTCTTTAAAATGATTGAAAGTTTGATAGATTTAGAGCGTCTTTTATTGTCTATAAAATCGAGGTAATTAATAATGGACTTCTTCAAGACTTGTTTTTTTTTAATCTCCTTCGGATGAAACGGTATATAAGAAAGGGGAAAAAGCTTATCATTGCTTAAAAAGAATCTTAATTGACCGTGTTATTCTAGGGAGTCAAAGACCGTTAGGAGAGAAAGAATATCGAAAAATAATGCAAAAGGAAAGTGCGCTAATACAGCAGGCAGAAAAATTCTTAGAGTCCTTCAGTAATGTTGCATTGCAAGGTCTATGGGACGAGCTGCAAGCCGAACAAAAGATGTTGCAAGAAGACTATAAAAATTTAAAAGGACTTGATGCAGAAGCTTGGAAATCTCCAGAGGCAAAAAGGTGGCGGTTTTCTGAAAAAGGCATAAAATACGAGATAGCAGGTATTATAGGTCAAGCCGCTAACAAATTGCTCCAGAAACGGACAATGTCTTTTGGGGAAAAAGTAGAAAGCATCGTCGATTCCTTTTTCGGTGTTCTGGCTCGGTGTCTGCCTGGCGGACGCAACCGCTTCTGGCGAACCTTTAAAAGGGCAGCATGGGGTTTAATTGGCACAGTTCATCGGATCGGTTTTAGCGTAAGAATCTGCATGAATGCTACTCAAACCCCAAAAAATAAAAACAACTAGAGTTTCAGGAGCAACATCGCCTATGCATTCTCCCACTCAATCATCAGAGGCATTTCGACCTTTCTTAACCTCGCAACGGATTCTTGACTGGGCGCAGTCACATTATCGTTACCGGACTTTCAGGAAAGATGAGCTAATTCCCACTCGCTGTGGGCTGCTTTATCTGGTTCAAAGAGGTGCTATCCGCATGGTGGGTAAAGCACCAATTAGTTCTACCAGGAACCAGGCTCAATCTGACTCATCATCAGACATGAATGAGGAAGCTTTTTTAGGTTTTATAGGTGCTGGTCAACCTTTTGAAATTGTTGCACAGTCCCCCTTCACTCTTCAGGCTTATGCCCATGTTGACCTAACCTCCGTGGTGTGGATGTACTGGCAGGATTTAGACAACTGGCCTCACTTGCGTCAGGAAGTTTTGGAGGCTTTTCGCTACCAGTATCAGCGCAAACTGCTCTGGTTAAGTCACTTAGGTCAAAAGCATACTATTGATCGACTCTTGGGTTTTCTCACCTTTTTAATTGAAGAATACGGTGAACCGACTGAAAAAGGTTACTGTCTACCCTATCCTTTAACTCATGCACTTCTTGGTAGTGCTATTGGTGCTACTCGTGTTACCGTTACTCGCTTAATGGGCGAGCTACGTGAACAGGGTTTAATTTCAATTCAAGGGAATAATTTGATTTGTTTGCCTACGACTGTACGTGAGAGAAACTAACAGAAACCCCAGTCAGGGTAAGTTATATTTAGGCATGGTTCAATATGTCGAGTGGCAAGGTAACACATAGGGGTGTTAGTCTGGAGAACTTTTAGAACTTTGTCCCCTCGTCCGATGTCTCTCTGTCTCCCCCTCCTTGCAAGGGTAGGTTTTTTAGATTTCGGGTTGAGACGAGCTCCCGGGAGCAGGGGGAGCAGAGGAAGCAGGGGGAGAAAAAGCTTATTTTTTCGTTTCTGCGATCGCCCTGACTCACCCTTTTGTTAAAAACCTACTCTTGTGAGGTCTCCTCCTCTCCCCCTCTCCGAAGTCTAAGCGTGTTACTTTGTTTTGAACCATGCATATTTAGGGGGGGGGGAAGCAGATCCAGCAACTCTGAAGCTTCGGAGAAATCAACCTGAATCCCAACTCGAAATACTGTGTTACCTAATTGGATGACATCGCCTTCAAGTAATTCATACTCAGGGAAGCTCATATGATCGCCTTCAGAAGGGGTTTGATTAAATTGACGCTGTCCGATTTTCTGGCCGTTGACATAAGTGCCATTGAGACTACCGAAGTCGCGCACGCGGATGTGGGGTGGATTGATCTCGAGAAGACAGTGATAGCGGGAGATGGTGCGATGGACTTTATCATCCGGGAGTTTGGGATTGCAGTTATGACCCCGACCAATAATACAGGTGGTGGGTTCTCTAAAGACAAATTTCTGACCTTTGAGGCTACCAGAGGTGATGGTGAGGGTGACAGAAGCTGACATTTGAATCGATT
Organism: Xenococcaceae cyanobacterium; assembly: GCA_051439465.1. Classification (GTDB taxonomy): domain Bacteria; phylum Cyanobacteriota; class Cyanobacteriia; order Cyanobacteriales; family JBFRWF01; genus JBFRWF01. Next base: position 6,419 of record JBFRWF010000271.1, on the reverse strand, counting down.
TATGGGTATTGCTCACTCCCGGGTGATGATTGTCTGGAGAAGACTGCGAGGGAAGAGCGATCGCGGGTTGGTGGTTCTGTGATATATGGTATCGCCAATAATAGTTTGAGATACCCCGACCTACAACCGGGTAATCACGGAATTGGACAAGGTTGGATGATAGGAGAACAAACAGACAAAAGAGAAATCTGTATACAAATTTTTGTTTTTCTTGGTCTCTTATTCTGGCTCATGAATAATGCAGGTTAGGCAAAGAGGCAGGGACAAAAGCCCCGCTCCTCCTAATGCCTTACAATTAAGTAAGGATATTGAGTAATGATTTTCGTCATGGCTAGTGCCACAATTACCAGCAAGGGACAAGTGACCATCCCCAAGGAAATTCGAGACTACCTGAAACTAGAGACGGGCAGTAAGGTTGATTTTGTCATTGATGAAAACGGAGAGGTCAAAGTCATCCCCCTCAATGTCCCTGTCGAAGCCTTATCGGGAATGCTGCACCGACAAAGCATGAAAGCAGCCACTCTCGAAGAAATGGAGGCGGCAATTTGGGAGGGGGCGAGTGATTGGACTTGATACGAACCGACGTTGCGCACTTCTAACTGTAGTATGCAGAGAACATGTCCCTAGCGATCGCCACCCCAACAGGCGAAGCCTGTTGTTTACATATATTCATAAAAAGAAAGTAAGAAAAAGGGAGAAACTTTAAAAAAAAAGACTGAGTCATTTTGTCATAGTCTAAACTCCAGGGTAGTATCAAGTTTAACCATAGAATCTTTATAGTAACATTTCATAGTAATTAAGGATAGATAAAAGAGATAGGATGAAGGAAAATGTAAATCTAATTAAGAAAAATCTATCCTCGGTTTTATAAGATGCTATATATATCAGAAATGGTAATGCGAGGGTGATATAACGAGAACTGAAAGCATGAGCAATTTTGATATTAGAAACTCCAATAAGTAAAATGGAGATAATACAGTACAAAAAGATAGAGTCAGTTTTTTTTGACAGAGCTTCCTTGAATATTGAGTAAAGAAATAATACTGCCAATGACGTAAAAATTATTCCTGTAAGATAGGGTATTATATATACACCAATATTTCCCAATATTCTCTCAAGAAGAGATCGATTTGGAGCATAATCGAGATTTCCTAAGGTTGGAACATAACGCAGACCTCCGAAGGTTGCAACTAAAAAACTTGAAACAAGTAGTATCCTGAGGCAGGATTGCCTGCTTACGATAATTAATCGTGGAAAAAGTATGATGGCAATAAGTCCTAGGTAGCCAAAAGATAAAATAAAGTTAGAAAACCGATAACCTTCCACAGCATAACTTACGGCGGGAGGCACTAAGCCCTTCCATATCAAAATCGGATATGTAAAAATCAATAACGTAGGGAGTGCATAGGAAAATCCGAAGATAACAGACTTCTTTGTGAGCGGTAGAAAAAATGGAAGAGAAGCTACTAGAACAACGATAAAGTTTTGCCTTCCCCACGTTGACAAACCAAGAAATACTCCTGACACCATTAGACTAACTAATGTAACTGAATTCCCTCTCCACTTTCCCTGATTGTAAGCAAAAATCAGCATTAGAGTAGAGAGAAGGCAAATAAAAATGGAAGGCAATTCTGTTAATGCCATGCACCCGATCACTCCGGCAGTTGGAGCTGCTAGCCACATCCCAGAATTGAGAAGAGCATTTCCTACAGTCTGATCACTTCTGACTTTGAGCCAAATCAAAATCAATAAGTAGCAACCAAACAATAAGAAAACATTTACAAAGCGTATGTGAGGTACACTGTAATTAGTTAAAGGTGAAAAAATAGCATGAACAATAGAATATAAAATACCTGTATGTCCAGATATATTTTCTATGAAGTAGGGAGTAAATCCAGATTTTATGTAATCTTTGGCGATGCCCATGTAATAAACTTCATCATATATTAATTTTCTAGGAGAAAAAGCGACTAAGAATATATAAATCAAAAGTGCTATAAATGAACAAGCTAGGGCTTTTTTAGAGGAACTGTTAATCCATTTTTGAGTTAGCATTTTCTGACTAAAGGGATTAGATTTAGTTGGAATCGGTTTTGCCGTAACGGTTAATTGACTCTATCACAAAAGAAGGTCTACTCTTTACCTCACTATGAATTCGACCAACATATTCTCCAAGGATGCCGATAAAAAGTAGCTGTACGCCACCTAAGAAAAACATTCCCACTGACAGAGTTGCAAATCCGGGTAATTTCTGAGCAGACATTAATCTCCAAGTTGTACTTTATCAATATCCACAGTTAAAGCCTCTAATTTCTCTCGGATTTCCGGCGACATCGACTCCTGAAACCGTCCGTCGAGGTACTGGCCCAAGAAACGCTCCATCGCCGCCGCCACTGCCAGGTTATTGGCTTCTACTGTGAAGCCATGCCCTTCATCGGGGGCAAGGAGGTATTCTACATCACGACCCAGATCGCGCAAAGCGACTACAATCTGATCTGACTCAGCCTTTTTAACACGGGGGTCGTTGGCTCCCTGAATCACCATCAGAGGGGCTTGAATCTGCTTGGCGGAAAAGAGAGGAGATTGTTGCCGCAGACGAGGTAACTGTTCGGGATCTTCGGGATCTCCCACCCGGAGCTTAAATTGGTTTTTGAATCCTTCCCAATAGGGGGGTAAAGACTCATACAGCGTCTGGATATTAGAAGGACCGACGAAGGAAATGCCTGCTGCATAAAGGTCAGGGGTAAATGCTAGACCTGCTAGAGTCGCATAACCGCCATAAGAGATGCCAAAAATCCCAATTCGCTCGGGATCGGCAATGCCCTCCTCGATTAAGTATTTCACCCCGTCGGTGATATCGTGCTGCATGGTACCAGTTCCCCATTCCTTATTCCCCGCATTGAGGAAATCTTTGCCATAGCCCGTTGAGCCTCGGAAATTAGGCTGAAACACGGCATAACCTCGGTTCGCTAAGAATTGGACATAAGCATCGTACCCCCAGGTGTCCCGAAACCAAGGACCTCCATGAGGAAGAATAATAACGGGGAGATTGCGGGGTTCAACGCCTTTGGGAATCGTCAGATAAGCGGGAATCTCCAAGCCATCACGGACGGTGTAGCGAATCGGCTGCATGGGAGCTAAATCTTCCCTATTTAGCTCTGGAAGCAACTCATAGAGCTTTTCCAACTTGCGAGTTTCCCGGTTGAAGAGGTATGCCGAGCCGGGGTCGATATCGCTGCTGACGGTGACCAGAAATAGTCGCCCGTCCTTTGTAATTGAACTCAAACCTAAATCCCCTTCTGGCAACTTTTCTTTCAGAAAATCTAAGTCGCGAGCAAATTCTTTATCTTTGGGATAAATCCGCTGGCGATCGCCCACATAGACGGTAGCAATTAACTCCTTGGTCTCCGGAGAGAAAATTGTAGAGCCGAAATCGACTTCTTGCTTCGGATCCACATCAACCAACTCAATCTCTTGGCTTTGGGGGTTGAACAACACCAGGCGAGTCAAGTCTACATCCTCACCCCGATTAGTCTCCATGTAAACCCGCTTGCCATCTTTGTGAAAGCGGTGGAGCCCGCAGATGTCCTCAAAGCTACAGGTATAGACTCGGACAAGGTTTTCTCCCTCCACGCGCAGGATTTCTTGCCCGCCATCCTCCATCGGGCGCACTGCTAGGCGAACATTGCCTTCAAGGTCTGTTAACCAGTCTGAAATATTTTGCTCGTTTTTGATCAGAAGTTCTCGTTCTCCGGTGGTCAGATTTAAACGATAAACATCATGAAATCTGGGGTCGCGGTCATTGAGCCCCACGATGATAGTATTGGGGGTTTCTTCTGGGGTAGCGATGATGCGAGCCTGGACATTTTCAAAGGGGGTAAGGTCTCGTGCAGGGGGAGTTCCGGTTGCAGGAGTGGCAGTGGGAGAGACGGCATAAACGTGAAAGTTCTCGTTGCCCTCTTTGTCTTGTGCATAGAGGATATATTGCCCATCTTCACTCCAAGTGTATCTGAAGATTGGACGAGCTGTATCCGCTGTCACTGGACGTGCCGCTTCAAATGGTTCATTGATACCTTTGACCCAGATGTTCAGCACGCCATTGAGGGGTTTAATAAAAGACATAAACTGCCCATCTGGGGAAAGCTGTGCTCCCAAAATTTCCGGATTCCCAAAAAAAAGCTTCCGGTCAATCAGGGGGGGGAGTTGGTTAAAATTACTGGGGTTTTCTGCTTGTTGAAGCCTTTCAATTTCCTGCTCAAATTCCTCGCGTCCCCGGTTAAAAAAGTCTGGGCGATCGGGCTGAGCGCTAGCCGGAGTTAAGAGGCCGATGGTTGTTAGCCATAGGAGAGTGGCAAGGATTTTGAGTTTCATAGTTCTTCTTCTAATAAAGTTAATTTTCGTTAAACAAAGCTGCCAGAACAGTATTGGAAAACAAAAATCCCTCAGGATCAGTTAATCTTAAACGCCCAACTGACAATAAATTCTCAGCCTCTCCCATATCAACCGGTTTTCCATCTGTTCCTATCACTTCTACCCAGCCTTGGTGATAATAAGCCTGCAAGAAAGTCCAAATCTCCTTTAAAGTATTTTTTCCAAACTGCTGACTAATCTGGGACAAACTCACCCCTTCTGCTAGACGCAATCCCAGCATCAGTGTCTCTAACAGCATATCAATTGCTGATGTCTCAGGACAATCGATCACACCACCCGCCTCAGTTAGCTGTTGCACCCAAGGGTAATATTCCCGTCTAGTACGGGGGCGAGTAAACCTGTGCCTTTGGACATAGCTTGCTGCACCCATACCAAAACCGTAGTAGGATCGGTTTTCCCAATAAACCCGATTGTGGCGACATTGATATCCCGGTTGAGCATAATTAGAAATCTCATAATGCTCGTATCCCGCACTGGTAAGCTTTTGCTGTGCTAGTTTGTACATCTGGACTGTCACCTCATCTGTAGGTAGAGGCTTTTCTCCCGGTTGATACTGGCGTCCAAAAACGGTTGCCTCCTCAAGTACTAAGTCATAGCAAGAGATATGATTAGGGGCAATCTCGATCGCTGTTTCTAAGGAGTATTGCCATTGAGCTAAAGTTTGATGGGGCAAACCAGAGATTAGGTCTAAACTGAGGTTGGATATCCCTACTTGGCGAATCAGTTCAACGGCTGTGAATATATCATCCTCAGAATGCGATCGCCCGCAAACCCTCAATAGTTCATCCTGAAATGCTTGAACTCCCAGACTCACACGATTCACGCCAGCATATTGATAACCTCTAAGTTGTTCCTGGCTAAAAGTTCCTGGATCCATCTCCATCGAGATTTCCGCCCCAGGGGCAATGCCAAAATGTTGCTCTAGAGTCTCCAGGATACGTTCTAGCTGTTGTACTGGCAGCAGTGAAGGGGTCCCACCGCCGAAGAAAATCGTTTCTAGAGGCTGTCGAGGCACTGGCGTTATTTCAATTTCCCGGCATAGCACGTCAACATACTGTTCAATGGAGATAGAAGTTCTGCTGGTGGCTCCATCCCCCAGCACCGAAATCGGAAAATCGCAGTAATAGCATCGGCGTCGGCAGAAGGGAATGTGAACATAAGCAGAACGAGGAACACCAGTTTCAGCAAAGCTTTTCAGTTTTTCTAAAGGAAAAAAATATTCTGTTTGTGGTAAGACTCCCTTCATTAATGCGATCCTCAATACCTGGTTGCAAATGATCAATCTAATTATATTTTAACTTTTATCAGATGAGGGGGTTTGGGGGAGCTATAATACCCCAGCTACAATCTTCGATTTAGCTGGGGATACATGGACGACCCCAAGGTTTATTCTTGTTTTTAATGTATTTTAACATTTAAAGGGCTTGCGTTTTTTAAATAAATCATGGATAATAGTGGTATGCTGACATTCACTTACCGCTATCGTCTATACCCAGACATTCCTCAGCAACAGCTATTGGTTGAGTGGATGGATATTTGTCGCAGTTGCTATAACTATGGGCTGCGAGAGATAAAAGACTGGTGTAATAGTCGAAAGTGTTTGATTGATAGGTGTTCTCTAGAGAAGGAATACATCATTAGCCCAGATGTGAAGTTTCCAGGGGAGATTGACATGCTAAACAATCTTCCCCAAGCCAAGAAAGAATTTCCACGGCTTAGGCAGGTTCCTTCTCAGGTTCTCCAGCAAACACTTAAGCAGTTGCATACTGCTAGGCGCTACTTTCATCATCGCGGTTTTGGGTTTCCTAGGTTCAAGAAATATGGACAATTCAAGTCGCTCCTATTTCCTCAATTTAAGGAAAATCCTGTGACCGGACATCATATTAAGTTACCCAAAATAGGATTGATTCTAATCAACCTTCATAGACCAATGCCTGAAGGATTCACAGTCAAGCAGGTGCGGATTCTAAAAAAAGCAGACAAGTGGT
>JBFRWF010000270.1:0-7250 GCA_051439465.1 Xenococcaceae cyanobacterium | reverse complement strand
ATCTTTGGGTAAATTTACTCTACATCACTCTCTCCCCATCTCCCCATCGACCGAGTCTCTCCCTCTCCCCCTCTCCCCCTCTCCCCCTCTCCACAAGGGTTTCAAGACTTATGGGTAAGGGATAGTTTGTAGGCTGGGCATTGGCGTCGGATTTGCTTGAAATCTTCAACTGGATACTGGGCAATGCCCACCAACCCAAGTTTCTCAGTTTGGGAAAAGGGCGATCGCCCTTTATCAGCAGTCTCTGGAACTAACCGAACCCATCAGTGATGTTCGGGTGAAAGCTGCCACATTAGCAATGCTAGGGCAACTATTAGCAGACGAGAAAGGAGAATGTCAAACAGCCCTGGATTATTTAAACCAATCCCTGGTACAATCTCGGTTATACTACCAGAAAATCCGATTCAGAACTCCCCCTTTCCCCTGAAATCTCCTTCCATACCATATATCTGCTTTTTTTTCAATAGATTCAATTGGGAAGGAAAAAAATAAAGTTGTTCGATGGCTCTTCAAACACGCTTTAATTCCTGGTGATTGGCTCTAAATTCCACGAAAATAATGGGTTTGAAGCTACTTGGACTGAAGATTTAGCTAAAAATAGTTACAATTAGAGCAGTATGACATGGTATAAAGATGATACCAAATTTCTGAAATAACGCAAGTTCGTGGCTCAAACTCAGTGATTTTTAATAAAGGTAAAGAGATATTTAAGAATTACTATTTGCAATTTTAAAACTCAAAAGCTAAAAATATAACATTAGCTTATAATAGCTCATAAGAAAAACAGTTAGTAAGCGCAACACTCTTGGCAACCCCGTAGCCATGTTAAGACTTGTTTTTATATCAAATCCGGATAATTGCCCACACTGAGGCTTTCCAGTCAAAATTCTTCTCCCCCTGTTCCCCTGCTTCGAAGTATGGTTATTCAACCAGATTTGATATTACTTAGCGATCGCCTTCTGGCATGCTCAATAAGAGTCAATCAGCCAGCGTAAGTCTATAATTTTCTCTGAGGCGATTTCTGTAGGGTGCGTCCTTGCGCGTCCTCTCTGCTTCAGGAGCTACCAGTTTTGGCTATCTGCGCTGCTTGGGCACCATTGACCAAATGGGGGGCGGTGCCCAAGCGCCGATTGCACTTCCCACCCGGATGATGCTACAATGCTTCCACCATAGGGTTTTTGGGTAGGTAAAATGTATGGGCGGATAAAACGCGGATGACGCGGATGACACAGATTATCACGGATTTTGCTCGCCAACACTTGGCGAGGATTTTATTGCAGATCACCTCTTTTTTGTCAACTCTTATTTTTTGACCGATACTCTAGCATCGGGGAAAAACCCTCAATCTCTCTCCCCGTTGACCGAGTCTCCCCGTCAAACTTAACAGGCAAATTAGATGCGTAGCAGCTTAGTACAAATTTATGGGAAGGGACTTCAGGCAGATAGCCGACGATGAGCAAGCACAGATTTCCCATGAGCTCAACTCGGCTGAAAAACCTCAAAATCAACACCCTAGACTTAGAACACCGATTCAGTAATCTGAGGGTGTGGGGGCACGGCGAAATAAATATCTCGATCAAATGCAGAATGTTAATGATGCCGTGCCCCTACTCTTCCGAATCTTTATGACTGAATCGACATCCTAGTAGCGATCGCTCCCCCTGCTTCCCCTGCTCCCCCTGCTTCCCCTGCTCCCCCTGCTTCCCCTGCTCCCCCTGCTCCCCCTGCTCCCCCTCTAACGCGTGTTACCCTATTTTGAACCATGCCCAGGATATGTATAGGGTGCCCAGGGGCGCAGAAAGCTATAAAGCATGGTGACAATTCAATAATATGCGCCTAAAGCACCCTACAACATTACAACATTAAGGATTACCAAAACCGCCGAGGGAGTTCAAATTCCCTGCTGACTGACTGACGCGCACCGCAGACTGAGAAAACACCTGGAAAGCCTTGCGAACCTCACTGTCACTGTTGCCAGGAGTGAGAATCCACTCATCCCGGATGCCCATATCTTTGAACACTTGACGGAAATCGGTATATCCATCATCAATGCCCATTCCGGCAACAATATGGTTTTCCGCCCTCAGCATATCATTGACAACCGAGGCTACACTCTTAGCATCAGCGCGGATAGAACCAGCATCAGCACCATCAGTAATAATCAAGGTGACAGTGCGTACAGGAACTCCATTATCTGAAAATTCCTGCGCTTTGGCAACGACAGTACCCAACAGCACTAAGGTTTGATCGTACAGAGGTGTACCTAGATTGGGATCATAATTTTGGGGAGTCATCCGCACCGCCTGATCTAAGGGGCAATAGGGATACAGCACGTGCCCATTCAGATAGCGATTATGGATCAGGATATTATCATGCTGCTTTGATGCCATCAGCGCATCTAGTACCGAATTATGACCCCCGCGTACTGCTTGGGAATTCCCGCTAAAGCGAATTGAACCGGAATCATCGGGCATGACGGTGACTAGCACCACTTCACTTGCCATCACATCATCGACATCAATGCCCAATCCAGCCTGAATCTGGGCACCAATATCAGTGACATCTAAGGCTTGCAGAGATGCTGTAGAAAGCAAACCATCGTCATGGGCGCTTTGGAAAAGGTCATTAATGTCGGGAGGTTGAGATTGACTCATGATATTATTCCTTTTTTAGTAATAGGTAATGGGTAAAAGGTATAGACCTTTTGATTTGTTTTCCCCACACCATCAGAAGGCAGAGCCTCCCATTTGGATTTCTAGGCAGAGTCTAGAAACCAGAGAAGGGGGGCGATCGGTTATTGTCGTAATTCCAGATCCGGCCAAGTGTCGATCGCATCTGTGGACTTCACTATGTGCATCCCTGCATTGGCAAAGCGCTGGAATGCTGCATCTGCTTGCGCAGTGAAGTCAACTACTTTAGGAACAACAACAGGAGAAGTACAATCTTCCAACAGATAAACCTTCTTAGCCAGTTTTGGATCTTGTGCCATAATCTCAGTGAGGAGGTCGTCAATTGTCCAAGCAACACAGTGACTCTTCGCTTGACCGGCAATAATTACTGCATCAAAATTCAGTAACTTTTGCAGAAAGCGAGTATTTTTCTGAGCAATAGGTCTGCCGTTTGGCCCCTCTAATACTTCCGGAGATAGCACAGAATAATTCTCAGTTAAAGGATTGCCTCCCTTAATCTCAAAATTAGTTTGACTGTGCCTGGCAATATTGTGGAAAAATAGCGCTTCCTCCACTGCTGAAACCAAAGCGTGACCGATACCGCCCAGCATGGCATGATAGGGCCAAACAGTCAGAAGATACTTACCCTCATCACTGAGTTTCTTCACGTAATGGAGAGCGTGTTGTTGCAATGCCAGATAATTCCCCTTGGCAATACTATAAGCAACAGCCGGATTGATCTTCCACACCCCCTTTTGCACATCATCGAGGCTAATCATGGTAGCCGCAGGAATAGGGTGATCCCCAGCATCATTAATCCAGAAAAGGGGATGGAAGATTTGCATTGCTGTATGGGTATCCATCGTCGGGGCAATTTCTGTAATTACCCCCAAATTGCGATAAATAAACTCACACAACCGTACATTATCATCCACAGCACCAGTCCCAGAACAACCTGCTACGAATAGCTCAAATTGAGGGATACAGAAGGTATTTTGGACATCAATTGCCATCAGGCAAATGCGGGTTTTATCCTTCGCCGCAGGTTGAATCTGATGCCGTTTTGCCCAATCTTTGGCGTCGGCTGCCCTTTCTTGGTAAGGTACTCGCCAGACCTCACCTACTTTTTGGGAATCGAAAAAGGAAGGAATGGGGAGTTGTTTGGTTGTGGTAATCATAAGTTACTCCTTTGTTGTTGGGTTAAAAGTTGGGAGGTTGAGTTTGGCAGCAGTTATAGCAATACGATGGCAGATTAGGACATATTTAGATGAGGGTTGAGCAGACTATTGGCTTAATCCGAATAAGGGTTTACCCTCCCTATGGGGAAGGTAGGTTTTGTCCTAATCCCTATCAGGAATTGAAATATCTGCACAATCAGTTTTGCTTTGCCACTACTGCACAATGCTCGCTACCCCCCTAAAATGCCAATACAGTAATAAAAAACTGGATAGAAGGATAGGGATATGGGAGGCAGGGGAAAAAGCTTTGCTGATGCCTCTGATGAATTAGTGTTATTCCTACACTAATATTATGGTGTAGAAATAACACTATGTCAAGGGAATGTGTAAAATAAATATTAAGAACGCATGTTTAGGCGATATACTGGCTATATAATTTAAAATTAGGCAAGTTCGTTGCTGTACAACCGAGAGCTTAAAAATTCATTAGTTTATTTAGCAGGAAGACTGGTTTGAGCCAAAATTCATCAGAATGGGATTTATGGTGATTGGTGACTTGATAAAAGTCTCATCGTCTTAGAAGTTCAATGTCAACAACCCACCGCTAACCCTACGGGTATAGCGGGGGCTTGAGATACAGCTCCTGTGTTGACCAGCTCACCTAGGACGTGTCTGCAAAGTCCAAAATCTGGCATGGTTCAATATGGTTCGTGGCAAGGTAACACATAGGGGTGTTACTCTGGGAACTGTTAGAACCTTGTCCCGGAGTTCGGTGTCTCCCCGTCTCCCCATCTCCCCGTCTCCCCGTCTAAGTGTGTTACTCTGTTTTGAACCATGCCCAAAATCTTATGTAGGGGCGAAGCATTTGGGGAATAAATTATGCCTCAATTCCAGGTTTTTCTATCCAAATGCTTCGCCCTCCCCAGGGTTTGCAGACAGCCCCTAGCTACATGGACAGCTAGTTAAAGAGAAAATGTAGTGACAATAAAAGCAGCGACGAGCGATACTGGTGAATGGTGAACAAACTTCAAGCTGAACCAAGAGATACTGCGATGACTACGCAAAATCCAAACTTAGAAACAGTTGCAACTGAAAACCAGTCAACAGAAGAGGTGCTCGCTGACGAGTTAATCGAAGATTCCAGGAGCCATCGAGAAGTAATTGAAACAGTTATCTCTAGCATGGAAGAAAACGATAGTGCGATGGTGTTTCACACTGAAGAGAGTTATCTCTGGAAGTTTCAGTATGGCAGCGTTGAAGTGTTCGTGCAGCTAACTGGGGAGAGTGATGAAGATATATTAACAGTTTGGTCTTCGGTGCTTAACTTACCTGCCAAGGATGAACCAGGGTTAATGCGCAAGCTGCTGGAAATGAACTGGGCAGAAACTTTTGAGACCTGTTTTGGTATTTTTAATAATCAGGTTGTGGTGTTATCCCAGCGCACGGTGGCAGAGCTTTCCCCAGGAGAAATTTCCAGGGCAATTACCCTGGTGGCGACCATTGCTGATGATAATGATGAAGCTCTTAAGGAAGAGTTTGGCGCTGCCTGAAGCCGTCAGCAGTCAGCTTGAGAGCAAGCTTTGTCCTTAGAGATCAATAACCCACCGCTAAGAGCATTTTTGAAAAGTTGTAGAGGCGAAGCATTTGGGGGATAACCTATGGCTCAAACCCAGGTATTTCTGTCCAAATGCTACTCTACGAGAAGGCTTCGCCTACGCCCATCCCTCTGAGTGAGAGGACTTTTCAAACACCTTCTAAGGGCTATGTGAAGGAACCAATCTTCCTTTATAGCTTGACACTCACACTGGTTATATCGAACTCAGGTCTTGATGAATACAAAGTCCCATTCTCTTCTCAGAGGAGCATTTCTAGGCGCAGAGGAGCCTAGAAAGCAATATCCCAAATCGGCTTGGCGCCTGATTCCCTTGCTTCAGGCTCCAGGCGCGGTTCAGATGGCGCTTGATCGGTGGCTTCTGGAACAACATCGACTCCGACAGCATCCCCCAACTTTGCGATTTTATACTTGGTCTCCGGCTGCGATTTCTCTTGGTTATCATCAACGTCGATGGCCAGCTTTTTGGAGTAAGCTGACTTGGCAAGGAAAGTCTATAGATTTGGTGCGCCGTCCTACTGGGGGGCGAGGGGTACTGCACCAAGGAGATTTGACTTACATGGTGGTGACATCAGGAATCCCTGGCAAACCCTTAGAGGTGTATGAGGCGATTTGCGAGTTTTTGATTCAGGGTTGGCGATCGCTCGGTGTCGAGCTGCACTACGGCTCAGCCGGACGGGGATACATTCACAATCCCAACTGCTTTGGCACTGCGACTGGTGCCGATTTAGTTGACTTTGAAGGTCAAAAGCTTGTTGGTAGCGCCCAGCTAAGACAAGGGGAGTCAATTTTACAGCACGGTTCCATGATTTTGTCACCAGCCAAAAAGCTATTTACTCAAGTGTTTGGCGAACCTGCCCCCCGGAGGGTAAAATTGTCAATTGAGCAGGAGGGAGATGCCCTGATTCCAACAGTGGTGAAGGCGCTGACAGAGGCGGCTAGTAGTTGTTTTGGTATTGAGTTAGTAACCCAACCTTTATCCGATGCTGAGTGGAAAGAGGTTCTGGTATTTTCACACTCCCACAGCTGAAGCACGTGGGATTCTGAGAACCTAGTGCAGGCTGGCAGAAATAATCCACCATTTGATAGAGGGGGTCAAAAGAGGGCAAACTCAGACAATCCCAACCTAGTTGAAAAGAGTCTGAAAAATGCTTAGTGAGTAGTTTTGTAGGGTGGGCATTGCGGTACCAATTGGAACATTTACCCAAAAAGTCACAATGGGCAATGCCCACCAGACTCAATCTTTTATTTATAACTGCTTTATAGGTTTGATTTTCAAAGAGTTTTGTAGGGTGGGCATTGCGGTGCCAACTGGAAGATTCACCCAAAGAGTCACAATGGGCAATGCCCACCAGACTCAACCAAAGTTTTGTAGGGTGGGCATTGCGGCACCAATTAGGAGATTCACCAAAGAGTAGGAGCCTGTTGTTTTTTTCGGGGCGATCGCTTATGCTTTAGGTGTGTGTGTTTCCAACTAAAGTGAGTCGGAAGGTAAAAGCTGAAATGCTTTTCAAGGCTGAGTAATATTTGCCTATATTCTCGCCAACTATCAAGTCATCATGCTATTCCGAGTCTGTAAAGCTGAGAGTCTGAATTCCAGGGCGCTTCCACAGATAGGCAGTTAATTGTTTCCCCAGTTGCTCTTCTTCCTGTGGACATTTCGGCAATGGCCACCGCAATGATTTGTAAAGTTCTCCTCGATAGAGATCGAAAGCAGATTCTAACAAATCACCGTATATAATAGCAGCATTTAGCATCCAGCGATAGGCTAGATAAGCTGATAGAATAGAA
>JBFRWF010000269.1:0-18776 GCA_051439465.1 Xenococcaceae cyanobacterium | reverse complement strand
TCTGGTCGCAATGGAGTGCGCTTAATAGGAAGTTGAAAGGTGTTCGTCGCCACAACTTCTTCAAAGATGCTAACAGCATAGCAGAGGACATCCTGAGAGTTGAGGTTAAGACGAAAGTCAAAGCTAGGACTCGTGGGAAGCATAGCACTTCTGCTCTAAGGTGAGATTCCTTAGCTTGAGTGAGCAAGACTGTTCGGCTCACGATGTAGTGCTAGATTTGCCGACATTTTTAGGAACGGTTAGGGACGGAACAAGCAGGATCGTGGTATAGTCAGTATTCTTTGTGATTGTGTCCCCTTGTCCCGTAGTCTGTTGTCATATTAGGGAATAATAAACAACAGACAAAAAACTGATAAACTCTCGCTTTATTGGGTGTGTGGAAGTGCTGAACGATATTAAAAACGTGCGTTTATCCCCTGTGGCTTTAGTAGCAATACTTGCTGCTTCAACAGCTCTTAGTTTATCTAAGCCAGCTAGGGGGGAAACACCTGACCAGGCTTCGTCCTCAGCAGAAGCGGCAATTCAAGATGGGGACGCGATGCCGCTGGAAATCAAGTTGTCCGACAAGAGGTTGCCACGGTTCGAGGAAAACCAAAATCCTTCACCGATGGGAGATGAGGTGATGGTGGAAATGGTCAGTGAGCCAGAATTATTTCCCAGTGAATCTTCCATCCCTCAAAATCAAAAGTCATACCAAATCCGGGTTAACTACCCCCTTTTTGAAGGAAGCAGGGAACAGGGAACAGTGCGCCCAGCGTCGACATTGTCGGCTGGGCGCAACAGGGAACAGGGAGCAGGGAAAGAAAAAGACAACAAATTGATAAAGGGGGTTTTAGATCCGGATTCAGTATCAGTAGAGGAAAACCAAAATCCTTCACCTATGGAGGAAGAGGTGGTGGTAGAAATGTTCACTCAGGCAGAATTACTTGCCAGTGAATCTTCCATCGCTCAGAATCAGACCCCTGACTCATCCGACCAAGTCCCGTCCCAAGAACCGCGAGTGCTAGTGGCAGAAGTCGTAGTTAGTGGTGCAGAAGGAGAACTCAAAGATCTAGTTTACAACACGATTAGCTCCCGACCCGGACGAACCACAACCCGCTCTCAGTTACAAGAAGATGTGAATGCCATCTATGCCACGGGTTTCTATGCCAATGTGAAAGTGATACCAGAGGATACTCCTTTGGGAGTTCGCGTCACCTTTTCAGTAGAGCCTAACCCAGTGCTGAGTGAAGTGGTGATAGAGACGGTGCCACCTGATATAGCCGAATCCGTCCTACCACCAGAAGTGCTCAATGACATATTTAGCGATCAGTATGGCCAAATTCTCAACCTGCGTGACTTGCAAGAACAGATAAAAGAATTGAACGAGTGGTACTCAGAAAATGGTTACGAGCTAGCGCAGGTCATAGGAGCTCCAAGAGTTGCTGAAGATGGTACTGTTACACTGGTGGTGGCAGAAGGGGTGATAGAGGATATCCAGGTGAGATTTTTCGACGAAGAAGATGAGCCACTCGATGGTCACACCCGTGATTTTATTATTACGCGAGAGGTAGAGTTAAAGTCGGGGGATGTATTCAACCGCGAGATAGCGCAGAGGGATTTGCAGCGAGTATTTGGTCTGGGTATATTAGAGGATGTGCGATTTTCCTTCAGTCCAGGGGACGACCCTAGCAAGGTGGATATCAACGTAGATGTGGTTGAGGGTAGTACTGGCTCCTTTGCCGCTGGTGCCGGAATTAGCTCCACTAGCGGTCTGTTTGGTACGGTCAGTTATCAACAGCAAAATCTGGGGGGGAATAACCAGACCTTGGGGGCAGAGTTTCAGCTGGGGACGCGGGAGTTGTTGTTTGATGTGAGTTTTACAGATCCCTGGATTGCTGGCGATTCCTACCGCACTTCCTACACTGTAAATGGCTTCCGGCGTCGGTCGATTTCCCTCGTTTTTGATGGCGACGGCGTAGACATTGACACCGCGAATGGTAACGATAGTCCCCGTGTAGTGCGCACAGGGGGTGGAGTGACCTTTTTTCGTCCTATTCCTGCTAACCCCTTTGGTAGACCGGATTGGAGACTCTCAGCCGGATGGCAGTATCAACGGGTTCGGATTGAGAATGCCGATGGTGACATCGCCCCCAGATCAAGAGTCGAGCAAGGATTCCAAAGGCTAGCATTCAGTGACAGTGGAGAAGACGACTTGTTCATCTTTAGGTTTGGAGCATCTCGGGATAAACGCAATGACCCCCTGCGACCGACGAGTGGCTCCCTACTGCGATTTGGACTAGACCAAACAGCACCAATAGGTTCAGGAAATATTTCCTTCAGTCGCCTGAGAGGTAACTTCAGCTACTACATTCCCGTCAAGTTGATTAGATTCGACTTTAGCAAGGGACCTCAAGCCTTCGCTTTCAACATTCAAAGCGGCACTGTGATGGGAGACTTACCTCCCTATGAAGCCTTTGTTCTCGGCGGCAGTAACTCAGTGCGCGGTTTCTCTGAAGGAAAAGTTGGCAGTGGTCGCTCCTTTTTTCAGGCAACCGCTGAGTATCGCTTCCCGATTATTTCTTTTGTTGGTGGAGCTGTATTTTTTGACTATGGTTCGACCCTAGGTTCCGATATTGCTGTCATAGGAAGGCCTTCGAGAGTTCGTGGCTTACCAGGAGAAGGTTATGGCTACGGCGTCGGTGTCCGGGTTCAATCTCCCCTCGGTCCAATTCGGGTTGACTATGCCGTTAATGACGACGGTGACAATCGGATACACTTTGGCATTGGAGAGAGATTCTAATTTGTTGTTTGTTTATGGAGCAGACATTAGGGACATCATTTGAACTTTCAGGTGTGGGACTGCACTCTGGCATTACCACTCAGGTGCGGGTGTTACCAGCCAATCCAGGGGAAGGTCGTTACTTTGTTCGCGTTGACTTGCCAGGGAAACCCGCGATCCCCGCACGGGTGGAAGCAGTTAGTCAGACAACCCTTTCCACGGAACTAGCTAGTGGAGAGGGGCGCGTGCGCACAGTAGAACATCTGCTGGCAGCACTGGCAGCCAGTGGTGTGGACAACGCCCGCATTGAAATTGATGGTGCGGAAGTCCCTTTGATGGATGGATCGGCAAAAGTTTGGGTAGAAGCGATCGCCCAAGTAGGAATCACCCCATCCTCCCTTCCTTACAAGGGTAGGTTTTTAACATTTAACCGTGAAACTGACGGGGAGAGGGGGAGAGGGGGAGAGGGGGAGATGGGGAGAGGGGGAGAGGGGGAGATGGACAGATGGGGAGAGGGGGAGATAAATTTTCAACGGAAAAATCAGCTTTCTTCTCCCCTTACCCTTACCTCACCTATCTGGATCCGGGAAGGAGATGCCTTTGTAGCCGTCCTGCCTGCATCAGAGACTCGCTTTACTTACGGAATTGATTTTGACTGCAGTGTTATTGGTAACCAATGGCATAGCTGGAGTCCTTTATCAGAAAGTTTTGCTGAAGCGATCGCCCCTGCCCGAACTTTTGGTTTAGCCAATCAAGTTGAGCAACTGCGACAAACAGGTTTAATCAAAGGTGGCAGTTTAGAAAATGCCCTGGTTTGTGGCGATCAAGGCTGGCTCAATCCTCCCTTAAGATTTTCAAATGAGCCAGTACGTCATAAACTTTTAGACTTAGTAGGGGATTTAAGTTTACTGGGAACATTCCCTCAGGCTCATTTCCTCGCTTACAAAGCTAGTCACAAGCTGCACATCCAACTGGCACAGGCGCTTCGCGCCGGGATTGGGGATTAGGGATTGGAAGATTTTATTTTCCACTCACCAGTCACTTCCTCACCAGTTAACCCCTCACCAGTCTTTAGAGAAAACCCATGTCCACAATAACTAATGTCAATACTGCTAACAGTTCTGGTTCTGTAGAAGAAGCGAACAAGGAGCAAAACCAGCATTCATCTGGTCAGACAAATTTTTCTGTCGAAGAAGTTCACAAACTACTGCCTCACCGCTATCCCTTCGCTTTAGTAGATCGGATTATTGAGTATGTACCTGGAGAACGAGCAGTAGGAATCAAAAACATTACATTCAATGAACCTCATTTTCAAGGACATATTCCAGGGCGTCCGATTATGCCTGGGGTGCTGATTGTGGAAGCAATGGCTCAAGTCGGTGGAGTTGTGTTAACTCAACTACCGGGAATGAAAGGCAGTTTCTTTGCCTTTGCCGGGATTGATAAAGTTCGTTTCCGCCGCCCAGTTGTCCCAGGAGATCAGTTGGTAATGACTGTGGAACTTCTAGCTATCAAGCGGAATCGTTTTGCCAAAATGCAGGGACAGGGGTTAGTAGATGGTCAGTTAGCTGTACAGGGTGAAATGTTGTTTTCCCTCATCGATTAGCAATATATTTCATTTGACCAATTCAGTTAACAGCGCCTGACGGCGAGGGAACTCTTAACAGGAAACTTCGCCTCAGGGATTGGACTGAACGCCGAACAAGAAAATCAGAAACTTGTAGAAGTTTGGTTTCCAACACGCCCTCACCAAAATTTAAGTTTCACCGAGAGTAAATGGGAAACCTGATAAGGTGTTTGAAAAGTCTGTATGTAAGGAGCTCAGCATCAAAAGTGGTGGGTTACGGCGCTTGGAATCTACCAGTTACTTGTTCTCAACTCCAGAGTCGCCGCGCCTAACCCACCCTACGATCAACTACGATCAACTTTTCAAACACGCTCTGATAACTGTTAACAATCTAAGCATTGGAGATGCACTTTTGAACACCCAGATTCATCCCACTGCTATCATTCATCCCGACGCTGAACTCCACCCGACGGTTCAGGTAGGTCCCTATGCCGTGATTGGGGAAGGAGTGAAGATTGGTTCGCAAACAACCATCGGTGCCCATGCTGTGATCGAGGGACCAACGGAAATCGGGATAGGCAATCGCATCTTTCCCGGTGCCGCGATCGGCTTGGAACCCCAAGACTTAAAATATCAGGGTGCATGCTCACTGCTGAAAATTGGCGACAACAATCAGATTCGCGAGTATGTGACCATTAACCGAGCAACAGGTGAGAATGAAGCTACGCTGATTGGCAATAACAATCTGCTGATGGCTTATGCCCATGTTGCCCACAACTGCGTGATTGAAGACAACGTGATTATTGCTAATAACGTGGCTTTAGCGGGTCATGTTCACATCGAATCGAAGGCAGTGATTGGAGGGGTATTAGGCATTCATCAGTTTGTGCATATTGGGCGGATGGCAATGTTAGGCGGCATGAGTCGTATTGACCGGGATGTGCCGCCTTATATGCTGGTAGAAGGAAATCCAGCACGAGTGCGATCGCTCAATTTGGTTGGTCTGAAACGAATGGGTTTAACCTCAGAAGAAATCGGAAATCTGAAAAAAGCCTTCCGCATTCTCTATCGTTCTGGAATCCCTCTCAATCAAGTCTTAGAACAGCTATCTTTGCTCCCTGATAACAAATATTTACAGCACCTGCGCCGATTTTTGCAGCTTTCTACTTCTGAAGGACGACGGGGATTCATCCCTGGCAAGCGGATCTCTAAGGGTGAGGAGTGATATCAGATCTGTTTAAATGACCGTTGCTACAAACAGACAATTTGCCTTCTCGTAACTTTTAACAATGTTTCAACAAATCACTCTCAAAAACTACCGGACACATAAATCAACAACACTTGAACTTCATCCCGTAACTTTACTGATTGGAAATAACAATTCTGGTAAAACTAATTTCTTAGCAGGAATCCAGCACTTTTCTAGGCTTATTAGACGAGGAAATCCTTTCAAGGATAACTATAATCCTATTGTTGAAGCCAAGCACTACTTTCCTCATCGCCATAGACTTGCTGGTGATGATGAATCAATGTCAATTGAAGTTAAATGGATAAAGGAAAAGCGAAAAGTAAAATATGTAATGGAGTTATATAAAGATGAAAATACTGATTCTGGTGTAGGATGTAGAGAAAAAATTGTTTTTAATATAGATGATGGAAAAGATAAGGAATTGAGTAGTGGTCACGAGCATTCTACCAATATAATTAAACTTAGGGCAGATATAAAAGATGAGCCATCGCTCAACCAATCTGAAAAAGATCTTTGTACTTCATTCTTTAGAGATTTAGCCCACACATTTAGTTATCATTTTCAAGCATCTTTTCTCAAAGGTATAAATCAAGACAAAACCTTAGATAGAATTAGTTATATAAGCGATGAAAAGACAACAGATGATAGTCAAAATAAATAGGTCCTGTAGATGGGGAAATTATTGTCGATAAAAAAACAGGGAAAGAATCAGTTAAAATTCCCAAATATCAATTAGCAGAACTTTGGTATTCAGGAACAATTGGATAAGGAATAATAATAGTGAGAAATATAGGTATTGTTGGTGATGGAAGGACAGATAGGGCAATTTTTCGTAAAATAGCTGAGTGTATCTTATCAAAAAATGACTCAAACGATGTCAGATTTAACTTTTAGGCAAGGTTTAATATTTTCTTTATAGATACCCTCTACCATTCTTTCTGCACTAATCATTATGCGTATCTTTATCAGCACAGGCGAGATTTCTGGAGATTTGCAAGGAGCAATGTTGATTGATGCCCTCAAACGCCAAGCAGCAGCAAAGGGTGTGGAATTAGAAATTTTGGCATTAGGGGGCGATCGCATGGCAGCAGCTGGCGCTACCTTGTTGGGGAATACCACAGGCATTGGTTCGATGGGAATCTTAGAATCTCTGCCCTTTGTCTTGCCTACTTGGCTTCTTCAGCGTCGTGCCAAACAATATTTGCGCCAAAACCCACCTGATAGGTTGGTATTGATTGATTATCCGGTACCAAATTTGGCAATTGGCAGTTATATCCGCAAGCATTTGCCCCAAGTACCAGTAGTTTATTACATTGCGCCTCAGGATTGGGTTTGGTCCCCTACTCCCGGAAATACGAAACGGATTATTGAGATTACCGATCGACTATTAGCGATTTTTCCGGAGGAAGCGCGTTACTTTCAAGAGAAAGGGATGTCGGTTAGTTGGGTTGGCCACCCTTTACTTGATAGGATACAGGCTGCACCGACGAGATCCGAAGCCCGTGCGTCACTGGGAATTGAACCCGAGCAGATCCCAGTGACTCTTCTACCAGCCTCCCGCCAGCAAGAAGTTAAATATCTTCTACCTGTCATCTGCGAAGCTGCCAAGCAAATCCAAGCTAAGTTACCCCAGATTCACTTCTGGATTCCTGTGTCTTTAGAAGTCTATCGCAGTGCCATTGAACAGGCAGTTAAAAGTTATGGTTTGCAAGCAACCTTGCTGGAGGGGAAGACATTAGAGGCGATCGCCGCAGCCGATTTGGCGATCGCTAAGTCTGGAACCGTTAACTTGGAAATTGCTTTGCTGAATGTTCCTCAAGTGGTTCTCTACCGGGTTAATCCTATTACTATTTGGATTGCCCGCAAGTTATTGAAATTTTCGATTCCTTTTATGTCGCCGCCCAATTTAGTGGTAATGAAGCCGATTGTACCGGAATTCCTACAGGAAGAAGCGACAGCAGAAAGGATTGTTCAGGAATCTCTCGAACTGTTATTCAATGCATCAAGACGGGAGCAAACCTTGGCAGATTATCAACAGATGCGCAATAGTTTGGGAGAAGTGGGGGTGTGCGATCGCGCTGCTTGCGAAATACTTCAGTTAGGATTTGTCCAGAAATAATATCCCTAACAAATCCCTATCTCACTGAGGGCCATTTTCCTCAAATACAGGGGGCCAAAGTTCAGCGATCAGCAATTCCCAACCGGGCAGTAATTCTGGTATGGTTAGAATATCTCCATCCCTTAATACTGTCGGCTCACCTGAATTACGATAGACGGTAACAGTTTGTTTATCGGGGTCAATGAGAATTCCTACTTGTGCTCCCAGCTCTAAAAACCTCTGAATCTTCTCTTCTAGGGGTTTAATTCTGTCTGTTGCCGATTTTACTTCTACCATTAAGTCAGGCACTATCTTGGCAAAAGCACGGGGACTATGGCGTAGGCGTGATGCACAGACAAAAGACACATCAGGACCGCGTAAGTCTCCATTGGGTAGCCTAAACCCAGCACTAGAGCCAGTGACTCGCCCTAACTTGCGGGGGTTTACCCAGAGTTTGAGTAGGTAAATCAATTGGGCTATAACTTCTTCTGAAAGGTAATCTGATAGACCCATAATTATAATCTTCCCATCCACTAGCTCCATCTGGTAGTCGAGATGTGCTTCTGTTAATGTGACTTGCAGTTTCTCTAAATCCTCGATGCTCAGAGACATGGATTTTCTCTCCTTATACCAACTTGCAATCTAAAGTGTAAAATTGAACAGAGGGCGATCGCTGAATAGCACGCTCAATAAGAGGCAATCAGCCAGCGTAAGTCTATAATTTTCATAGTTTTCGGCGATTTCTGTAGGGTGCGTCCTTGCGCGTCCTCTCTGCTTAGGAACCTACCAGTTTTGGCTATCTGCGCCGTAACGCACCATTGACCAAACAGGGGGCGGTGCGTTACGCTGATCGCGCAACGACCCAGATGATGCTTCCATCATAGGGGTTTCAGCTTAAGGAGCGTGCCATTCGGCGATCGCTGATAATTCCTATCATACCTGATGTCTATTGGAATTCTCATTGCCGCGAATCTATAACAGCCATGTAGGATTGAAGATGATTCAGAATTTCGCAATAAATTTCACTATTGACTCGCTCACCCCGTTGGCCATCCTCTAACCTAATATCATCAACGTAGTAGTTCAGGCTAAATTTCAGAAAAATTGCGGTACTGCCCTGAAAATTGTGTTCAATTCGGACATCTGGATCGTGACATCTGTTTCTGGCTTGTTTAAATCTGGTTCGTAGCCAATGCACTAATTCTTGTAGGTAGTCATCCAGGCGGGTTTCAATACGTTCTGGATTCAATATCTGTTGCAATAAGCGTTTTAACCGCTTTTTCAACAGCTCAATCTGATATTCCCATATTTTAGGTAAGATATATTGATCTTCATCAACTATATTTGAATCTTGCAGCCTGATCCGATACCATTTTCGAATTAGGCGAATTAAAGACTCGGTCGAATTTGTTTCTTCAAGCTGAATTAGCTGATACCGCTTACCCTGAGAGAAGATGCGTCTTTTATCCAATTTTTCAAACGCGATAAATTCTAGCCCTACTAAATCGAGAATATTTTGATATTCATGCTTTATTGTTTCAATCTCATCTTGATCTAAACCGCCCTTTTCGAGAAATTGTAGGGTAAGAACTAGAGCTTCAAGGTTTTGTTCAATTTCTTCAAGCTTCAAGTTAACTTCTTGTTCTGCTATCAATCTTTTGCGTCCATTTTTCTTTTTGTCAGAAAAACATTTCCCAGTCTCTTCCCAGTTGAAATATTTGTCTAAATATTTTAATTTAGTCTCAACATCTCCTATGGTATCGGGATGTGCCAAGATAATTTCTTCCATCGTTTGATGACATAATTTTAAATCACAATTAGATGGAAATGTAATCGGGATAGAGTAATAAATTGGTGCAATCGGACGGCTAAGATTCACAATTTTTTGTGATTGCAAGAGGCTGTTGGGGATATAGACTTCTGTATGACTCTCAAATTGGTAAATTTGGGTGACACGCAGACCGATCTTTTGCAAAATGCCTAAATTGCCATTCTCTAAACGTAGCACATCACCAAACTGAAAGGGAGTGTCAATCAGGAGTACGATACCACTGAAGAAGTTGGCAAGAATATCTTTAGTAGCAAAACCAATAATAAAGCTTGCTCCCCCCACAGCAACCCAAACTCCGTTTAAATTGATGCCCAACGAGAGTTGAAGAATCAAAGCTAAACTAATTAGTGTAATTAATACAGGAGTCACAGTTTCTAATAAAGGAAACAAGACGTTATCCCACATATTTTCAGTATTCTCTGCCCATTTTTTGAGGTAATAGAAAACAACCTGAGTAAGTAATTGCCACAACCAGTAACTTACCGAAATAATAATTGCGGTTATGAGAATGGGATTAAGCCATGTCAAATCTAAACTAGAGTTCAAATTGGCAATCGTGATTTTAAAGCTACTCAAAATAAAAACAATCAGCACTGGATAGGCAGATACATTAAGAGTAACCAGAGCAATATCTCTTTCAAATTTCCGAAAGATGCTACGGAGAAGATAGAACAAAAATCCATATAGCAAGATTGTTCCAATAGTTGTAAAAGCTAGACTTTTCAGCACAAATATTACTTCCTCGATTTTTGTATAGGAAAAGATAGATTAAGGAGTTTTAAATTGCTCGTAAACAAAAATTAAAATTGTTAGGTTCGAGCAATTTATCATCTTTAAATTAAGTGGCATTTAAATAATTCTAAAAGAGACTAAAATCAGGGCTACTCAATTTCTAGCTTCAAACTAGGCAAGAATTTCTGTAAATTTTTCAAGGATTTCCCCTGCCAAGGCATTTCATTTGAACCCAAAATCACCAATTGAATTTCTTTCTTTTTCCGCAACCCCAGAACAAATTTTGACAGCATACTGATACCAGAACTATTGAGAAATTCTAATTTTCTTAAGTTCAAAGTTATTTGGTCTGGTTCGGAGGCAGTAATCTTCTTTAATAGATCGGCGATGGGTGCATATTCTTTAGGACCTCCCAGACTTAACAAACCCGTAAAATCAACTATGTTTGAGTCTGAGTCGTATTGCACTGTGTAATCTTTGTCTTTAATTTCTTCAATTGCCATGGTTGTTTAAAATGCTCCTTAAATTAGAAATTAGCTCGATTGATTGATATAAAATTATCCTATACCGTTATTTGCGCCATTGTAGTTACAGTAAAAATTTGAGGCTCTTCACTGACTATTTCAAAATTCCAGCCTAGTTTTGCTGAGTAATCATTAATCATGGTCAAAAAACCCAGTCCAGATGCTTCGGAATGCTCTTCTTCCATACTTTTCTCGACTTGGGTAACGTATAACTCTTCGGGATCGGAAGCAAGTAGTTCTGCTAAAAAAGCTTGGAATTTTTCTACTCCTTCATGGGAAACGCTATTTGTCGCATAAAGAACGGCTGTAACCTCCGCATTTTCCACAGACCAATCTTGTAGAAAGTAAATGCCAAATTTGACTTTAAATTTACTCTCTAGATCATTGAATTTCATGGCATTTTCTAGCAACTCGTTAGCAACGTAAATTACTGATCCTTTGCTTTCTTTAATTCGGCGATTGCCATCGGGGTCGTCGTCATCTACTGGCAAAAAAACCGAGAAATAATCAGCTACAAATTGAGCAGATAAACGATTGTTCGACCATCGTTGTCTAATGGAATGAGTCGTGGGAGTAAAGATAATTTCTAAAGAATCAAGTTCAGGGGGAAATTCTTCGATATAATCTCCAAATACTTTTTGCATTGTTATTTAAACCTCTTAACTTAAATTTATTGCTGCTTGAGTATCACCAAAGTAATGTCATCAAACACTTTTTGTTCGCCAATAAATTCTGTGACATCATCAATAACTGCCTGTTTAATTTCTTGGGCGGTAAGCTGCCAATTTTGACTAATAATCTCACAGAGTCTATCCATCCCATATTGTTTTTTCTCTATATCGAAAGCTTCAGGAATCCCATCGGTGTAAAGAACTACCCCATCACCGGGATGTAACTCAACGATAGTATGATCAATGAAATCGGCGATGTCATCATCCATCCCAATGGGTAAACCTAAATCCATGGTGTCAATACGTTCAATGTTACCTCCCAATCGGACCACAAGAGTTTCTTCATGCTGTCCGCTGATGCTAACTTTGCCCTCTGAGTAGTTCAGAATGGCTAGGGTTAGGTTTTTATCAGAGTTCATCCGTTGCACATTTCGATAAATAGTCCGGTTGAGGGTATCCAAAAACCTAACTGGATCACTTTCCTTGATTTCTTTGAGGGTACGGACAGCAGTTTGGGTCATTAACATTAAAATACCACTTTCTAAACCATGTCCAGTCACATCGCCGATGCCCATTGTCACTAAACCATCAGCGTGTAGCACGTCATAATAGTCACCTCCTACCTCATCAGCAGGAGTCATATAGCCAGCAATATCAACACCTTCAATAGCTTCAAGTTCTTCTGGTTTAGGCAAAACCATTTGCTGAAGTTGTCTGGCAACATCCAACTCAGCACCCATACGCTTTAAATTCCATAATGATTCTTGAAGGGCTTGATTTTTTTCTTCTAATTCGGTCATTAACTGTTCGCGGCTCTTTTGTTCAAAAATAGCCTGAGCTTCTTTAATTCGTCGATCTGTTAATAACCCGTTATTGCTCAAGCAATAATCAGCTTTAATTTGATAATACTTATTCTCAGATATCAGCAAGTTTACTTTATTAAAAAAGGAGTAAATCTGACTGGGAACAGAAATTTGGTTTTCTGTTGTAAAAATAATTGACAATACTGGGGGGTGACTATTAAGTTCTAATTGAACACTAAGATGCGGTTTTATCCCAGAATCAATGAGCAAGCGATTCATTTGGGATGTTATAGTACCTAACCGAGTAGCTATAATCTTATCTTCGGTTAAAAGTTTTACCAATTGCCAAACTCTCTGGCGTATATCATTAAGATTAAATTGGTGATTGAGTCGAACTTTTCCTAAATTAATCATCTGAATTATAGCTTATACTTTAAAGCAACGCAGGTAGCATCGTCATGATTTTTACCAAAAAAGCGGACAAAATTGCTGGCAATTTTCATAACATCATCGGCAAAAATTAGGGGATATTCTTCTAGACTGAAATGCTCTCTGATTCCATCTGTGTAAAAAAGAATTATATCAGATTTAGTTAACTGAAGTTTTTGCTCAACAGGGTAACGAATATTACTACCAACAATACCATCAGTTGAATAAAGTCTTTTTAAGCAATTTTGTTGGTTTTGCCGACGAAATATCCGAATAACTGTATTGCCAACCCCTGTATAATATAACTGCTTGGTTTCTAACTCTAAAACTCCTAATCCTACTGCTGCTCCTAAACTACCTTTGAGTTTTTCATGAAGACGAAGCATGGTATTGCAAACATCATAATTCCAGATTTTTTGTAAATAATCTTTAGCGGCACGAGCAACTAGATTTGCATTAGTTCCATGTCCAAGTCCATCAATGATCGCTACAAATAATAATTGTTCTCTTTGTTCAACCATTGCTATATCCCCACTGACTCGCTCACCTAGACAAGGTCTGCTCAAATAAAAATAATCAATTTTATCTAACATTAGTTTTAAGTTCAATTAGCTTACTGATTAATTTACTGTTCTTCTCTTCAAGAGGCTAAACTTACAGCCATTGCTTGATGACTACCTGTGTACCTACATTAACTTCGGAATTAATTTCAAACTCATTCATTAATCGTTTGACTCCGGGTAAACCCAGCCCTAAAGTGCCACTAGAACTAAAATCATCTTGCATCGCCTGGTCAAGATCAGCAATACCTGGACCCCGATCTTTGACAATAATCTCAATACCTGTACGTCTTTCTTGGGTGACAGGAACAATAATCACTTCACCAGAGCCTGCGTATTTTAAAATATTGCGGACTAATTCCGATACTGCCGTAGAAATCATTTGACAGTGATAGTCATCAAATCCTAAACTATGAGCCGTTCGTTTGGTTTCCAGAATGGCTCGGATTGTATCGGCTTCACTCCGCACTTGAATCCAACTCCTTTTGATCTGTGTCATGGTAATTATTCGCCTCTATGTTGTTCTCGCAAAAGTTTAATTAAAACAAAAGCATCGTCAAGGTTTAAGGCAGCATTAATGCCATCGATCTCGGCATCCAAATCGACTAAAGCAGAAATCACCCCCGGGTTTAAGCCTGAAATAACCGTCTTTGCTCCCATCATTGCTACCATATCAATAATATTCCTCAACTCAGTAAAATCAGTGAAATCTATGATTTCTACGCCTGATACATCAATAATTACTCCCCTAGCTTTACTAGCATATAATTTCTCTAATAAATCCTGACGTAACTGTTGCAATAATTCTTGTGTTAAATCAATCTGAATCGAAGCTACTACACAATTATGGGATATTTGCAAAGGGATATATTGCTGATTTAAACTAGTCATAAGTTATTATTATTTTATCTCGATGATTTTGAGATTTTGACGCTGAAAAGCTTTATCTAAAGCATCCATCATCGTCGAAGTAGTTTTGACTGTACCAACATCAATCCCCAACTGCACAATAGTTTGGGCGATGGCTGGAGAAAGTCCAGAAATGGTTGATTCACAGCCCATAAGTCGAGTAGCCTTGGTAATTTTGATCAAATAATTAGCAACAGCAGTATCGATCATCCCTACTCCACTAATGTCAAGGATAAATTCTTTAGCCTGAGTTTTAGCTATCATTTCCAGGACAGCATTCATAATATCTTGAGACCGTTTAGAATCAACAATTCCAACCACAGGTAACAGGAGAATTCCCTGCCAAATTTCTGTTACTGGGGTTGACATCTCAAGCAAGGCCTTACTTTGTCCAGAAATCAACTCATTCATCACATAGTTGAACATTTCACAGACAATACCAGTATCCAAATGTACCTGTTTTGCAATTGCATCAGATATTTTTATCTGCTCATTTTCCGTAAGACTTTGCTTTTGCACCATCTCACTGAACAGCTGATCAAAAATGTTCATCCCCGCAAAAAAAGCTGTCATAGACAAGCCAATTCTAGCATGAGTTTCTCCTATTATACGACGCCGTTTTACATAATCTTCATTGATGTCACCGCCCAGGAATTCTTGCCAGTAATCATGTTGCTTTTTGCTAACATGATGAAGAATGGTTTTGTCCGAGAAAAATTGCCCAAATTCTGGTTGCGTTTCCAACCAACGATACCAATTCCCTACTATTTCTTCCACTTGCGGTAACATAAAATAACCTGCTGTTTTGATCAGGCTTAGATCAGTTTCATTTATTTTATATAGCTCTTGCAAAAGTTTTGCACTTCGATAATCGATAACAAAAGTATCGTAATTTTTTCCTGACAAATCCATTCTTAAAATCCTCAATATGTTAATTTTTAATTGGTATTAAACCCAAAGAAATCTGTCTATTCAAGTAGCTCGTGATTTGATTTTAGAACATCTTAATCGTCAGGTTGGATTAGCTACCAATACTTAAGTTTTTATTCATTGGTATACCCTAATTTTACTTCCCTTATGCTATTGGGAAGTAAGGGATAGCCTGTCTTCTTCTCATCTATGCACATTTTGGCTTTTCTGTCAATGCGTAAGTCCTAAAGTTGTAGGGGCGAAGCATTTGGGGGATAACCTATGACCCAAACCCAGGTATCTCTGTCCAAATGCTACTCTACTCTTCTCGTAGCCCTACGGGCTACGAGAAGGCTTCACCTACACCTACACCCATCCCTCCGAGTGAGGGGACTTTTCAAACACCTTGTGACGAATCGCCAAAAATGCTGGATAATGGGCAATGCGGTCATATTCTGTTAACCTAAAAGACCCTGTATTACAACAAGTATCCTAAATCAACAACTATGCGAACTTATTATTGCGGCGAACTGCGAGCAAACCATATAGGCAAGACTGTCACCCTCTGCGGTTGGGTGGATCGCCGTCGCGATCACGGAGGCGTGATTTTTATCGATTTGCGCGATCGCACGGGAATAATCCAGATCGTCAGCGATCCCCACCGCACCCCCGATTCCTATCACCATGCAGATTCCCTGCGCAATGAATATGTAGTTAAAATTATCGGTCGAGTCACCCAGCGTCCAGAAGAATCCCTCAACCCGAAACTCCCCACAGGAGAGGTGGAAATTTACGCCGATAGCATTGAATTACTCAATGGTGTCCGCAAGCAGCTACCCTTCCAGGTTTGCAGCGCAGATATCGAACAAGTAAAGGAAGAATTGCGGCTGAAGTATCGCTATTTGGATTTAAGGCGCGATCGCATGAACCAAAACCTGCAATTGCGTCACGAAGTAGTTAAAGCCATCCGCCGCTATCTTGAAGACGAGCAAAATTTTATTGAAGTCGAAACACCCATCTTAACTCGCTCCACCCCTGAAGGGGCAAGAGATTACCTCGTCCCCTCCCGTGTCAATCCCGGTGAGTGGTATGCCTTACCCCAGTCTCCCCAGCTATTTAAGCAGCTATTGATGGTATCTGGCTTTGATAGATATTATCAGATAGCTCGCTGCTTCCGGGATGAAGACCTCCGGGCTGACAGACAGCCAGAATTTACCCAACTGGACATGGAAATGAGCTTCATGTCCCAAGATGAGATACTCGAACTCAACGAAATCTTAATCTGTCACATTCTCAAAACCGTCAAAAACATCGATATACCCCGTCCTTTTCCCCGCCTTACCTATACTGAATCAATGGCGCGTTATGGCACCGATAGACCGGATACCCGCTTTGGCTTGGAATTAGTTGATGTTTCCGACATCATGAAAGATTCTGGCTTCAAAGTCTTTTCCGGTGCGGTACAAAGGGGCGGAATTGTAAAAGTGCTGCCAATTCCTGGTGGTAATGATGCCATCTCTAATGTAAGGATTAAACCCGGTGGTGATTTATTTAAAGAAGCCAGTGCTGCTGGGGCTAAAGGTATCGCTTACATCCGCATCCGAGAAGGAGGGGAAATTGATACCATTGGGGCAATTAAAGATAACCTCAACGATGATCAAAAACAGCAATTGTTAGAACAAACTGGGGCAAAACCAGGTCACTTATTGCTATTTGGTGCAGGTGCAGAGGATATTGTTAATAAGTCCCTGGATCGCTTGCGCTTGGTAATTGGTCAGCAGTTGGGATTAATTGACAGCGACAAGATTAATCTAGTCTGGATTATAGACTTCCCCTTGTTTGAATGGAATGCAGATGAGAAGCGTTTAGAAGCGTTGCATCACCCCTTTACTGCGCCTCATCCAGATGACCTTGATGACCTGAAAACAGCAAGAGCGCAAGCCCACGACTTAGTTTATAACGGTGTGGAAATTGGCGGCGGCAGTCTGCGAATTTACCAGCGCAAGATTCAGGAACAGGTATTTGAAACCATTGGCTTATCGATGGAGGAAGCTTATAAAAAATTTGGCTTTCTCCTAGAAGCGTTTGAATACGGAACCCCACCTCACGGGGGGATTGCTTATGGTTTAGATCGCTTGGTGATGCTATTAGCTGGGGAAGAATCGATTCGTGATGTAATTGCCTTTCCAAAGACACAGCAAGCAAGCTGTTTGCTTACAGATGCACCTGCACAGGTGGATAAAAAGCAGTTGAAGGAATTGCACGTTGCTTCAACTTATAAGCCGAAGTCTTCCAGTTGATTAATGTAGGGTGCGTTAGCCAGATACTATATCTCGGTTGCCTTAATCACGTTATGCTGCTTTTTGCTGGAGTTTAGACTAACTCAACTCGATGTCATACTAAACGGTACGGTTTTATTGTAGGGGCGCATGAAAAACTGACTCAGCTTATAAAAAAAGTTGAGAAAAATGCAGCTGGACAACCCAGGAACTAAAAGAAGGAATCAAACTAATAGACAAGCTAATAGGAAAAAAAAACTTAAAGCCAGGAACTAGCCTGCAACAACCCAGCCTGAAAGAACTCAGATGGAAAACAGCAATGAGCAGAACAGAACTATCAAAACCAGCCAGACTCATGCTAGAATTAGGACATCTAACAGAAGAAGAATCACACTTCGACTACGGCTGCGGCAAAGGCGGAGACATAGAAAGACTAAAAGCCAGAGGATACCAATCAACAGGATGGGACCCCCACTTCTTTCCCAACAACCCAATTCAAGAAGCCGATATAGTAACCTGCCTATTCGTCCTCAACGTCATTGAAGACATACCAGAAAGACTAGAAACAATGGTCAAAGCAACAAAATTAGCCAGAAAGAAAGCAATTCTATCGGTGAGAGTAGAAAAGCCCCCAGACATTACATTCTCCTGGGGAGACGGATACATAACCAGCCAAGGATGCTTCCAAAAACAATTCACAAACGGAGAATTCCTGGGAATAATTAGACAATACTTCCAACAAGAACCAGAAATAATCGCCCCAGGAATAGCCGTAATTAACAGAGAATAGGGAACCAACAGTTACCAGTGAGCAGTTACCAGTTACCAGTTAAGTATTGATAATTGGTAACTGATAACTGGTAACTGGTAACTGTTAATAGGGGGTGGGAAGGGATATACTCATTTGATATATATTTTAATTTGCCACAAGTTATGTCAGACTGCTATAATATTATTTAAGCAGAGATTAATTATAATGTAACAGAAAAGTTGACAACTAGAAAATGACATCTGAAAACTAATAACTGGTAACTGGTAACTGGTAACTGGTAACTGTTAACTGTTATCCAGCCAGCAATTCTTTTAATTCCTCTACCGTCACCCCTAATATGGGCGCGGCTGCTGTTAAAATGCTCTCATCTTTGGTAGTTTGATAGAGGTGAGCAATACTACGGGCAACAATACCTAAATTATGTGAATCTTGAAACTCAATATAAATCTGTAAAGCTTGCAGATAGTTCGTTTTTGCCTCCTCATATTCCCCTAATTCTTCGGCAACCATTCCCAACTGGTGGTAGGTGCCGGCTTGGGAATAGCGATCGCCATATTCAATATAGATAGACAGAGCTTGTTGATAATGGCGGCGCGCCTGCTCAAATTCCCTCAACTCTTGGGCAACCCTTCCCAACTGGTGGTAGGTGGAGGCTTGGGAATGGCGATCGCCATATTCAATG
>JBFRWF010000268.1:0-5464 GCA_051439465.1 Xenococcaceae cyanobacterium | reverse complement strand
CCGCCACACCGCCCACCCCCCAGGTCCACCCCCGCCCCCCACCCCTCGCCGCGGCGCGCCGGCGAGCGGCCGCTCGGCCGAGGGGGAGATTGGCAGACACCGGACTCCGGGACAAAGTTCTAAAAGTTCCCCAGACTAACACCCCTATGTGTTACCTTGCCACTCTACATATTGAACCATGCCAGAAAAGCCATGAAATTCCCTCTACTTGTTGTTGCACTTCCAAGCTGAACCAAGTAGATTGGGTTGAGGTAACGCACGGGGTTTTAACCTGTGGAGAACTCAACATGAAATCTCCTCTGCCTTTTTTCACCTTTCTAGCACTGACTCTAGCTGCAATTGTAGTACCGACTGTCGCCCATGCCTCTGTAAATCGCATTGTAGAGCTACAGGGCGAGGTTAGCATTAAGAAGAAGAACGGAGCGCAATACCGCCCTGCTTCAGTAGGAACCACCCTAGAGTTTGGAGATTTACTGTGGCCCCAGTCAGGGGCAGTAGTGATGATTCGCTGTGCTGATGGTAAACTAAAACGGGCGCTTTCTGGAGTGGAATCAGGACTCAAGGCAATCTGCCCAGGTAGCCGCTACTCACGTGACCCAAGAGAGGAGAATATATTTTTACTACTGCTAACCTCTCAGTTTATCTACGAAACCCAATTCTTGGAAGATAAACCGCTGCTGCGCTGGCAACCAATACAGGCGGCGACTCGTTACCGGGTGCGGGTGATGGCGGCAGATGAGGTGGTTTGGGAAGAAGAAGTCAGTGGTACTGAGGTTCGCTATGGTGGTTCAATGCTGCAACCGGGAGTTGATTATCAGTTAGTGGTTGAGGCTGTAGATGGGCAGGGGACTGGGCAAGTATATCAATTAGGGTTCAAACGATTGAATGGGGCGCAGGTACAGGCAGTACAGGCTGAGGTTGCCCAGATTAAAGGAGAATATGTGGGAGAGGAAGCCAAGGCACTGATGTTGGCGGATTTCTACAGGGAGGTGGGGGAATCGGATGAAGAGGAGGATGAACCGGGTTTGCTGATGGCGGCAATTGCTGTCCTGGAGGCTTTGGTGGAGAAGGGCAATCAAACACCCGTGGTTCGAAGTCTGCTGGGGGATTTATATCTGCGAACTGGAATGCTGGGACTGGCGGAGATTCGTTATTTGGAGGCGGTGGAGTTAGCTGGGAATAATGAGGAACTAGCAGCAATCCAGGCGGGTTTGGCTCACGTGTATGCAGCGATGGGAAATTTGGCTGAGTCGAAGCGCTGGCTCAGTCGGGCGAAGGATGGATATGTGATTTTCGGAAATACAGACCGAGCTGGTGTAGTTGATCAGTGGCTCCAGAAGTTAAACTTTGTGATGGAAGAAGGTTAATCTGTATAAGATTAATTGGTGAAGCATTTTAGAGGCAACTATTCTTCCAACAGCAGAACAAGGGCTAACCTCTATTAGGATATGTCAATCGTTGACTAATTTTTACCGCTCAGTCGAGATATTGCGTTTTGATGAACGCGATAGCACAATATTCATCTTCGCAGGGGAAGAGCTTCAAATCCAAGTTCGTCGTGATGGTAAATGGATATTTTTGACATGAAACCAGATTTTGACAATATGAGCAAGGCTAACTTACGAGCCTATGTACTCGCTCACAGGGATGATAATGAAGCTTTCTACAAACTTGTTGACCGTTTGAAAGCTGATTCTAAAGACCAAGTATGGTATCCATGTCCCAAGACTCCGGAAGATTGGGCAAAAGTACCAGAGTTAATCCAGGAGCAGCTCAGAAAACTGGAAAAATTCTAGAATTCTCGGTATTGTATGTCATTGCGAACGCAGCGATAGCGGCTTTGAATATTTTCCTCGATCGCCATGGGTTCCCGAAAAATTGGCTCGCTTAAGTCACAGGGTTTTGCCCCTCTATTCATTCCTCTGCTGGCTACAGCTACAACTCTTGTCACTCTTAATCTTCCAGCGCCTTTCTCTGCAACCCGGGTATTGGCGCAAACGCCAGCTAAGCAGAAAACAGACCGACTGGTGCCTTTTCTCATCGCTCTAGAGGAGGCTGCGATTAGGGGTAAGCTCGATAGTAACAGCGATACTCTTGATGACAATAGCTACTACAATATCCATACCTTTGAGGGAACGGCGGGCGAGCAAATTACTATTGAACTCACTAGCGACGAATTTGATCCTTATCTGATTTTGCTTGACCCCGAAGGCAATAAGATTGCTGAGGATAACGATAGTGGTGAGGGGAATAATGCCCGGATTACAGTTGCTTTACCCACTACTGGCACTTACAGGATTGTTGCCAACTCCTATGGCGAGCAAGAATCTGGCAACTACACCCTCAGTTGGGGAGAAGCCTCACCATCAGATATTCTTAAAGCTCAGGCAAGCCAACTGTTACGGCAAGGAGTTAGGCAATATCGAATCAGTCAATTTCCAGAAGCTATAGACTCATTTGAGCAAGCTTTGGTCATTTTTCGGGAAGTGGGCGATCGCTCCGGAGAAGGCACTACCCTCAACAATATTGGTTTCTTGCTAGAAGCCCAAAGCCAACCAGAATTAGCAATTATTTTCTTCAAACAATCGGTTAATGTTTGGGAGGCAATTCGACAAGAGCTAAAAATCCTCCCCCAGGAACAACAGCAGTCCTACACAGAAACTGTTGCTAGCACATATCGACGTTTAGCTGACCTGCTGCTTCAACAAGACCGAATCCTAGAAGCACAAAGAGTTCTAGACTTACTTAAAGTCCAAGAACTTGACGATTACCTGCGGGGAGTGCGGGGAAATGACAGAACTGCCGAAGGGATTGAGAATTTGCCGCCGGAAGAGGAATTCTGGGCTAGATATGGGGCAAAGCTGGAGCAGTTGGTGGAACTGGGGCGAGAACTAGCAGAATTGCAAAAGATTCCTGCAGAACAGCGTACCCCTGAACAACAAGAACGCAAGTTTAAGCTGGAAGAAATGCAGCGCAAGATAACGGGGAAGTTTCTGGAGTTCATTCGCACCCCCGAAGTTGTAACGATTGTCCAAAAGCTAAGCCGCATCACTGGAGGTGAGAGTCTCAATCCCCGACTGCTGAGGAACTTACAGGACAACTTGCAGCAGCTTGAGCAAGATGCTGTAGTTCTCTATCCCTTGATTCTAGATGACCGCCTAGAATTGGTGCTGGCAACCCCCTATGCACCCCCAATTCGTCGCACAGTGCCTGTTAAACGAGAAGACCTCAATCAGGTAATTGCCGACTTCCGTTCTGCCCTAGAGAAACGTAGGGATGACGTGCAGGTTCCTGCTCAAAAGCTTTACAACTGGCTGATTAAGCCGATCGAACCTGCTCTGGACGAAGCTAATGTCAAAACCATCATCTATGCCCCTGATGGGCAACTGCGCTATATTCCCCTGGCAGCTGTCTATGACGCTAACCAGTGGCTGGTGGAAAACTACCGAGTCAATAACATTACCGCTCTCAGCCTGACGGACTTGGATAAACAACCCCAAACTCCCAAAGTTTTAGCAGGGGCTTTTACCCAGGGCAGCTATAGCTTTCAAGTGGGTGAGCGTGACTTCGAGTTTCATGGGCTACCCTTTGCCGCACGGGAGGTGGAGAATTTGGTGACGATGATTCCCGATACAACCAAATTGCTAGACCGCGACTTCAGCCACGGGGAGGTTTTGAAAAGGATCGGTGACCACTCGTTTATTCATCTAGCTACCCATGCTGCTTTTGTGATTGGCCTGCCGGAGGATTCTTTTATTTTGTTTGGGAATGGCGATCGCGCTACCTTCAGAGATGTGGAAACCTGGAATCTACCCCATACTGATTTAGTAGTGTTGAGTGCCTGTGAAACTGGGGTTGGGGGGCAGAGGGGGACTGCTGATGGTCGGGAGATTCTCGGCTTTGGCTACCTGATGCAGGCAGCAGGGGCTAGGGCATCAATGGCATCTCTCTGGACAGTTAGCGATGGTGGTACCCAGGCGTTGATGGATGCTTTCTACATGGCACTGCAAGGGGAGGGCATCACAAAAGCGGAAGCCCTGCGCCAAGCTCAAATTGCGCTGATTACAGGTAATTATGAGGGAATCAGCGATGAGCGGGGTGTAATTAGACTACAACAGCGGATTGAGGAGGGTGTGCCGCCAGAAGTGAGTCGTCGTCTCAGTCACCCCTATTACTGGGCACCTTTTATTTTGATTGGAAATGGGTTGTGATCGGCAATTCAAAATTAAAAATTCTAAATTCTAAATGGGAAAATTAAATAACGGAACTGTATTAATATCATTGTTCATCTGTGTTTATCTGTGGAAGATTTTTCAACAGGGGTAATTGCTCAATGATTATTAGGAAAAACTATCATCCTATTTCTCCAGAAGAGTATCTGGAAAAAGAAAAAACTAGCCCCATCAAACACGAGTATATTCGGGGAGAAATGTACGCCATGGCAGGAGCAAGTGATGCCCACATCACCATTGCTGGAAACCTGTTCGCCCTCTTGAGAAGCCACCTGCGCGGTAGTGGCTGTCGGGTTTATATGGCCGATATGAAGGCTCAAATTGAATCTCTGGATATTTTCTACTATCCGGATGTGATGGTGACTTGCGATGAGCGCGATCGCGCATTTGACTATTTCAAACGTTACCCGAAACTAATTGTTGAGGTACTGTCTGATAACACAGAAGGATTTGACCGAGGGGATAAGTTTGCTGACTACCGCCAACTGGAAACCCTGGAAGAATACGTGCTGATTTCGCAAGTGCGAGTCTGCGTGGAGTGCTTTCGGCGCAATGCAGAAGGGCTTTGGGTACTCTATCCCTATGGTAAAGGGGAAGAGGTGTATCTGGCAAGGGTTGATTTTCGCTGTCCTATTGCGGATTTGTATGAAGATGTATCGTTGCCACAGCCTAAAAATTTACCCTGAATCAACTAGAACAATAGGTAGAAAATCATAAATATAAGGTGGGCATTGCCCCCAAAAATTTATAATTTCCACAGAGAGGTTTACGGGCAATGCCCACCCTACATAACTAAGCTCGAGGTGTGTTTCTTCGCAATAATTGTAGGGGCACGGCATAGATAAGCTAACAACGAAGCAGCAAAACTAGATTATGCCGTGCCCCTACAGTCCAAGATTTCAAGATACTGTGAGCGAATTAAATAAAGCAGAAGCCTTGCGACAATCAGTAATAAAATTTCGACGGGGGAGGGCACGGTGTTTTGATGCTTTTGGTTGGGCAAACAAAGTTTGTTGTAGCTGTGCTACTACTTCGATCGCAGATATCCTGATTACTGAATCGGTGTTCTAGAGCATCGATTCAGTAATACATTTTCGGCTGGGGAGGGCACGGCGTTTTGGTACTTTTGGCTTTCTGACAAAGTTTTTTGATGCCGTGCCCCTACATTTATCTACCATTTATCGCAGATATCCTGATTACTGAATCGGTGTTCTAGGGATTGCCGTAATGAC
>JBFRWF010000267.1:0-12957 GCA_051439465.1 Xenococcaceae cyanobacterium | reverse complement strand
GGGAACTTCGGATCAGGGAATAGGGAATAGGTAATGGGGAATAGGTAATGGGGAATATAAGAGTAGTCCTAAATGAGTCGTGGCAAATCAAAACATATATAAACTGTCCCGGCTTAAGTGGATAGCCTTTTTAAATTGCCTATACATTTGTTCAACATCTTCGATACCGCATCCCTGGCAACTGAGACACCACCCCTAACAACTCCAATTGCAACAGGGCACCGGAAACATCCCCTGCTGACAAACCTGTCTCTTGCACAATTAAATCAAAAGGAGTAGGTTCAAAAGCGATCGCCTGCAATACCTGTGCTAATTCTGGTTCCAAATCTCGCATCGGTTTTGCTTCTTCTTGAGGAGACAGCGGTAGCTGTCCTCCAGAATCGAGCTTTGGTATCGCTCCCAACATTTCCAACAGCTCAGCCTCTTCTATAATTATCTGGGCACCATGATGCAACAATCTCAAACACCCCCGCGACTGCAGATTATCAGGGGAATTGGGTAAAGTATAGACATCGCGACCAAAATCATTAGCATAGCGTGCAGTAATTAAAGCGCCAGATTTTTGCGGTGCTTCCATCACCAAAATCGCACGACTTAAACCTGCAATAATCCGATTGCGAGCAGGAAAATTACCCCGATCTGGCTTTGTCCCCACCGGATATTCACTCAACACCAACCCCTGATTCTGAATCTGTTCATAAAGCTGGCGGTGACTGTAGGGATAAACTATATCAAGCCCCGTTCCTAAAACAGCCAGCGTCCGCCCACCTGCCTGCAAACAGCCGCGATGGGCTTCTCCATCAATTCCCGCTGCCATCCCGGAAACTACCGTAAAACCATGCTTGACAAGGGCTGCACTAATTTTGCGCGTCCAGCGGCGTCCATGTTCTGTCGGTTGGCGAGTGCCGATAATAGCTACCAGTGGAGTAATTCCTTGATTTTCTTGGAGTTGAACTTGTCCTTTATAGTACAAAACTGGGGGTGGGCTAGGAATTTCTAGTAATAAGCGGGGATACTCAGCATCCGCTGGTGTCCAGAAATTCGGGTTTTTCTTGCTGTGTTCCTCTAGGAGTTTTTCTGGATTCAGTTGCGATCGCCCTTGCGCCACAGCACTCACCAACCGCCCCCCAAACCCCTCAACTTCCCCTAAAGCATTTGCTGATGCTGCCCAAGCCTCAGCCAGGGTGCCGAAATGCTGCTGCACTCGCCGGAGTAATACTGGTCCCACACCAGACACTTGGGACCATGCTAGCCAATAGGCGCGTTCTTCTATCAATCGCTTCTCCTCATTGTTTTAAGTTAGGCTTGTATGTCTGTGGGAACAGGGAACAGGGACTCGCTAGACTTCGTCGCTGCTCCGCAGAGCGCTCAAAGGCAAAAGGCTTGCATGCAAAAGGCAAAAGTAGAGAATAGGGAACAGGGAACAGGGACTCGCTAGACTTCGTCGCTGCTCCGCAGAGCGCTCAAAGGCAAAAGGCTTGCATGCAAAAGGCAAAAGTAGAGAATAGGGAACAGGGAACAGGGGATAGGGAACGGGGAACGGGGAAAGGGGAACAGGGAGCAAGGGAAGAAAATCTACTCTGCCTTCACTCGTTTGCGCTTGGCTGCGAAGAAACCACCGACGCCAATCAAACCTAACAATGTAGAGGATTCAGGTATAGATTTGGGGTTTGTGGTAACTGAAAAGTTCATGTTTGTCATACTCAGTACCTCAGTATTGTTCAATAAAGTAAGACTCACAGATCCTGTACTCTGAGTTGTACACTCACCTACCAGGCATCCATCTATAATATCAGCTTGACTTTTGTCAAATGTGATTTTGATGGAGTTGTTCGAGTTATTGAAGCCGAAGTTAAATGGGAGTATGCCTAGCCCAGAAGTGATATTGCCAGTGCCAGACCATGTCAGATTGGTCTGAGCTAGTAAAAGATCCAAGTTGGAAGTATCAAAGCCTAATGCACTGACAAGAAAATGTAACGTAACCTCGATATCGCCATCTAAATATTGATTCGGGTCGTCTAAAGTGGTAAACATGCCTGCGAAAGATTCATTGTAGCTGGAATTACCAGGCGTTATATAACCAGGATTCAAGCCCAGTGCATTCTCTATTTGACTCGCAAAGCTTGGTTCAACGAAAGCATCTCCAGACATCGTAGCATTGTAGTTGAAACCTATTGTCCCTGCTGCGGCTGGGGCTGCACCAACTGCTCCTAGAGTGATAAATGCTGCGCCAGCCGCAGCCATTGATAAATTCTTCATAGTTAATCTCTTAGGTTATCAGCAACTAAAACTAACCGCCATTTCCGCGACAACGCTGGTCGCGGAACTGTGTGGAGCCGTCACTTTATGTGCCCTCTTAAAAATCCTGATATTTTCGCCGTTGCTGCTTCTAAAACTTCTAGCTCTTGCACGAGGGCAAACCGAACATATCCTTCCCCAGCTTTGCCAAATCCTGCTCCAGGGGAAACTGCAACTCCAGTTGCTTCCACTAGCTGTGTACAGAATTCTACGGATTTGCTTTGCCAAGGCTCTGGTAATTTTGCCCAGACGTACATTGTTGCCAGTGGAGTCGAAACCTGCCAACCAATGCTATGTAAAGCCTCAACAAAAGTATCCCTTCGCTTTTGGAAAGTAGCAACTGTCTTTTTAACAGATTCTTGAGCGCCTTGCAAAGCAGCGATCGCCCCGTTTAAAATCCCCCGGTATTGATTAAAATCAATCACTGCTTTCACCTGCCGCAAAGCCTGAATTAGCTCGGCATTACCGATGGCGTAACCAATCCTAAACCCTCCCATATTGTAAGACTTAGAGAAGGTAAAAAACTCAATCGAGATTTCTTTATTTGGATCGGCTTGAAAAACTGAAGGAGGAGCAGGAATATTGTCAAAGACGATATCTGCGTAGGGAAAATCGTGAACTAAAACCAAGTCATGCTCGCGGCAAAAAGCTACTGCTTTCTGGAAAAAAGATAGGGGAGCGATCGCTGTAGTGGGATTGTGAGGATAGCTCAACACCATCATTCCTGCTCGAGCTAGCACCTGAGCTGGAATTTCCTCGAACACTGGCAAAAACTGGTTTTCTGCCAACAGCGGCATCGGGTAAACCTGACCGCCAGCCAGGTAGACACCACCAGCATGGGAAGGATAACCAGGGTCTTGCAGCAGGGCAAAGTCCCCTGGATTCAGGACTGCCAGAGGTAAGTGAGCAGTGCCTTCCTGACAACCAATTAGCTGTAGCACTTCAGTTTCTGGGTCAACCGTTATTCCAAATCTCTCGGTGTACCAGCTAGCAGCTGCTTCACGAAAGACTTGAGTACCGTGATACAACAAATAACCATGAGTGCTGGGATCGTGTAAAGATTCCTCAATAGCAGCAATCACGTACTCTGATGCGGACAAGTCAGAGGAACCCAAAGATAGGTCAATAATCTCTTTTCCAGAGGCTCTAGCTTTTGCCTTTGCCCGGTCCATATCCGCAAACACATTACTTTGCAGAGCTTGTAAGCGCTTGGCAAACTGCATTTTTTGTCCTTAGTCCTTAGTTCTTAGTCTTTAGCTCTTAGAGGGAATGTTTAAATATTGTTTGATCCCCCCCAGCCCCCCTTCAAAAGCTATGCTTTATAAACATCTTTCTTAACATAAAGCTTGACAAAATTCATAATCTATGTATATGGGTCTCAAGCCCTAGAACTAATGACTAATTAAGGTGATTATCCAGCATAGTCTGTAATTTCTGTTTGCTGATTGCTCCCTCATGGGATTTAATTATTTCTTTATCTTTGAATAGTCTCAGAGCTGGGACTCCTTCTACTTTGCACCGAGCAACGGCATCTGGGTTGGGGTCTATTTCTAGCTTGACCACTTTCAGGCGATCGCTATAGGTATCAGCCACCCAATTGATAGAAGGGGATACCAGACGGCAAGGACCACACCAGGAAGCCCAAAAATAAACTAGCACTGGCTTTTCTGCGTTGACAACTTGGCTGTCAAACTCCGAATCAGTAATTTCAATTATACTGCTCACAACATTGCTCCTCAAAACTTAGACAAGATTGCTTATAATCAACTTTACCTGAGGGAGCAGGACAATTGGAATCGGCAGGCAACTTGTGCCTGCTGGATTCCTAAAAAGTTGTTTCTCAAGATATTTGGAGACGTGGTTAAACAACCGTAGTCAGCCTACATATTATTAAGTTGCGATCGCAGATCTTCTAATTCCGCATCAACCGCTGACTTAGATTGGGCTGACTTAGATTGGGATGATGCCTGTTCTTCGGCCGCTGGCAATGCCCCCTGAGATACGGAACCACCAGTTAGCTGAGCCTTCATCACCGCCAATTCATCATCAATGTCACTGCCAGATTCTAGCTGGGCAAACTGTTGTTCTAAGCCCACACCCCCAATTTCACCTGCTGCCTCAGATACAGCTTCCAATTCTACGACTTTTTCTTCCATCCGCTCAAAGGCAGCCATAGCACTGTTAGTGTCTATATTCCCAATGGCACTTTGCAGTTGCTGGTTCGCTTCGGCAGCTTTTTTGCGTGCCTTAAGCATGTTTTTCTTGGTCTTGGCTTCAGAGAGCTTGCTTTCTAAGGCAATCAGGTTGCGCTTGAGAGTTTCTACCTGAGCGGTTTGCTGCTCAAGCTGTTGTTTAAATATCGTAGCGGTCTCCGCGTTTGATTTTTTGCGTTTGAGCGCCTCACGGGCGAGAGCTTCATCTCCTTTTTGGAGTGCCAGTTGAGCGCGTTGTTGCCATTTGCTTGCTTCTTCTTGGTCTTTCTTGTATTTTTGCTCGGTGCGTTTTTGTTCTGCAATTGCCCTGGCAACTGCTTGGCGTAGCTGTACTAGGTCTTCTTGCATGTCAACAACAGCCTGATCCAGAATCTTTTCTGGATCTTCAGCCTTGCTAACCATGTCGTTAAGATTGGCTCGAACAACTCGGCTAAGACGATCAAATAATCCCATGATGCTGTCTATCCTATCGGAATGTACAAGTTTAGCAA
Source organism: Xenococcaceae cyanobacterium (assembly GCA_051439465.1). GTDB lineage: Bacteria > Cyanobacteriota > Cyanobacteriia > Cyanobacteriales > JBFRWF01 > JBFRWF01. The sequence continues at coordinate 7,955 of JBFRWF010000267.1, read as the reverse complement.
AATCGGGCAGAATCCTCCTCTTGTAAGGGGGGAAAAGAAAAGAGAAGATGAATGCCCGTTAGGGTTTAACAAATCCAGACTTTATTGCGTCCGGAAGGGGAAAACTCCTTGCACGCCTGTATCGCACTTACAGACAGGGACTCATATCTTGCTCCGATTCCGCCCCGCCTGGAGTAGGGGGATTAGTCATTAGTCCTTGGTCATTAGTCCTTAGTAACTAATGACTAACGACTAATGACTAATGACTAAAATATATTCCAGGATAAGGTAGCGCTACTGGCATTTCGGTCATGCCCCGCTTTTAAGGAAAAGCGCGGGTCGTTGACTCGTGATACCATTAGTGGCTATCTAGTTTCTAGTGTGGCATAGTTGCCGTTATTATCAAGCTTTATACCCCTTGACTGGGGATTGGTGATTGGTGATGCGACGCGCAGTTCTTACTGCGTCAGCAGGGACGCGCTGCGACAGCAGGGACGAAGTCTAGCCTAGTCTAGCCGAGTCTAGGACATCGGTCAAGTATTCAGATTTGACAGAATGCTGCGGTTGTGGATATAGGATTTGGGTTTAAGGGTTGGTTAAGTGTATGGGTGGATAGAACGCGGATGACGCGGATGATGCGGATTATCACGGATTTTGCCCGCCAATACTTGGGGAGGATGTGATTGCATATCACCTCTTTTTTGTCAACCCTTATTTCTTGACCGATACTTTGTTCAAAGGCGATCGATTTCCGAGCGCAGCTTTTCGATTTCATCATCAATTTCGGTCTTTTTTGCTGCTGATGGTTCAGAAGACGTTAATTTACCCTGATTAGTCCGACGTAACTTTTCAGATTTCATTTTGGCTAACTCAATATCAATCTCATTACCTCCTTCAAGGGCGGCAAATTTCTTTTCTAGGTCGTCTGTTCCTAGCTTTCCCATGACCTCTGATTGGGCTTCTAGTTCCATAACTTTCTCTTCCATTCGCTCAAAGGCATTTAAGGAACTACCCGTGTTGATATTACCAGCCAGCTCTTGGATTTTTTGAGAAGCAACTGCGGAGCGTGCCCTGGCAATATACATATCTTTTTTCCTTTTCGCTTCGGAGATTTTGCTTTCCAGGGTTCGCATATCTTGTTTGAACTTGTTAATGATACCGCTTTGTTGCTCTAACTCGGCTTGCAAGGCTTGGGTGTTATTTTGATAGGATTGCCGTCGGACTAGGGCTTCTCTGGCTAAGTTTTCGTCTCCCTTCTCTAAAGCTAGCTGGGCACGACGACGCCACTGCTCAGCTGTAGCTTGATTTTGAGCCATTTGTCGCTCAGTGCGTTTTTGAGTGGCGATCGCCTGAGCCAAAGCCTGACGTATGGAAATCAAATCCTGCTGCATATCCATTACAGCCTGCTCCAAGACTTTTTCTGGATCTTCGAATTCATTCACCAGACTATTGATGTTTGCGCGAATTACTCGCCAAATACGCTCCAGCAAGCCCATAACAGCACTCCATTCACATTGTCAATCTTAGGCAAACCTTAAGTTCATCCTATCTCAGGATTGGTAATTGGGCTACTCACTTAATGTTAGGTGTCAAGGTAGTCGGACATAAATAAACAGTACTATGTTAAGTAGTGTGAAGTTCAGGGAAAACCAGCAGGCGATCGCTACTCATGTGCATTTCATAACTCATGCAGAGAGAACCCATTTTTGATGCATAACGGCCAAGCTCATCGGCAGCAATGGAGTGCAGCGGAATTGATGTCCGGTGCAGCGCTTTGTTAGGCAATAGCATTTCAGTAGCGACCTACGTTAATTGGTTGCTCATCATGAATATTCATGAGTCGCACAGCGAAGTTTTCAAGTTCTCGCTCTCTCTGTTCATCTGTCATGCGAACAGGCGCATAAACAATCTGTGGTTCCAACACATCAAAACCAACAAATTGCAGCATGCCCCTGTGGATAGGCTTCAAGATTGACTTAATATCCCCGTTGAAGCCATCCTTCTGATAGGCCTCCTTCGGCCCACCTGTTGTCAGCGAAAGCAGCGCACTCTTTCCTCGAAATAAGCCTGTTTCGTAAATTTTTCCACCGCCGTAAATGCGCCCCATAGCAAACACACGGTCAACCCATCCTTTGAATACCGCAGGCAAACCGAACCACCACAGCGGAAATTGCCAGATCATCAGCTCACACCATTCGAGTTTCCGCATTTCTGCATCAATTTCATCCGCAAAACCATTCATTTCTGTGGCATGCATCTCTTCAAGTTGCAACTTGAGAAAGTCTGGGTCTTTAACCGTATGGAAATTCTTTCGGCTTGAGACTGGATCAAAGTTCATCTGGTGCAGATCCGATGTTCTCACCTCGGCTCCAGCATCGGTGAAGGTTTTGCTGGCTCTGGAAAACATCGCATGGTTGAAGCTTTGGGGTTCTGGATGCCAATAAACGATAAGCACCTTCATTAGATTTATCCTTTCTTATTAATGATAAACAGAAGCGGAAATTCCCGCCTGTTGTAGTTGCTCAAGCAATCTGTTGGCATCATCCTGATTATGGAAAGCTCCCATCTGAATGCGGATTCCTTGGGGAAAGCTACTTAAATAGGCATCCTTAACTATGAGCCGCGCTTGTTCTAGAGAGCGATCGCCACTGTAGTCAGCCAGCACATAGTAGTAATTGTCGTTTCTCGAGACCGGTGGAGGATTCACTGCCACTGGCTCAGGAGAAGGGGAAGCTTGGGGTGTTATTGTTGGTCTTGTTGTCAGGGCAGGTGATGGTGACGGCTGGGCAATTTTCGGGGTCGGAGGAGGATTCACTGCCACTGGCTCAGGAGGAGGGGAAGCTTGGGGTGTTATTGTTGGTATTGTTTTCGGGGCAGGTAACTGTGACGGCTGCGCAGATGCCGTGGGCGAGGGAACTGGAGCCGATGAGGGAGGGACAACATTTGGGTTACCTAGCTGAGGATGCAAGGAAGGAGGAAGGAGTGCTGTTGCTAAATCCGAGCTGTCTTCAGAAGCTACAACGGGGCTAGGTGCTACCCTTGGAGTTACTGGGGTGGTAGCTGGATTAATGGGAGTGGGCAAGCTGGGAGTTACAGAGGGGCTGGGATGGGGTTCTAGGGTACTGAGAGTCCCCAAATCTAATTTGATAAATTCCTTAGTTGCCAGATTTGGACCATTGGGAATTGACGGCTCTTGTGACTGCTCAACCTGGACTGATTCAGTTTCTGTAGGACTTTGAGCCCTAGTCGAACTCTTGGAATTAAAAAGTCCAGCCAAACCCGAAAGACTGAAAATCTCTGGAGCGATCAATGCTGAACCCAGAAAGGCACTGGCAACCACAAGCAATAACATCGAACCAATTCCCAGAGGAGTGAGTAGATTGTCTAGTAAACTTCCATCTGTCTCCTTCACTGGTTCTTTCTCCTCTGAAATAGACAGAAGTCTTTCTGAAGATTCTATATAGTCATCTGGTGGTGTCTGATTGTCAGCTGAAGGGAATAAATAATCCTCCCCCGCCTGAGATGGCTGATGAACCAGGCTGAAAAGCTGATCTTTACTTAAGCTCTGGGTGTCAGTGGAATTGCCAAAGGGAAAAACCTCTGATCCAGAAGCAATTTCTGTTGCCCCCTCAGGGGCATTTAGCTGTTCTGCCTGCTCGGTTTGCTCTGGATCTGTGGCTTGGGTATTCTCAGCCTGGGGTGAGGGTGGGGAGTTGGGGATCAACTCAGCAGTGCTCTCCTGGTTAACCAATGAACGGGGTTTGATCGCCTGCTGAGGTTCTGGATGAGCATTGGGTTTGACTGGGTGTTCTGCTCGTTGACGCTCATATCGAGCTAATTCGTCTTCTAGCTGCAAATCCAGACTGCTCAAAGCAGCCTTTAAAGCTGGATTGAGCGATGATTGCCCAGAGAAATCGACCGAGGTAAATTGGCTCATAAGTGAAATTCTAAGAAGTTATCGAGAGTCTATATTAGCTCAGGGGGTTTTGTTGTCAGTTTATCTTAAACCCGCCAGAAGACTCCCGCCATACCCAGTAGGGTTGGCGGTGAGATGAATGGCGGTTTAGGACTACGCTTGTGGAGATTTCTGTTGCTCTACATATCGACTTGCGTGTCTATAGTCCAATTTAAATCCTTCACCTATTCACCCAGCAAATCTCTCCAGTTTGAGGGGAAACGAGTAAACCTTCCCGGACTGGGATGGATGGGGTTTGATAAATCCCGTTCCTTTCCCGCCGGGTTTGCGATTAAGTCAGTAAAAGTGCGTCAGAAAGCAGATGGTTGGTATATATCTGTTAGATTGGAAGATGCAACAGTGCCAGCTCCACCATCTGCCAATGAAATTCAAACCGTAATTGGCATAGATGTGGGAATTAAGAAAATAGTTTCCCTATCCAATGGAGAGACAATAGTTAATCCTCAGGTTTTTAACAAAAGGGTGAGTCAGGATGTCTTTCAATTCTATCCATCAGATTTTAAAGACGATTGAAAAGCAGCCCGGTTGGGTGCAATATCAGCAGTATCGCCGCGTGCTTCAATGTTGGGAAGGGGTGATCGAACCGAAGGTTGCGCTTCAGACTCGCCCACTTTATATCGCTCGAAAAGTGCTGTGGGTTGCCACTTCTAGCTCCGTCTGGGCGCAAACTCTTTCTCTGCAACGTTATTCCCTGCTCAAAAAGCTGAATGCCCAGTTGCCTGAGCAGCTAGTTGATATACGCTTTTCTCCCGCCCAGTGGCATAATAAAAACCGTCCCCATGATTCTTCGTCAAACCCCCAATCTATTCCCCAGGAACAGCACCCTAGCTTGGTTGTGACTGAGGCCGATCCATCTTCTTTGAATCAGTTGCCTGAGGGAAACAACCTACAAGCGGCTTTTCAACGCTGGGTTGAGGTGATTAAAGCGCGATCACAAAACCTTCCCCTTTGCCCTCAGTGCCAATGTCCTACTCCAAAAGGCGAACTCCAGCGTTGGGATGTCTGTGCCCATTGTGCAGCAAAGCAGTGGGCGCATTTGCAGCAGGGGCAATCCTGAAAAAAACTAGGTGGCAAAATTAACTGGAGAAGAGGGAGCAGGGACTCGCTAGACTACGTCGCTGCTCCGCAGAGCGCTCAAAGGCAAAAGGCTTGCATGCAAAAGGCAAAAGTAGGGAGCAGGGGAGCAGGGGGAGCAGGGGGAGCAGGGAGAGCAGGGGGAGCAGGGGGAGCGGGGGGAGCGGGGGGAGCAGGGGGAGCAGGAGAAGAGAGAATTAAAGCTCAGCCGAGAAGTATCGAGAGCAACCACAATGCAATTGCTTAACTTGGACGGCAAATCCAGCTTACTTTGCCACTCAGGAAAAAAATCTCTCAAACACGAATGCGATAACAAAAAAAAAAGTTTTAAGTTAGTTTCTCTTGATCCCCATTGGTTTTGCCTTGACAACAGCCAATTTGCTGAAAAATTTTCTTGAGTGCCATGAGCATTTTCGCTCCTTTGTATATATTTATTAAAAAATAATAAAGAAAATCTAAAGAATGAATCCCCCTTGGGGATCAATAAAACCTATACAGAATCATGGCTTGAGAACCTAAACTCCTGCTTCAGCAAGAAGCACAATAAAAGTATCAAGCTTGTACAAAGCTTGTATAAAGCTTGTATGAAGCTGAGATCGAGACCATCCGATATAATCAAGAGTCTCCAACGGGTTTTAATATGAAGACAACAAATTTTTTAACATCTGCTTGTCGTTATTGCCGTCACTACAAACCGGAGGGACGCCGGGGCGGCATGTGCCAGCAGCTGGGCGTTCCAGTTCAAGCTAGCTGGAAAGCTTGTGTTTTAGCAGCTCCACCCTTTACTTCTAATTGGGAGAGTCTCGAAGAAATTGTGCTTTTGGAGAATTCACTTTCGTTAAATTACTCACCAGATTCCCCATCAACTGAAGCTTCTGACTCTGAAACAGTCCTCAAAGCCAAACAACCCGCTACTGTCTAGGCAAACTCTCCCTAGTTAACTAAGCAAGATCGCCTATTGCAGTAGATCGTGAAAATAAATTCCTGGAAAATTCAACTTTCAGACCATAATTTGCTCAAAAACTGAAGATAAAAAGAGTTTTAAATAAAAATCGCACCTTTGCTCAACAAAGGTGCGATTTAAAAATTCTAAGGTAGCCAAGGATATTGGCGAAAATCTGGTTGGCGTTTTTCCAGAAAGGCTCGTTTCCCTTCCGCCCCTTCTTCTGTCATGTAATAGAGCAAGGTGGCATTCCCAGCTAGTTCCTGTAAACCCGCTTGACCATCACAGTCCGCGTTGAAAGCCGCTTTCAAGCAACGAATGGCAATGGGACTCTTCTCCAAAATTTCATTCGCCCATTTAATGCCTTCCGCTTCCAACTGTTCCACCGGGACGACACAGTTAACCAGTCCCATTTCCAGTGCTTGAGCGGCGGTGTACTGGCGGCAGAGAAACCAGATTTCTCTGGCTTTTTTTTGACCAACAATGCGAGCGAGATAGCTAGCTCCGAAGCCACCGTCAAAACTACCGACTTTCGGTCCCGTTTGACCAAAAATACCATTATCGGCGGCAATAGTCAGGTCACAAATCAGGTGCAGGACGTGACCCCCACCAATAGCATATCCGGCGACAAGGGCAATGACGACCTTGGGCATAGAACGAATCAAGCGTTGCAAATCAAGGACGTTTAAACGGGGTACGCCGTCATCTCCGATATAACCGGCTTTCCCCCGCACACTTTGATCCCCACCAGCACAAAAGGCATATTTTCCATCTGTGTGGGGACCAGCACCAGTCAGCAAGACAACACCAATCTTATTGTCTTCGCGAGCATCACAGAAGGCATCGTAGAGTTCAAACACTGTCTTGGGTGTGAAGGCATTCCGTTTCTGGGGACGGTTGATGGTGATTTTAGCGATGCCACCGAATTTGTGGTAAAGGATATCTTCGTAGGTTTTGGCAACTTGCCATTTAACTTCCATAAAGCTATTCCATAAAAAATCTGGCCATGGCTTGGCAGCTTTGGGGATTTTACCGCAAGGGCTGGGGGATTGGGTCGATTTAAGCCCACTTACTACGTTTTATATAAAACGACCTAGGTCAAGCATAGCAATTAAATACAGTTGTCAAGGGGGAAATATTAATTAATTGTTAAGAAAATTCAAATTGTAGCCTGAAGTGAGATTATCCTGAGTTGAGACAATCATTTTAATTCAGTTAACTGTCATAAATAACCAGGAGGGATCAAGTGAAGTGTGAATAAAATTTATCGGGATCAAGATTGACACTGAAAATATAACTTGATAAGCTGAAAAAGATTCAAACAGGCGGTAGCTCAATATATTATTGATTAATTGAGAATAATTGGGTTGCCATTTTTTAAAATTTGTTTTTCTCCCAACTTTAAAATCACCTGGTCAAAAGGTTTCAAAATGCGTATAACACAAAAGATTCGTTGCCCCAACTGTGGCAGTCATGGCGATCGGTATTATTTTACAAACAATCAAATTACTCAGACTTCATGCCCAGCCTGTGATTACTTGATGGTGAACTGCTCTCGAACAGGCAAGGTGGTAGAAGCTTATGCCCCTGGCATTGCTTTACGCTGTAGCTAATACCAAATCCGGGTTAACTACCCCCTTTTTTCCCAAAGTAGGGAACAGGGAACAGGGAACAGGGAACGGGGAAAGGGGAGGCTCACAAGGGTAGGTTTTTAACATTTAACCGTGAAACTGACACCGGAGACGGGGAGACGGGGAGACCTGACAAGGGTAGGTTTTTTACATTTCCCTCGGCCAAGACTTCGAAGAGGGGGTAGGTTGGTAGACTCCGAAGATAATACCAATGAAAAATGGTCTTTTCAGTGATTTTTGTAATACTTGTAGCCGAATACTTCCGGGACGATTTCCCTCTTCGGAGTCTACTTTCCTTCCTTGTCACCCTTGTCTCACCCTCACCAGAATCTCATTGTAAAAAACCTACCCC
>JBFRWF010000266.1:0-4377 GCA_051439465.1 Xenococcaceae cyanobacterium | reverse complement strand
TGCGCACTCTTGTTGGCGCTGCCTCCCGCACTCGCGTAGCGAGACCGCATTCTTGTTGGCGCTGCCTCCCGCACTCGCGTAGCGAGCCCGCACTCTTGTTCATGAATCAAATCCGATCGCTATAGTTCTTCACGGGGATCGAGCACTTCTTGATATTCTGCCAGGGCCATCGCACCGCGAACCTGCTCCACCGATGCTCCCAAGCCCTCATGGAGGCGGCTAAGGAATATCGGTCCTTCCATAGCGGCACGCTGGAGATTAATATCCTTAATCAGTTGCGCCTCTCCAAACCAGATGTCATCCTTTGTACTGCCTCCAAAGTAGAAACGCGGGCGTCCGGGGTCTCCGGAAACACTCGGCAACTTGACAGGGGGAGGGGGATTCAGGTTGGGTAAATACAGCAGGTGGCGAAGGTCGCTGAACTCTTGGGTAATGTGGTTGAGCTTCACGATATTACCGTTACGGAGAACCTGCTGGTTAGAAACTGCGAATTCAACCTCATCGCCGCAGGGTTCCCAATTCCCGTTCCGCTTCACCCAAACCATCTTGTTTGGACTGTCGGCATTTTCAATGAACTTGGTATCCTCGATCGCCAGCTTGTCTTTAATAACCTGCGGAGATTGAAGATCGTGCTTCTGTTTGATCAGGCAGGAATAAGTCCGGTGGGCGAGAGGTTCTTTATGGGAATAGATCAGTAGGGGTTTTCCTAGGGAAAGCTTAGAATTAAGATAAGCTACAACCCACAGGTTCATGGTCAGATCGCCGCATCCCTGCTGACCGATAATCTCGTAATTGGGATAAACTAAGCTAAACTCTTGGTCATGGGCAGCAAGTTTAGGGTTTTCCTTCTGGTATTCCTGCAATACCCTGATTGTTTCTGGGGATGCCCCACTGTTTTGGGCTTCGTTCAACTTATTTTGTATCCTATTCAAATCCTCTTGACGTAATTGTTCCTGAATCAGCCAAGTGCGCAAGCGCAAGCCTTCGGGGTTAGTTGTGGTTTCACCAGGATAGGCCGGATGGAGATTTTCCATATAGGGCGAAGAAGTTCCCGTGCGTTCGATAATGGGACCATGCTCTCGTCCGTGGGTACAGCTGAGAAAAATCTCCTCATCATCGACGTTAAACCCCACAATGGACAACAGAACCTTATCAATTCCTTTGTGTATTAGGTATGCAATGGTGTTGGGCACAACAATTTCCTCAGCAAGCTCAAGTAATTTCAGTCATTTTATTTATTCATCCAACTGTGCCAGCACCTCGTCTGCCACATTGCGGACTGACGAATCGGGATGGTGAAGGCGCACTTCATCCAAGAGGAGCAAGAGAGCATCAGCCTCGGGGCAGATGCGCTTGGAAGGACTGGCACCCTGCACGCGCAGCGCTCCTCTTGTACGCACAGCAACACCAGGTTCTTGGCGCACAGGTTTTAATTGCTCCGGCCAGGTGGCGAGGGCCAAGTCGCCCAATCCCTTGAGTGCATTCTCTGCTGGACAGGGATGGGGATCGTTACTGACCATGTCCTTGAGCAACTTCACTGCCGTCGGATCCCCGATGGTCGCTAAGGCACTGGCCACGGCTTCTCGCACGCGCCATTCTGAGTCGTTCTGCGCCAGCCTTTCCAACACTGCCAGCGCTACCTCGTCACCCCATTCTCCTAGTGCTAGAGCCACCTCTCGCCGCACTTCCCAATGTGCATCGTTGATGGCTTCTATGGCCGGGCTGAGGTCTAGTTCTTGAATTGGTTTGGCAGCAGGTTTTGTCACTGCTCCTCGCGTGCGCACAGCTCCGCGAGTGCGTACTCCAATATCTTTAAGTTCAGTTGCTGCCCGCAGTCTCTCCTCGACAATCTGACTGCGCAAGCGCTCGAAAAGCTCTTTTGCCTTTTGCTGGGCTGTATTATTTTCTGTTATCATCGTAACCTCCTTTGAGATAGATAAATTGCTCGGTTGCTGATGTATCTTGAAGCTAAGGGATTAAGAGTAGGTTTAACTGTAACTGAAATTGATTCGGGATTAAATAGAAATTGACCAAAGTTACTAAACCTACTACCAGACAAAGAAGTAACTACTATCATTTTACATTGCCAATGCCATTAGCGTTACTGGTAAAAGTCATCAAGTTTGTCTATGTTTTTAGTAACGGTAAAAAGTACTGACGGTACAAATTGCAGCGAGGTGTAACATAGTTATCATCTTGCTTTGATATCAGACCTACACCGTACAATTGAAAGAGCTGCGGTTTACTTATTTGTACTGGATTGTTTGCGGCAACTACTTTGGCAAATTCTTGTTTTAGCTTTGGATCCTGTTGAAGATAATACCAGAGAAAATTAAGATGTTCGGCATAAATTCCCTGTTCAGTGGGGGCAGTTTCCAAAATTTGAGCAAGCGTCCCTTTTTTACTGGAAATGTGCTTCAAAGTCTTTGACACTAGGTGGGGGTGCCCACCCACCATTTTCATCAGTTTTTCGACATCATCTTTATTCCATTGCAGTTCATAGCTCTGGGCTAAATTAATTATTTCCTCAGAGCTAAACTCCGGCAACTCAATTGCTAATCCTACATTAAAGGGAGATTGATGAATATTCAGAGGAATATAAATTTCCCTAAAGTGGACGAGTATCAACCGGAGTTTTTGCCAAATATCGCGCCTCTTGGCTTCCTCAAGCCATGCTCTCAGGAGAGCTAGAAATTCTTCGGCAATTTCAGGATATTGAAAAACCAGATCGAAATCGTCTAATCCCAGTACAAGCGGACTATTTATTTTTGCCAACAGATACTTTTCAAAGTAAGACTTGCAGCAAGTCTTGCTGCCAAAAATCTTCGGCTGCCAATAACCATCCAACTTCTTTTCGTCTAGTCCCAACTCCAGAGTAACGTTGGCACAAAACCAATACAAGAAGCTATCAAGAGATTGGAAAATATCTTTGTCTGCCAGCTCAAAGCTCAAAGCTACTGTTCGATATCCTTTCTCTTTTGCATGCTTGAGAGTCCTGTTCATAAGCCAGGTCTTACCAAACCCTCTAGGACCCTTCATGCGGATTAGGCAACCTGGCTGCAAAATAGCCCTGTAACACGGTTCTTCTATTTCTGGCCGAGCCACATATATATCCTCACCTTCCAACGATTTTGTCTCCGCTACAGCTTGGTGGGGTTGGCCGCCATTATTGGTGACTGCTGAGGTACGAACCGCTAAGGGGCGATCGCTTAGGAGTTGCTCTCGTAGTTGTGGATATTGAGCAAAAAGCTCAGAAAACCTTGCAGATAGCTCACGAGAGTTTTCGAAATCGAAGGTTTCGTACAAGACACTTGAGTGTTTTCTCACAGTTCCCTCTTTGATCTCCATTTCTGTAGCAATCTGGCTATTGTTCTTGCCTTCAAGTATTTTAATGAGGACCTGCCTCCTCTTCAATGAAAGGTCATTATAAGTCCCAATCAACTTTTGAGTATCAATTTTAGTGTTCATAATCTCCAATCTCCGCATTTCTCACAAACTTTGCGATCACCGTCGCTGAACGCCTTATGTGATAAGGGTTTTACCTTGCTCAAAAAGAAGCCCAACAAACAACACAATGTTGAAACCCTGATTATGCTTGGATTTTACCAGACAAGGATTATAGCTCATGAAACGATATTTGTGAGAAATGCGAGTATCGCGTATCTAATTAATTCTACTTCTATACATACTTTATCATACTTTATCATTTTGGACTAGATATAGATTCTACAAATAGGGTAGATTATGCCATATATTACACAAAAGTGTAACTTACCCGTTCGGGGGGAGCCGGCAATGCTCGCTACGCTGCGCGCGCTCCCCCCTCCTGAACGGTTACGTGATCACTTAGTAAGCTAAAGTTCTACTTAAAGTTGCTTGTTTTTCAAGCTCATGCTACTATAGTAGAATAAGTTGAAGGAAGCCTGCCGAAGAAAGCCAGGCACTTGCGGTACTTGGACATCTGCGCTCGCAACTATTAGAACTGGGAAAAAAATCAAATTTTCTCTCAAAAACAATCCTTCAACTATCAAACGAGCATTTTAATTCTCAATCAATCTATTAATTGGAGGGAAATTTAAGAGATGAAAAAAAGGAAGCAAACCTCTCAAGTTCTTGTATTTTCCATTAGTGCTCTTACTGCTTTGTCTACATTTTCTGGATGTAGCACTCCTGAAACCTACTTTCCTAAGGGACTTCCAAGAAATAAATGATCCAGAGAGTCGCCAGTTGGCAATCCCGTAGGGCTCGGCGTAGCGGTGCGCCACTGACAACAAGCGATCGCCACTGACAACAAGCTCACCTACTGCGCTGGGACCTCACACCAAATCTTGTTTTCACATTTCATAACGATTGCTATATAATTCCCAAAAACTCAAA
>JBFRWF010000265.1:0-8997 GCA_051439465.1 Xenococcaceae cyanobacterium | reverse complement strand
CTAATTTTTGGTCTATTTTCGGCGCTCCGACTCTCTTTTTGGCAATCGCCCCGAATTTATTCCACCGAACCCCTATCTTTGGGGAAATTTACTCTACATCACCCTCTCGACCGAGTCTCCCCCTCTCTCCCTCTCCCCCTCTCCACAAGGGTTTCAAGACTTATGGGTAAGGGATAGAACATAAGTGGGGGCATCGGCGGGTAGACTTCCCCCAGGCTGATATTTGTAGGTGGAGTTAGGTTTAAAGTTCATCAGATATTCCTCAGGTGCTCAGAGAAATACTGACGATACAAATTGGAGCGAGGCTCCACTTGATTGCCATAGAGCTTCCCCAAACCCATGCTCTGTAATTTATAGGCTAGCATGGGTTCTAATTCCACCGGGTTGGTGGCATTAACTACTTTTTTAAAGGCTAAAGCTAGTTCTGGATGCTCTTGCAGATTCAACCAGTGTTCATGCAAGTGGTTGCGATAAATTCCCGCTTCTGTAGTCGCCTCTGCCAAAAGTTCCTCAAGTGTGATGTCCGGATGACTTTTGAGGTGAGAGAAAGCCTGCTGCAACAAATAAGGATGCCCTCCCACCATTTTCATCAGTGGCTCCACTAGCTCTGTGTTGACTTCTAGTCCATGGAGCCTAGCAAACTCTTGCACCTGCTCGCTGTCAAATTCCGACAATTCAATTGGCAAGCCAACGTTAAATGGAGATTGATTAATATTCAGTTGGATGTAAACATCCGTCGAATGTACGATTGCCAATCGCAGCTTTTTCCAGCACTGGCGGCTCTTTGCCTTCTCATGGCAGGAGCGCAACAGCCCAAAAAAGTCTTCGTAAATTTCCGGATAGGGGAAAAGCAAATCTACGTCATCCAAGCACAAGACGAGTGGACTGTCTCCTTGAGCTAGCAGATATTCTTCAAAGTAGGTGGTGCAGCTCACCTTACTGCCCATACCTTCCTCATCCCAGTAGTCATCTAAGGGACTGGATAATCCTAGCTCTCGACTGAGATTAAGACAAAACCAACGCAAGAATTTATTCAGGTTGGTGAAATGTGTTTTTCTATCCGCTAGCTCAAAGCTCAAACTGGCAGTGCGGTAGTTCTCTTGAGCCAGCTGAGCAAGAACCCTAATCATGAGGGATGTCTTGCCCATCAGGTTGGGGCCTTTGAGCCGGAGTAGGGCTCCCGGTTGCAAAAGTGTTTCATAACAGATAGATTCGATCCGAGGGCGCTCCACATAAAAGGGCGAATCTAAAGGCACTTGAACTCCCCGCAATTTAGGCTCTACGTGTGAGGCTGGTTGCTTAGGATCAGACTTTTCACTCTCCTCAATCTCGGACTTTGGATAGTAATAATCACTTGGCTTCAGATTCAGATTAAAAGCCTTGAAGCAGCATTTCAGACTGTGCTTATCGACCCCAGTTTCGCCAGCAAATACCTTCATCAGAGTATCCACACCCAAACCCGTGCGATCGCTTAAGTTTTCAAGTGTGTAGCGGTTGCCTGAGTTTTCCTGAAATTCCGCCTTTGATTTGGCCTGCTCAAGTTTATTCAATGCTTGAGGTGTCAGGATCACACCTCGCTTGCGTTTGTGTTTTTGCCAAGTCATCTGCTTGATGGCCTAATGGTTCTAGTTAAGCACATCAATATATTATCTAGGCTCTAGGGCTTGTCTGCAAACTGTTGTGTGCTCAGTAACAAGACTTAGAGCATTGCAGCATACCGCAAACCCTAAGCAACTTTATTCTGACACAGGATGTAGAGGATTGGCATTCTTCCCCTGCTCCCTGTTTCCCTTTCCCCGTTCCCTGTTCCCCTTTCGAGCCCTTGTTCCCTGCTTCGGGAAAAAAGGGGGTAGTTAACCCGGATTTGGTATAATCCCTAATCCCTGCGATCGCCTTCATCAGACGCACCCAAATCCCTTGACTATATCTCAAATGATTCGCCAAAACTCTCGCCGTAGAAAACCCGATCAATCCCAAAGCGTCCACCATACTTTTTAAAGGGTTCAGCGGCATACCCCATAGGCAACAAACAGCACACATCCACCTCATCTGGAATATTAAACGCTTCCTTCACCTGAGCAGAGACAAATCCTTCCATGGGACAGGTATCTACCCCAAAGCTTTTAGCGACAATCATCACATGAGCAACGGCTAACATGGTGTGGCGATTTGTCCAGGCTTCTATAGACTCAAAGCAAGGCTGGTACTCAAATAACTGGGGAATTGATGAGCGCAGAAAATCCGCATACGCATCATTCACTGCACCTACATCTATCCCCACTTGGATCACCGATTCAATATAATCGTTTTGATTTACCCGGCGATCGCCACAACAAATCAATACCACTGGGGCTTCTGTTACCTGACGCTGATCGAACGCACAGGCTTTCAGCTTCTCCTTATTTGCTTGCTCCCTCAAGACGATAAAACGCCAAGGCTGCAAATTGTAACCCGAGGGCGATCGCAAACCTAACCGGAAAATTTCTCTTAAAGTCGCTTCCGGAATCGGATCGGGACGAAAAGAACGAGCCGCACGACGCTGTTCAATAGCTTCTTTTAGGGTAGTTGAAGGTTGCAATTCAGTTGTCATTTTCTTTACATTATTAGATGATAGAACCTCATGCCAGATCGAACAGCAGAATCTCTGCATCTTTCCTCGCTTCAATAACTATATCAGTTTCGTCAGTAATGGCTGCACCATCGCTTGTGTTAAGAGGTAAACCGTTGAGGGTAATTGCACCTCTAGCTACCTGAACCCAGACATGATGTTGAGGCTGTAGACTATGGGACAGGCGATCGCCCGATTCCAGAACACCAGCATACAAATCCATATTCTGATGTACACTCACAGCACCATCCCTTCCATCTGGTGCAGCAATTAATCGCAGTTTGCCCGAAGTCTTTGCCACCTCAAAGTTATGCTGTTCATAGCTTGGCGGCAATCCTTTCCTTTCAGGCAACACCCAAATTTGCAAAAAGTGAACCGGATCGGTTTTGGAGTGATTAAACTCGCTGTGCAGGATGCCAGTGCCAGCACTCATGCGCTGTACTTCTCCAGGCTGAATTACCGAACCATTACCGATGCTATCTTTATGCTCTAGCGCTCCTTCCAGTACATAAGTGATGATTTCCATGTTCCGATGTCCATGAGTCCCAAAACCAGCACCAGGACTGACGCGATCTTCATTAATCACCCGCAAGCTTCTAAACCCTAAATATTCAGGATCGTAATAGTTGGCAAAAGAAAAAGTGTGGTGAGTATTTAGCCAACCGAGATTGGCCGCTCCTCTATCTTTAGCTTTCCGAATTGCGATCATTTTCTTCTCCTTTTTGACTCTATGCTTATAGTTGTTGGTTGGGTTGAGCGATAGCCAAACCCAACAAATAAGTAGTATGACATAAATATTTTCGGTTAAGACTGACGGGGAGACTCCGGAGACGGGGGGATGGGGAGAGTTTATAGAGTGGGCATTTGAGCATCCCCCTCTTTATCTTAATTTTTCGTCAACACAGTACCGTTTAATTTTGTCCGACTACTTATCTCTTGTAGCGGTTGGAGTTAGATACTCCAACCAACCTACAGGGTAGAAATGACATCTTTGAACGCAACTTGGTCTTACCAGGTTTTAGCCCGGTTTTTTGTATATTTACAACTTTATACCTAGTAAAGCTAAAATGTGAAGTATGTACTTTAAAGTAAGCTAGTCTCCAAAAAGATACTATGAAAACCAAAGCAGCAAGCACCAAGAGAGCAAGTTGTCCGGTGGAAACTACCCTCAAGGTTATTGGTGGACGCTGGAAAGTCTTAATTCTGCGGGAGTTATTTCAAGGTGTGAAGCGTTTTGGGCAGCTAAACCGGGCTTTGAACGGGATTACCCAAAAAATGCTTACGCAACAACTCCGAGAACTTGAGTCAGATGGGATTGTGCATCGGGAGGTTTACCCACAGATTCCCCCGAAAGTGGAATATTCCCTAACGCCGTTGGGAGAGAGTTTGAAGCCAATTCTTGAGGTGATGCATCAATGGGGTGTTAAACATCTCAATCAACAGAGTAAAGAAAGTGAGGAAATTTAATTCGGTCGCTGATAATTTTTAAATAGAAAGATATAGTTCAAAGGATTTAACAAATGCTCGAACTTTTATGGTTGTTACCAACTATCTTCTGGATGTGGATGATCTATGACTGCGTTCGCAACGATCCAGAAAAAAATACATGGCTTTGGATTTTAATATTCCTCAATGTTCCCGGTGCAGTCATTTACTTTTTGGTGCGTCGGCTTCCCCTAATAGATCTACCCATACCCAACTATTTTAACCGCTGGACACGCCGTCGCGAGGTTTGGAATGCCGAAGCGGCGGCAATGAATATAGGAAAGGCTCATCAGTTTGTTCTTCTCGGCAATCTGCTTTTCGAGCTGGAGCTGTTCCATAGAGCCGCTGATGCTTATAATACAGCTTTAGAAAAGGAACCCAATAACATTCAGGCACTTTGGGGTGCTGCATCAATTGATACGAAAAATCAAAATTTTGAGAGTGCCAAGAGGCATCTTGAAAAACTATTGGAATTAGAGCCAGAATCCAAATATGGAGAAGCTTCTCTTCTCTACATTAAGACACTTCTATCTCTGCAAGAGCGGGATGCGGCTAGAGTTCAGCTTGAAGAAAATATCAAAAGCTGGGCTAAGCCAGAAGCTTATCTGATGATGGCAGAAATTCAGGCAGAGCAAGGCAATATTCAAGAAGCCCGCAGCCATCTTGAGATCATGTTGCGTAAACTCAGAGGAAGTCCACAATTCCACTATAGACGGAATCAGCATCTAGTGAGGAAGGCAAACAAATTGTTGAGAACTTTACGATAATAACCATCCTTCCCACTACGAAGGCTTTCCTGGGAGAAAACTGCTAGAGAAACCCTCAGTGCTTATAAATCCCTTTTCTAATGACGATGACAGATAATTCCCCATCTAATCATTTGCTGATAAATCTCTCTTTTCTTTTTCCCAAACTCACTGGCATTACCACCTATGCCGCGAATCTGTTCCCATATCTACAACCTCTTAATCCCACTTTATTAGTTTCCCAGAACTACACCGACTATAACTGTTACCCTGTCCCTGCTAATTTAACCCTAGAACAAGGAACAAGAGGACACTTACGCCGTATTTTGTGGACACAGCTACAACTTCCAGAAATTTATCAAAAACTGCGATCGCGTCTCATTTTCTCCCCCGTACCAGAAGCTCCTATATACACCAAATGTCGCTCTGTATTGACGGTTCATGACCTCATCCCCCTACGCTTTCCCAAACCCTATTCACCCCTAACCCTCTACTTTCGCTACTACCTTCCCCAAGTACTTGGTCAAGCCAAACATATAATTTGTGACTCCACTGCCACCGCTAGAGATATTAGGGACTTCTTAGGTATACCAGCAGCAAAAATCACCTGCATCCCCCTCGCCTACGACGCTAATCATTTTCGACCTCTTGATTTGTCTAGGACAACTCCCCAACAGCATCCTTACTTCCTTTATATCGGTCGCTACGACCCCTACAAAAACCTAAACCGCCTCATAAACGCCTTTGCTGCTATCCCCAACTGTCGTGACTATCAACTCTGGCTGGCAGGACCCCCTGACAAACGCTACACTCCCAAACTGAAAGCACAAGCAGAAGAGCTGGGTTTAACAGATCGGGTAAAATTCCTTGATTATGTTCCCTATGACCAGTTGCCGATAATTATCAATCAAGCACTTGCTCTGGTTTTGCCAACGCTTTGGGAAGGCTTCGGTCTTCCCGTGCTCGAAGCAATGGCTTGCGGCACTCCTGTAATTACTTCTAACCTCTCCTCCTTGCCGGAAGTTGCTGGTGATGCTGCTATCCTGATCGACCCTTATAATACCGCAGAAATTACTGCTGCTTTGGTCGCGATCGCCACTGATGAAAATTTGCGCTCGCACCTTAGCACCCTTAGCCTCAAACAAGCCAGCCAATTTAGTTGGGCAAAGACTGGACAAGCTACAGTTGAAGTTCTGACTCATTACCTTTAATTTCTTGGAGTAATTAAACTTTGTTGAATCCAGTTTTAGTTAATCTTTCCTTCGTCTTTTCTAAACCCACTGGGATAAGTAATTATGCTGTCAATCTCTTCCCTCATTTACAGTCTCTCAACCCTACCCTACTGACCGCAAAAACTATTGATAATTTTAATGGCTATCCTGTTCCTGCTAATTTAACACCAGAACAAGGAATGAGAGGACACTTGCGCCGCCTCCTGTGGACACAGTTTAAACTGCCTCATATCTATCAGAAACTCAAAGCTTCTCTCCTTTTTTCGCCTGTTCCTGAAGCCCCTATCTATAGTAACTGTCGCTATGTGGTGATGGTTCACGATCTAATCCCCCTGCGCTTTCCGAAATACTTTTTACCTCTAGCTTCCTACTGTAAATACTACATCCCCCAAATCTTCGCCCAAGCAGAACATATCATCTGCAACTCTACTGCTACTGCTAGAGACATTACGGACTTCTTCGGTATCCGAGCCGCCAAAATTACCCCGATCCTCCTCGCCTATGACGCAGATCACTTTCGCTTGCTTGACTTACCAACAAGTAGAGCCATTAATAAGGCAGAAAGTAATAGGCAAATAGAAAGGGACATTCCTTACTTCCTCTATATCGGTCGCCATCACCCCTATAAGAACCTGCAGCGGCTAATAGATGCTTTTGCCGCTCTCCCTCACTGTCGTGATTATCAACTCTGGCTGGCAGGTCCCCCTGACAAACGCTACACTCCCAAACTGAAAGGGCAAGCAGAGGAGATGGATTTAACAGATCGGGTAAAATTCCTCGATTATGTCCCCTATGATCAGTTACCGATAATTATCAATCAAGCACTTGCTCTCGTTTTCCCTACACTTTGGGAAGGCTTTGGTCTTCCCGTGCTTGAAGCAATGGCTTGCGGCACTCCTGTGATTACCTCTAATCTCTCATCCTTGCCAGAAGTTGCTGGTGATGCCGCTCTTCTGGTCAACCCTTACAACACCTCCGAAATCACCGCTGCCATGCAAGCTATGGCAGATGATGCTGGGTTGCGATCGCGCCTTAGTACCCTTAGCCTTCAGCGAGCCAGCCAATTTAGCTGGGCAAAAACTGGACAAGCAACTGTGGAAGTTCTGCAAAGATACCTCTAGGCGGGAGGCAGGAGGTAGGAGGCAGAAGGAAATAATAAAACTTCTGCCCTTTGCTTTTTGTTTTTTGTCTTGTGTGTAAATCAAGATATTATAGACTGGGTAGTATCTTTGCTTGGTCAGAAGCTACTTGACTAAACTCTTTACCAGCGCAAGACAGTTACAATGTCACCAAATCCCTTCATAATTGGTCAGCCAGTCCCTCCAGAACACTTTGTAGGGCGGCAAACTGAGATTGCTACTGCATTTGATCAAATCTTGAACCGCAGTCACCTGGGAGTTTGGGGCGGTCCAGGAATAGGTAAATCCTCATTCCTTGAGCAACTGGCTTCGCGTGTAGTCTGGGAGAAACAAGGACAAGATCCATCAAAGGCTGTAATTGTTCTTCTCAATTGCTTGAGTATCTATCCCTTTAGCGCTTCTGGCTTTTGGCATGAAGTTCTGAGCATCCTGAAGAATAAGTTGGAAAGTAGGTTTGGGTTGCAGGCTGAAACGGAAACGTTACTGGAACCAGGAAAAGCAACCAAGGATAGCCTGCGCCAGGTATTGGGGATGCTTGGGAGACAAGGCAAATTCTTGTTGTTGCTAGTAGATGACTACCATGCAGCCCTCGTCCCAAACTCACAATACACGAAAGCTGACATGGAAGCCTTCTTGGCCGAGTGCCGCAGTCTTGCCTATCACTCTGAGGAACGACAATATTTCTCAATGATTGTGACCTCATCCCGGCCTCTCCATGAACTTGGCCCTAAACTGAAGGAAGGTAGTTCTCCGTGGTACAACCACTATGTCTACCAGCCACTTAAGCCATTTACTGACACTGAAGTTGATAAGCTGCTAGGTCAGACAATGACCCCAGCCTTGCAGAACGCGGTTCGAGAAATTACTGGTAGCAACCCTACCTTACTGCAAATTGCCAGTTATCTTCTGTATCGAGAAAGAGAGCAACGGACTGGGCAAATACCGGATGCTCAAGCATTTGCTAGAGAATTTGAAGCTAGAACCAGACAGTTTTTCCAAGCTACTTGGGAACTGTCCAATGAAATAGAGCAAACCTTGTTGATGCTGATTGCTCTGTCTGGCTTGGGAGGTCGTTTGCATGAGAAGCACTACGACTTGAGTGACATTAATATCATCTTTAGCCAAAAAGAGCGAGAGTTGACCTCCCTAGAAGAACGAGGCGTGATTATCCGCACAGTACAGGAAAGAAAAACAATATATTCCTTCACGTCATCGATAATGGAGCGGTGGGTGATTCAAGAACTGGGAACTAGCGATCGTGCTTCACTGCAAAAACGGCAGAAGGTGTTTCTCAATCTAATGAGCCATAAGCAAGCAGAAAGAGTCTTAGGGGCAATTCAATGGCTATGGCAGCATAAAGATGAGGTGCCATCTACCCTCGAATGGATTGGTCAGGTGGTAAAGGCGCTTCCGAAAGGATTAATTCTCGGTTAACCTAGGGACTTGTAGCGAGAAAGAATATGGATGCTAAAGTTCGGAGAAACCCTTACATTATTGGTCGTCCCATCACTGAACAGGAAAAGTTTTTCGGACGAGAAAGTGTGTTCCGTTTCCTTGACGACAATCTAGAGCAGGATGTCAAAGTTATCTTGCTACATGGTCAACGGCGTATCGGCAAGTCCTCTGTACTCTCCCAAATTCCCAACTTTGTTGTTAAGAGTGGATTTAAATTTGTTCCCTTTGATCTTCAAGACAAAAGTCAATTATCCCTGAGTGGTATTTTGCACAACCTCGCTACAGTCATCATTGATTACCTAAATCTAGATCTAAACCGGGTACAACTGCCG
>JBFRWF010000264.1:0-10603 GCA_051439465.1 Xenococcaceae cyanobacterium | reverse complement strand
ATTTACCCAAAGATTAGGAGTTTGGTCGAATAAATTCGGGGCGATCGCTAAAAAGAGAGGGGGAGCGCCGAAAATAGACCTAAAATTAGGAGGCTAGAAGCCTTTCTAGGAAACAATTTCAGTCGTTGTGGGTAAAGGATAGACCAAAAGAATCCGGGAGGATGAGAGCCCCTCGGTTTTAACCAGGGGGTGAAATCCGACACGACGGGTTTTAACCCAACGTGTCTACTTTTCTTTCTGGCTCTCAATATACTTTTTAACTACCTCTGTTTAATAAAAAAATGTACATGCTCTGGCATTATCTCTAGAGCTATCAATTTCCATCCATGTTCTTTGACTAATTCAAAAATAATCTCGTAACTGCTCACCGCAACAGAGCAGCTCTATTGAGAATGAGACAAGCTAAGGTCGATAGAAGGCGATCGCTAACAACCTATACCGAAAATGGTGTATAATAGCCCCCATGCTGGTTGACTGACAAAACTCCTAAACTTCGTACTTCCGAGACGGGGAGACTCGGTCAGGGGGACGGGGAGATTGAGTGATGGAAAAGAGGAAGAAGGCAAAAACTCACTCAGATTTGTTGGTCTATCAGATATCATTTGAGGCTGCCAGACTGTGAGGTAGAAGCCGCAGAAGTTCAAGTTTGGTTGAAGGAAAGCCTCCAGGAGTCCCCCTGTCGATCAAGTCTCCCCGTCTCCGGAGTCCCCCCGTCCAGGAGTCAGGCTTTCAAGGTTGATCAAAAGAAAAGTCAGTCAATCAGGTAGAGTGGGATAATCTTTACTTTCTTTCTCAACTTGGACATCTCAACCTGGTAATCTGAGGTGCTGGTTACAAGTTTTTTGAGAAGCGCTATTCACCTTCTCTGGTGAATTTTTCCTTTAATTTAAATCTGGAGATAATATGGCTTTTGAAATGTTAGTTGGACTCAATGTAATTAATGAAAAACAGTATCAAGAATACCGAATAGCAATGATGCCAATTTTGGAGCGTCATGAAGGTTGTTTTGGTTATGATTTTAAAGTTAGCGAGGTATTAAGAACACAGGTTAATAGCCCGATTAATCGCGTTTTTACTATTTATTTTGCCAGCAAAAAGAAGATGGATGATTTTTTCAAAAACCCCGAATATCTAAAAGTCAAAGAAAAGTACTTTGAAAATTCAGTTGGTGATACCACAATAATATCCAGCTATGAAAAGTAGGGGGAAAATTGATAGCGAGCGCCCACTCTGTTCTATCGATAGTAATAATTAGACGAGCGATCGCAGTCGTGGGATAGCGATCGCAGTCTATTGCTCAATCCGTTCTGGTATAAGCGATTTCCCTACTTCGTCCAAAAATTTACTCTATATCACCCTCTCTCCCCGTCTCCCCGTCTCCCCGTCTCCCCGTCTCCACAAGGGTTTCAAGACTTATGGGTAAGGGATAGCCTTAATAAGGGGGGCTAACTTATACAAGTGTAGCAACCTTAAATGAAATTGGTATTAGAGATTGCACTTTTGTTCTGTTGTTCTGTCATCCCTAAATACAAATAATTTGGATGAGGTGTAACAATCATTACACCTCTCCCCCTGAAGCTCAGATTATAATAGGGACGGATAAATTTTAGACTTTTTGGAACCGCTCAAAACTCCTGGCATTAGGCAACTTCTTACAGGATTTTGGAAAACTCCACGTCTAGGCCGTCCGCAGTATATTTTGAGCTAAAAACAGGAGGGAGCGAAATAACACCATGAGGACAAAACTAGAAAAAATTATCCCTTGGGGACGTAGTATGGATGAATATATACGCATGTTTTCCTTGACTCCTCATGAACAAACGCTCTCAATTATCGATTGTGCGAGCAGTGCTTCCAGCTTTAATCATGAGATGCACAGGCAGGGTTATCAAGTCATCTCCTGCGACCCAATTTATGCCTTCAGTTCCCAAGAAATAGCCAAGTGCATTAACGAAGTCTATCCAATTATTATTGGCGGAATAAACTCCAGTCGAGATGATTATGTCTGGCGTGATATCTCTTCGGTAAAAGAGTTGGAACAAATGCGCCAAACCATCATGCAAAATTTTTTACAAGATTTTTCCATAGGATTAAAAGAAAAACGCTATATTCCCGCTTCTCTCCCCCATCTTCCTTTTGAGGATGGTCAGTTTGATTTGGCATTATGTAGCTATTTTCTCTTCACCTATTCTGACCATTTATCGCCTACTTTTCACCTTGATGCCATTCGTGAAATGTGCCGAGTAGCACGACAGGTAAGAATCTTCCCTCTTATAAATCTTAGGGGCGAAATATCTCCCTGGCTCGCTCCTGTAACCCAAGACCTGAAAAAGGAAGGTTATCACCTAGAAATAATCAAAGTCCCTTACGAATTCCAGAAAAACAGTAACCGTATGTTGCGAGTCTCCCTACCCGTGAAAAGCGCCCCTGAAAAAACAAATCATAACCCCCAACTTGCCCTCGTTGAAGGATAAACAACTATTTAATCCCACAAACAACTGGCTAAATTGTGCTGACTTTTCAGTCATGGCAAAACTTATAAACTTTCACCGCTTCAATATCCTGGTCCTAGATACGACATTTGAGGGTACACCTGCAAAAAAACCCGGCAGTCATACCGGGTCTTCACCTGAACTAATAAGGTTTCGGAGTTCGTTATTAGTCGGTGTCAAAATCTCTCAGTTCAGCTTTAACAGCTCTCAAATAGCTTTGGTCATTAAGGGTTTGTGGAGATAGTCTGCCCGAATCAATAGCACTCTTGACCAATTCTACTTCGTTAACTCGCCCTGCTTGAACTGCAGCAATGAAAGCACCGTTGCTGGGAATACCTTGGTTTTGGAAATAACCTTGATAGCCGAGATAAACTAAGTTGAACGGTTGAACCTCCATGATGTTATTCCGGCTCACATTCTGGTTGACAGCGGTGATGTCAGCACGGACGGCAGGCGTATTAATTACTCCAATCAGCCCGACAAATAAACCACTTAGGATTAGACGTTCCATAATTGTTCCCTCCACTCTTTTCAGGTCTTCTGTAGGTAATCTCTCTTGTGTAATTACTAGAATGATTGACCTGACTGAGTTGACCCTGACTGGTAACTGAGAGAGAGTTAAAAGTCTAATAAGAAAGCTGAGTAGCGATCGCACCTCTGAGAGGGGGATGGGAACGGTTACGATTGACTGTTGTCTCTAATCAAGCTTATCCGAGTAGTATTAGGAACAGATAGGAGTCGATGTCATATGATTAAAATTTCAGAGCAAACCGAACACTATGTGCGTGCTGCCCAGTTGGCAGATGTACAAGCCGCTGGCTGTTTGGTTGTCTACCTCGAAAGGCAAGCGATCACCCTCTTCCACCACAACGGCAAAATCCATGCCATCGATAACCGCTGCCCTCACATGGGCTTTCCGCTTCACAAGGGCACAGTTAAAGATGGAATCCTCACCTGCCACTGGCACCATGCCCGCTTCGACTTAGAGGGCGGCGGCACCTTTGACCTCTGGGCTGACGACGTGCGGTCTTACCCAGTGGAAATCCGCTCCGATGAAGTGTGGGTAGATCTGGCAAGAAGCACCGACCTGCGCACCCATCAGTCCCAGCGCCTGCAAGACGGACTGGAGCAGAATATCTCCCTGGTAATTGCCAAAGCCGTGATTGCCCTGCTCGATGGGGGCACTGATTCGGCTGAGCCGTTCCGCATCGGACTCGACTTCGGAACCCGCTACCGACAAGGGGGCTGGGCTGCGGGATTGACCATCCACACCTGTATGGTCAACCTGCTACCCTATCTGGATGCAGAAGATCGACCTCGGGCGCTCTATCACGGCCTGACAGCGGTTGCCCGCGACTGCGCCGGGGTTCCTCCCCGGTTCGGGATTCATTCCTTGCCCGCGACTACAGCCAATCTAGCCACCCTCAAAGGCTGGTTTCGTCAGTTTGTTGAGGTTCGCGATGCCGATGGCGCTGAACGCTGTCTGAGATCAGCTATTCGGGCGGCCGCCAGCCCGCAGCAGATTGCCGACATGCTCTTCGCTGCGGTCACAGATCACCGCTACCTTGATGTGGGCCACGTTCTCGACTTCACCAATAAGGCATTAGAGGCGCTGGATGTCGCTGGTTGGGAATATGGGGAACCAGTTCTGAGCAGTCTGGTGGTGGGCTATACCAAAGCAGATCGCATGGAGGAATCTAACGCCTGGCGCTACCCTGTTGACCTGGTGGCGATTCTGGAGCAGGCCTTCGAGGCACTTCCGGCTGCTTTGGAACAGGGGCTACCTCGACGGGGTACCTGGTCTGGTCGTGAGGAGTTAGTCCCCGTGCTCTTGGGTGAAGATGCCCCTGCGATCGCCGAGACTCTCTTAAGCTCTCTACGTGAAGGCTGTACCGAAACAGAGCTAGCCGGGGTTGTGGCTGGAGCAGCCGCACTCCGCCTTGCCCGCTTCCACACCAACAACGACTTTAGGGATTGGGATACAGCGCATCACACCTTTACTTTTGCCAATGCTGTTCACCAAGGGCTGCGTCGAGTCCCATCGCCCGAATTGGTGCGGGGCATCTTTGATGCAGCGATGAGTGTGTATCTTAACCGCTTTCTAAATATACCACCTGCTCCTTTGCCAGAGCCAAGGGAACCCGTCGAGGAACCGGAAGCCCTGTTGCCGGAACTTGCGGAACTCCTAGATCGACAACAGCAGGTCAACGCAGCCGGCTTCTTAGTTGCCCGCTATTTGTACAGTGGTGGCGCTCCAGACCGATTGCTGGCGATGTTGGGCAAGCTTCTGTTGCGTGAAGACCGCAGCTTCCACACAATTCAGGAGATTGAAGCCGCTTTCCGGCAGTACGCTCTGTTGCGCGGGACACCAGCCGGTGTCCAAGTGCTGATTGCTGCTGCCCGATATTTAGCAGCCCATGCACCGACTCCTCGAGCCCAAGGCCAAACCTACCAGATAGCCTCTCGGCTGCATCGGGGCGATCGCCTTTTTGAGGAGTCTTAGGTCGAATGTCACGCTCTTTAAGCTGAATGCCACTCTCTGTAGCGCAATTGCCATCCCCTTGATGTCGCTCTCAGGACAGTAATCAAAAGGGAACAGGGAACAGGGAACAGGGAACGGGGAATAGGGAATGGTATAATTCCTCTCTGGGAAACTTTTTAGTTAGGTAATAACACTTTTCTGCTATATCCATGCCTAAACTTCAGTAGCATCATCCGGGTCGTTGCGCGATCAGCGCTTGGGCACCATTGCCCAAGGGAGGGGCGGTGCCCTGCGGCGCTCAAGCACCAAAACTGGTAGGTTCCGAAGCAGAAAAGACGCGCAAGGACGCACCCTACAGAAATCGCCTCAGACCTTGAAAATCTTATGCTTACGCTGCCTGATTGCCTCTTATTTCGGCATGGTTCAATATGTAGAGGGGAAAGTTTAGAGAGTGGGCATTTGAGCATCCCCCTCTTTATCTTAATTTTTCTTAACACAGTACCGTTTAATTTTGTCCGACTACTTACTCCTTGGATAAGGCTACAGGCTAAAGCCTGAGGCTATTTAGTTAAAAGTTTTTAATCAAGTTTTAATCAATAAGCCATCAAAATTGATAACTCAGTAGAAACTGTATCTGCAACCTCTTGGTAGGATTGGACTATTTTTGGAGCTTGATACCAAGTTGCAGCACCCAATAGAGCTAAGGTTACCAAAACCCCTAATAAGGTTACCCCGACGTTTGAAGAGGATTTTTCCTCTTCAACGGGCTGATTGAGCGTTGCGAGGCATTCCTCTTTAATCGTTAAACTCCAATCACTGGAGTCCTTATCTGACCACAGGAAATACAAGTTGAGGTCACACAGGGATTCATAAGGTCTGGGGGAATTGCTGGAAAATTCTTTCTTTAACATCATCTAATTCCGGCTTTTGTATGTCTCTTTAGTAAGCAACACCGCGATACTTGAGATTCCGCAAAATAAATCTTAAGACAGCTAAAGTGCTTAGTATTAGTGGGTTACGACGGACAGCTAAGCTGTTTACATTTCTTAACTATCAAAAACAAATAGAAGCATGGAGGTAATCCCAGAAAATCAACACTGTGAATCGTTTTCCGCAATCATCCATTGAGCAACCATTTTTGGATAGCTCTTACCAGTAGGCACCCATCGACAAATCAGCTTCCTGGGATGGTTGTGCTTAGCAATTACAGGCACCTCTTTGGCTAATTGTTGTGAATTTTTACTCTCAGTAGTCCCAAATTTTTGTTGTGGTAATGTGCTCATGATTCAACCACTACTGTCATAGCCTAGTTACTAAGTCCAGTTTGTCTGAATAAACCAATTAATACCACCTAAGTTTAGGAACTTAAGAAAGAACTTAAGAATTTTTCTTTATGAAGAACCAGTAGCTAGCATGGGGCTTTGATTTCAACCCCCTCTCCGTTCCCTGTTCCCTGTTCCCTGTTCCCTGTTCCCTGTTTCCTGTTCTCTGTTCCCTACTTCCTCAAAAAAGGGATAGTTAACCCGGATTTGGTATCACTTCCACAGGTGAGATTAGCTCCTTCATTTTAACTGACCATATACTCATACAGTCCTAAACTAATAAGTAGGATTCCCGAAAGCAATTCCAGCCTACTTCCTGAAAACCTGGATGTCACAAGATTACCCAAGAAAGAACCGCCTCCTATAGTTAATAGGCTGGAGAGAAAACTAAAACAACTGGTAAGCAAAAGGTTGAGTTGGGCAATACCTGCACCAATTCCAGTCCCCAAATTAGTAATAGTTAAAGCCAATCCTAAAAGCAAAGCTTCCCTCAGACTAATAAATTTACGTATTTTGCCCACATCTATTGAGTTATTATATTCAATAAGGTTATGAATCTCAATTTCGGAATTATTTTCTTTTTCCTCCATAGAGAAGTTAAACTGTGCCTTGAGAATATCCCAAATAGTTAGAAACCCAATTATAATTAAAATACCACTTCCCAATTTATGAGCTACGTTAGGAGATAAAAAATGATTCACCCAATCTCCCACAGACATAGAAGTAAATGTGCTGATGCCCGATAAGGAGGCAATTAAGAGGTTTGCTGGGAAGCTAATGGTTAATTTCTTAACGCTATAAGCTATGCCAACAGCAAAGTTATCCACATTCGTTGATAGTGACAGTAACGTAGAAGCTATAATTGTTTCCATGTAAAGCTTTTATCCATCTAATTGACAAAGTGAGGCTGGGGGAAAGTAACAGGTAAAGTAACAGTAAAAGTTGTGCCTTGATTGAGAATACTTTCAACGGTAATCTGTCCTTGATGGTTCTCCACAATGGCACGAGCGATCGCTAATCCTAATCCCGATCCCGTCGAACCTGAAACTTCCTGATTGTGGCTGCGAGAGGGATCTACTCGATAGAAGCGGTCAAATATGTGAGGTAATGTCGATTCAGGAATCCCAGTGCCAGTATCTCGCACTTTCACTTGCAACTGGGGATGGCGATCTCGAAGAGATCCGCTTAGGGATGTGCGTCTAATCAGTTGCAATTCCACCTCAACCGACGCTTCCTTTTGATTTTGGATGATTGGTTGGCTGGCTTCTTGTGATAGTTCTTGAAGATTATCAATAGATTCTAATTCAGAATCGGCAGGAGAAGTATGTTCTAAAGCATTACTGATTAAATTAGTAAACAGACGAGCTAATTGATCCCAATCTCCCTTTATAGTAAAGACATCTTCCGCTAAGTAAAAATCGGGCTTTTTGTCACCTAACTTGTGATGCTCAAGGTCTGGCTCAACTAAATGCAGGGAGAGGAAAACGCCCTTTTGCTCGGCTACTACTCGTTGTTCTTCAATCACTTCTATCAGTAAAGCATCCAGTGGCACAGGTTGATAATTAGTTTGCACCATACCACTATCAGAGCGTGCCAGAAACAACAAATCATTCACTAGATGTCCTAACCGCTGCGTCAGTCGTTCCACAACCTTAAGTTGTCGTTGCTGGAGTTGGGGTTCCGCATCGGGATAGGAAAGTGCCATCTGCACATTGGTTTGAATCATGGCAATGGGGTTTCTCAGTTCATGGGAAGCATCAGCAGTGAATTGCTTCAGGCTTTGATAAGAATCCCGCACTGGCTCGATCGCTATTCCAGAAAGCAACCAACCGATTGCCGCCACACAAAGTATCGTCATACTGATACCAACTGTCAAATCCAGCATTAACTGACGGATTGGCTTGGTGACTTCAAACCAGGGATGGCTAACCCTCAAATATCCGAGTACATAACGCTCCATTTCGATTCGTTCTGTCACCTGTCGCAGCAGATGATCCGGGTATAGATACACCGTTTCACCGCTGCGGTTGGGATGCAAGGGGATATCCAGGGGTTCTGAAAGGGTAGACCAGAGTAATTCACCAGTGGGACTAAACCACTCTAGGTCAATATGGTCATCTTCTACTGCCTCCGCATTGTTGCCAAAACTCGCTTCGATGTTAACGCGGTAGCGTCCCTCCGAAGGGGTTACTGATGATTGAATGACAAGAGAGCGGTTTACCACCTCTACCACATGGTTGAGGGTGTCATCTATGCGCTCAATCAAGGTACTGCGGACATAGAGATAAACTCCAGTAGCAAATAACAGCAGCAGCACAGCAGTGACAGTTGTATACCAAAGAGCCAATCGGCGACGAGTAGCTTGAAACATTTTTCAAGGAAGCAGGGAACTTCGGATCAGGGAACAGGGAACAGGGAACGGGGAAAGGGAAACAGGGAGCAGGGGAAGAAAAATATAGAAAATTGATAAAGGGAGTTTTAGATCCGGATTCAGTATCAACCAGTCTGTCCCGCTTTAAACCGCCAACGAGGGCGATCGCCACGAAGCGGATGAAGGAAAACACAAGTGTTTTCTTAAGAGCGCCCCACGAAGTCGATCTCCGACCTTATAGATGTAAGAAACACCGGGGCGCTGTGTAGGGGCATACGCGTAGTTTCTTGAGAGTTGGTAGCCGTCATTAGTCATTAGGTACTAGGGCGTGTCTGCAAAGTCCAAAATCTTATGTAGGGGCGAAGCATTTGGGGGAGAAATTATGCCTCAATCCCAGGTTTTTCTGTCCAAATGCTTCGCCCTCCCCAGGTTGGCAGACAGACTCTAAATTTTGTGTCCATCATTAATACGGTCCAAACATAAAGTTGCCAGCAACATTAGCATCAGTACTGGCCAAGAAATCATGAAGCATTTGTAAGATTTCTTCTTTGCTCAGAAAGCCATCATTATCCCTGTCTAACTGAGGAAAAACCATCTCAAGGTACACTGGAGAGACATTGTAGGTTTTAAGCATTTCTCCCCATTCTTCCTTACTCATCTTGCCGTCGCTATCGCTATCAAAGACATCAATAACCTGAGCCACAAGCGAGGAGACTTCCTTTTGATATCTTTCGCTGTTCCCTAATACTCCTTCAAAATAGGTAAACCACTCATCTAAGTTAACTTTATGGTCACGAGTTAGATCGACCGAGCCTTTAAGACGAGTCCAATCGTACATATACTTATGCAGCAGGGCTTGATATTGTGCAGAACCAGATGTCCAATTCCTTAATTGAGCAAGCTTTTGCACAATTGCCTCAAAATCACTAAAATTGAGCATTCCACTATGATTGGCATCGTACATACTAAATAACTTTGTTAGTTTCCGCTTCTGTAATTGAGTGAGCATACTTTTTTATTGGAACTAGAGGGTATTTATAAAATAAATCTTAACACAGCTAAAGTGCTTGGTTTTGGTGGGTTCCGGCAGATAGTTAGTTAGCAGATTAGTTTGATAATTTATCGCCGCATAACCCACCGGACGCAAAGGTTTAATATTTTCTTGATAGATACCCTCTAAGGAAGAAAATTATCATGGTAGAACCACAAATTGCCACTATCAGTGGCTTTCATGTTCATATCTATTACGATGCCACTACCAAAGAGAAAGCTGCACGGCTGCGCGAGGCGCTCTCCAAGCAATTCGCTCTTCGTATTCGTCTGGGACGCTGGCATGACCGTCCTATCGGACCTCATCCCTGCTGGAGCTATCAAGTTGCCTTTGCGCCGGAACTCTTTGGTGAAATCATCCCCTGGCTGGCCCTTAATCGCGATGGATTGGTAGCCTTCGTTCATCCAGAAACTGGAGATGCCATGGCTGATCATACCAACCATGCTATCTGGTTGGGAGAGAAACTGGAGCTGAATCTCGACGCTCTCCTTTAATCATCTTGATTCTTCGTAGAGAAAGCGATAGCCGTTTGGCTGAGACTCGGCGATAATAAAACCCAGACCTTCCAACTTAACCTGTCAGGAACCTAGGTGGGATGTTACCCCCGTTTGATTTCGGGGGCTTGCAGACCACGATACCTGACCAGCCTTTTTCAGTGACCAGTTATACAGTGACCAGTGACCAGTATTTTCAGTGATCAGTTTTTCAGTGAACAATAATTAGTAATCAAGACTCAGTAAACAAGACTCAGTGAACAATGCTTAATCAATTTTGTCATAAACAGAATAATTTAATACTGCAAAAACTGGTCACTGGTCACTGGTCACTGGTCACTGTTAACCCATGTCATCCAGCAAGAGCTAGAAGGCTACTCAGATTGGGACG
>JBFRWF010000263.1:0-18070 GCA_051439465.1 Xenococcaceae cyanobacterium | reverse complement strand
GTAGTCGGACAAAAGTAAAGTTAACTGTGAAGACAAGGCAACAGGCAACAGGCAACAGGCAACAGCAAGGGATTGAAGCTCTTTACACTTCTTAACATAGTGTTGTTTATTTATGTCCGACTACTTACCGGACACGGTATCACCCTCAATCTTCCCCCAACGTCAACAAACCGGCTTTCCTGTCTACCACTAACCGCCGAGTCTCTAGCCACGGCAAACCTATCAAAACCTCAGTAATTTGCGTCCCACCTAACACGGGAACAGTTAACTCTTGACCATCCAGACAAACAACACCTTCGTAAAGCTGAAAATTAACCTTTCCCCGTACTGTCTGCATTTTCTGTTTATCTACATATAACCACCCCAAACTTTCCACATCTTGAATATCCATGGCTAGCCAGCCAGTAAACCCAGTATCAAGCAATGCCTCAATGGTAACGACTGAACCATCAGCAGCAAGCAAATCAATTTCAAAATATAGCTCTCCCTTAGTTCCAAAATTGCCTTGCATCATACTCTGCCACAAGTCCCTGTCTCATTCAGTCGCATTGCCTGAAGTTCAGCCTTTGGGTGCTTCTGACGAGCTTTTTGAAAGCCAACTTTGTGATCCAAGTCAATAAAATAGTCTCCACTCTCAGGCTCAATGATAATAAACCAGTCGTAATATTGAGTGACTAATTCAGGGTAAACTCGGTCAAAAATTATCTGGCAACGCTGCAAAAATTCCTCATTTTCAGCCTCACGTCTGGCTAACTCTTCTGGAAGAATGGTGTATTCGGGAAAAATCCGACCTCCACGGTTCATTCGTCTATCGATTTTCTGTCTCATCTGTACGACTCCATTAATAATAATTAAGGTTATTTGCTTGCGTGAAAATCTTGCTTTAGCATACCCTGTCAACAGTATAGTTCTATCTTCTTCTCCTGAAGATAGAATAACAAAACTCTTGCTTTGACTCGTTTCCAGGCTCTGCCTGAGAAGGCTGCTGCTCCGAGGGGTCTCGCCTAAATGCGACAGTCAATGCTCAAGGTCAAACTGGCAACCGACAGCCATTGCCCATTTTTTCGGCGGGACTATCCGTCCGGCGATCGAAGTCGGGGTAGGCTATCCCAACCGCTGCCCATCCAGGGGTGAACCCTCTCTCTCTCCATCCCCCCTAGTCACCATCGCAGTACACCCCTCACCTCCTCACCAGTTTCTTGAGAGATAAGGTGCGATCGCTCACATTAACCTATCTTGCTCTCTTCATCCATCTGACGCCAATACTTTGCTTGCTGCTTAGAACTAGAAATCTCGTATTCTGCCCACTCCCTTACTCTCCGCAGCGGATGATTGAGAAATCCCTTTGCTATCTCAGCTTCTTTTTCCTCCTGGGATGCTATGTCACCGGAGTAAATTTGGAGGTGGTGTGAACCACGACAGAATTCTCGGAATGTGCTTTCATCATCCTCAAATTCTGATAAGACAAATTCTGTGATGGGTGGAACCAAAGGTTTACCAGTCTCATCCAAGTAGGGAAGAGGTAAGTTTCTAGCAATTATTTGCGCCCCAACAGCACCAACTGAGCGAAGCCAGTTTTTTATGGGATCGAGAGGAAGAGACTGCAGGAGAAAGCGATATTCTTCTATGAAGAAATGCCATCTGTACTCCTCATCAAGCATGACTTCACCCACTCTTTCCATTACCAGAGTAGGATTATCTTTAGCAAGGTCAACTAAGATTTGTTCAGCTCTCATTTTTTGTTGACTGCTTTCACTAACGAGAACAAAGCTAGCAATTTTTGCCCCTTTATCTATATCAATTTTTGCCGCGCTTCTTAAAATTTACTCCCAATCGTATGACTTTATTCTCCACAAGTTAGCATTGGTTTCGAGAAGCTCCCAGATTAGGTTTTGAATGGCAGCATTTTCAAGAACAGACTCTTGGTTCTCCCTTTGGTCATTTTTAAAGCGATATGCAACCAGTTTTAGAGCTGTCTGAATAGCTGATTCATTTTTCCTATCTTTCACTGAACTAATTAACCT
Organism: Xenococcaceae cyanobacterium; assembly: GCA_051439465.1. Taxonomy (GTDB): domain Bacteria; phylum Cyanobacteriota; class Cyanobacteriia; order Cyanobacteriales; family JBFRWF01; genus JBFRWF01. The sequence goes on along the minus strand of JBFRWF010000263.1, from coordinate 16,046 downwards.
TTTGAGAATCTCATAAAATTCCTCTGAGAAAAGCATCTAGAAGGGATTTGGGAATTTTATCCAAAAATGCAGGTGGGTCATATTCTACCCATCGTTTCCATGCTCCTTCAAATGACACTTGGGCAATGATTTCTGGAGTTGCTTTCTCATCAATAGCATAAAGAACAAAGCTCTTTGACACTTCAATACCTGATAGGGACTCATAGACCAACCTAGTTTTACCTACTCCTGCCTGACCTTGAAGCGAAAGAATAACACTGTTGCAGGAACTGTTCAAGTTGACGTGTTCAATAATTTTCTGCTTGACATCAGCCCATGCTTCTACTTCTACAAATTTAGATGTAAGTTCTATAATTCTTTCTCCCCAATTTTCGAGATCAAGAGAACTTACTAGCTTAGGTTTAAAGAATCGAACGACTATTGCTGGAAACTGACTTGACCATGCTGCAAGATCATCAGCTGTGACTACTTGTGATGTCGGTGCTGAAGGATTTAGCTTTTTAATTTCATTATCCAGAATCTGCTTCCAATCACTTTTCTTAGCTGGGGTCAGATCGTCACAAATACAAAAGCGGTAGCCATAACCTTGTTGAATAAGGTTTTTTGAGTATGACTTATTGATCTCTTCCTGTAGATCAGATGGAGCGATATTCTTGAATTCAGTAGCCTTATACTGCCAACAGCTAGGTACGCGCATCCACCCAGTTTTGCTGGCAGGCATAGCTTGACGAACTTCAGTGTCAACACCTGCATCAGCAAGATTTGTACGCAGGTTTGTGCTTATTGCTGATAGTGGCACACCCTCAATGGATGCTTCAGCTTTGATTAGTGCATCAACAAACTCGGTGAAGCGATCGCCTCCAGGACTTCTTAAAGGAAAAATGTCCCGTGAATTAATTGTCCACATCCAATATCTCCTACATTCGTTAATAGCCCAGGGAACTTCGGATCAGGGAACAGGGAACAGAGACTCGCGCTTACTTCGTCCCTGCTCCGCAGAGCGATCAAAGTGCGCCCAGCGTCGACGTTGTCGGCTGGGCGCAAAAGGCTTGCATGCAAAAGGCAAAAGTAGGGAACAGGGAGCAGGGGCAGAAAAATATAGAAAATTGATAAAGGGGGTTTTAGACCCGGATTCAGTATCAATAGTTTACCACTTCATCAGGGTGACCACATTAACCTCTATATTACGTTTTGTTAAAAACACAACTTAACAATCTAAGTCTTAAAAACAATAATGACAATCCAATTTATCTTAAACCCGCCAGAAGACCCCCGCCATACCGAAGGTTGGCGGCGGGATGAATGGCGGGGCAGTCCTGAGAACTAAGCAACAGACAAGAGATTGTCTGCTCAGAATCAAGCGCTATACCCGTAGGGTTAGCGGCCCGAGTATGTCAATGAGGTAAAAATAAAGAATAGTGACTGAGCTGCACCCTGCTGCAGTCGGACAAGATAACACTTTTAGCGAGACGAACCTATGAATCAACAGCGATCGCCTCAGCCGAACTTTCAAAATAGCCTGGAAAATTTTTCAGCCAGAGACAATTACCGCAACCGCCAGCTCTTGCTCAATAAGGTCAAAAATTACTGGCTCAAAGGAGTACTGGAAAAATCAGTGCAAGGCAAGGCACTGATTGAACTTGGCTTAGAAGAGCGACTAGATGCCATTGAGTCACCTTGGGGGGTGGCGTGGGAAACCCCAGAGGGACCCAGACAAATCCTGCCATCAGGCACCAGAGTGATCGACAAATTCGATGGACTGGGAAAGGGGCGATCGCTACTGATTCTAGGTGAACCAGGCTCCGGTAAAACTACTACCTTACTGCATCTCGCCCAGGATCTAATTGATCGTGTTCAGCAAAACATTAACCACCCAATTCCAGTTGTCTTTAACCTCTCATCTTGGAAAGGTGGAAAGCAAACTATTTCCGACTGGTTGGTTACAGAACTTCATACTCAGTATCAAATCCCCAAGCCTATTGGTCAAGCTTGGATCAAAGAGCAGCAACTTTTGCTCATGCTTGACGGATTAGATGAAGTGAGTGAAAAACACCGTGGGTTGTGCGTTCAGGCTTTGAATCAATTTGGACGGGAACACGGACGCACAGAAATTGTAGTGTGCAGTCGTCTCAAAGACTACGAAATCTTGCCGGAACGTCTGAGATTGCAAAGGGCAATTTACCTACAACCCCTTACTAAGGAGCAAGTTCAGCGCTATCTCGCAGAGGCAGGCTTAGAAATGGCAGCAGTAAGCAATCTGCTCAGGGAAGATACCGCGCTGCAAGAGTTGGTAACAACCCCCTTGATGCTCAACATCATCATTCTTGCCTATCAGGGGATGTCGGTTGAAGACTTGCCCAGGATAAACTCAAGAGCAGAACGCCGCAAACATATATTTAATGCTTACATTCAACGGATGTTTGCGCGCCGCAGAAGCAATCAGCCATACTCGCCAGAGCAATCACTGCACTGGTTGACTGAGCTGGCGTTTAGAATGTCTGAGCAGTCTCAAACGATATTTTTTATTGAGGGAATTCAACCTAATTGGCTACAAATAAACCTTCAGGATGAATTTAAATTCCCCTTCCAAAGGAGTAGAACACAAAAAACCAAAGCCTACAAGTTATATACAAGAGGAGTACAGTTAATTAATGGCTTGATTTCGGGGGGAATTTTTGCTCTCGTATTTGCCTTAATTGGGAATGCAAGTAATGGGCTAGTCGGTTGGTTAGTTGGTGGACTAATTGGTGCAGCAATCACCAAAATAGAACCAATAGAACCAGTTGAAAGGCTGAAATGGTCTTGGGGAAATGCGAAACAATGGCTTCCTTTTGGATTGCTTTTTGGGCTGAGTGGTTTGCTAACTGCTGGGTTTTCTTGGGGACTGGTTTTGGTGCTCAGTGGCGTACTAATTAGTGGGCTGATCGGTTCAGAAGTTGAAACAACGACGGTTCCCAATCAAGGTATTTGGCAATCAGCCAAGAATGCAATCATTTTTGCTCTGATTGGAGGAGTTCTTTGCCTAACTGGAGGAGCAGGACTAGCAGGTTTACTCAAACTGCCTTATATGTTAAGTATGTCCATCTTTACCGGGGGGATTTTGGGGCTAATCCTGGGAATGCTTAAAGGGGGTAAAGCCTGTATTCAGCATTTCGTCCTGCGCTTTGTTCTCCACAGTAATGGTTATATTCCTTGGAACTACACCCGTTTCCTTAACTACGCAGCGGAGCACACTTTGTTGCAAAAGGTTGGTGGGGGTTATATCTTCAGGCACCGCCTGCTAAAAGAACATTTCCTGACTTTGGGAATGGAGAATTACAATCAGAGTCTTGAGAGTAATCCCCAGAATGCTCAGGCTTACTTCAAAGGCGGCAATGTCCGTGCTAGAATAGGGGATTATCAAGGAGCGATCGCCGATTACACCCAGGCAATTGAAATCAATCCTGACTTGGCTGAGGCTTATGCTGGTCGGAGTTTGGCTCGCTATATGTTAGGAGACGATGGAGGGGTACTAGAGGATTACCACCAAACTTTTCAGCTCAATCCCAAGCTGGCTCAAGAGATTAGTTATACTGCCAAGGATTCTACTGACTCCAACCTTCAAGCTAAGGGAGAAATAGTTAAGGATGATAACCGCTCTTACTTAGTGACGCTGCTCAACGATAATGTGAACACCTTCGATCGCGTTTATAAATGCTTGATGAAGTACATACCTGATATGACGAGCGATCGCGCTTGGCAACTCACCCTCAAGGTTCACAGTGAAGGTCAAGCGGTTATTTGGTCGGGTTCGGAAAAACTAGCTGAACTCTACCGCACACAATTAAGTCATGCTGGTTTATCAATGGATGTGTGCTGGCCGGAAGTAGATTCAATTATGGGCATTCATTCTGACTTAATATAATGGCTAAGCACAATAGAAACTCCTTGATATTTTCCCGGTTATTTACTGTAGTAATACTGCTGGGGATGTTGCAAGGCTGCACATCTACAAATCGGTGGTTTAATGACAACCAGAAGGCTCAGACCCCCCCACTAGCAACCCCAACTCCCACACCGGAGGAATTGCCTGCGCCAGTCAAATCGCCGACGAAAAAGCAGCGAAAGATTGATCGGGAGGCCATCCGAAGGCGGCTTGACCAGTTGCGCCGTTTCACCGCATCAAGAGGACTGAATTTTGAAATCGGCTACAACTCTGCTTTAGAGCGCACTGTCGAGGAGTTGGCTGGGACGAAGCTACCGGAAAACTTGGCAGAGCTGGCAAGTAAGCAAAATGCGCTGGCCAGGCAGGTTATGAGTGGTCTGAGTGAGAGTAAAGGGCAAAGGAGATCGCCCTGTTCTGCTGACGCTGCTGCTTTTGACTGGCGCAGTGTAGGTATAGTGACTCCGGTGCGGGATCAGGGACGCTGTGGGAGTTGTTGGGCATTTACCGCGATCGCCGCTTTCGAGTCCAGCGCATTGTACCACAACAACCTCACCTCTTCTCTGGTTGGGCCGCTGGCTAATGGCTCAGAACAGCACATTCTTAGCTGTAGCGGCGCAGGCACTTGTCAAGGCGGCTGGTACGGTCCAGTGTTTCAGTTTATGGCTGAAAATGGCACCTTGCTAGAAAGACTGTTTCCCTATAAAGGAGTTGATGCACCCTGTAAATTTACCCGCACCAGTCCCTTGCAAGCTATCGCCTGGGGATATGTCCGGAACGATGGCGGCATACCATCTGTCCCTCAGATGAAACAAGCTTTGTGCGAACACGGCTCCTTGGCTGTTACGGTGCATAGTACCGATGCCTTTAGAGCTTATAAGCGAGGGGTGTTTGACGAAGGTGCCTCCGGCTCAACTAACCACGCAGTCACCCTCATTGGTTGGGATGATAGCAAGGGAGCCTGGTTAATCAAAAATTCCTGGGGCACCGACTGGGGTGAAAACGGCTATATGTGGATTGCCTATGGCAGTAATAATATTGGTAAAGGTGCTGCCTGGGTAGATGCCAGGAAGTACCGCCTGCCTAGAGTGTCGGTTCATTAATCCGAAAACCGAGTAGGGAGAGCATGTCACCTTTGCCAAAGATTCATCTTGACGTCCTCCCCTCCTATACCGTTAGGTTAGGAGGGGAATCCGACCATCCAGTTACCTGGGCGATAGTGGGAGAGCAATAAGCGCGACCAGTTGAAAATTCCCTATCTGTGAAAATCCGCGTCATCCGCGTCATCCGTGTTCTATTCTTAGCACCCAAGAGCGGATCAGCGTATTTACCTGTTCTGGAACTTCGTCATGGGGACAGTGACCAGCCTGGAGATAATGTTCAGTTAGGTTCGGATAGTACTGGCGAAACTTTGCTCCTCTTTCCCTAGCATTCATCCAGGGATCCCCTTCTCCCCAAAGCATTAACAGGGGACAGGTTAACTGTTGCAGTAACACATCAATTTTCTCTCCTTGTGGGGTCTTGAATACAGAAGCAAACACCTGCGCCGCTCCTTTGTCACAAGAAGGACGATAGATATCCTCTACTAGTTGCTCCGTAACCGCACTCCGATCCAGATAAACTTTCTGGAGGGTTTTGCGAATCATCGAGGGTTGACGCACGTACTCAAACAAGAGATAACTTGCCCAGGGTTGCAATAAAACCGACCGAATCAGCTTACTGACTAACTTTTGCAGGGGATTGGGTTTTTGGGAAACCTGAGTATCAGTAAATGGTCCGGCACTGTTAAGCAAAACTAAACCAGCCGCAGATGAGGAACGCTGAGCAGCCACACACAAAGCCGAATAGCCACCCAGGGAGTTTCCGGCTAACACCACAGGCTGACCAATCACTTCCGTAATAAAATCATGGAGTTGATCTCGCCACAAGTTACCACTGTACTGTAAATCCGGTTTAGCAGAACGTCCAAACCCCAATAGGTCGATTGCCCAAACTTCAAAATCATGCTGGAGTTCAGCGATATTTTTCCTCCAGTGGTCTGTAGAGGCTCCAAACCCATGAATTAATAATAGTGGTAGGCGTCCTGATTGTCTCTCACCTGCTTTGACGTAGTAAATCGACTGTCCTCGCCACTGCCAGTAAGTGCCGGGAGAGGGAGCTGTTGATGCAACTGGGGCTACCTGCATAATTAAGATATGTTAAGTTACGTTAACTATCCTATCTTATTTTTCCTGTTAAATCCATGAAACTCAGAGCTATCACAACCGGTTTATCGCTCCAATCTACAAGTCAGCTCGGAAAAATTCAACAAATTGCTGAATTTAACCAGCAAGCAAAGGATTTTTTTGAACAACAAGGCTACGAAGTTCAAACAACCCGCATTGCCACGAATTCTTGGGGAGAGTATTTGGTGGGTTTAGATCCGGTGGAAATTGTTAGGGAAATATCTAATCTAGAACAATTTTGCCAAAAGCTTAATCTCAGCTTTTTCAGTATCGGTCATGTTAGGATTCCTGACCAAATTGCCCTGATACCGGAAATCAACAAAAATACATCAATTATTTACTGCTCTAGCAAAATAGGCGACGGAGAAAATGGCATCAATTTTGAGAATATCAGAAAATCTGCAAAAGTGATTAAACGTATTTCTGAAGAAACAGAAAATGGCTATGGTAACTTTCGCTTTTGTGCTTCAGCAAACTGCCCCCCAGGAATTCCCTTTTTCCCTGCTTCATACCATCAGGGTAACACCTCTTTTGCTATCAGTTTAGAGTGCGCTGAATTGGTAATGAAAGCATTTACTAACTCCCCTAATCTGACAGAAGCAGAAAATCTGCTCCAATCCCTTTTAGAAGAAGAATTAACTAAAATCGAAGCTTTGGCAGAAAAAATATCCGAAGCATTCAAGATTGGATATAGAGGAATTGACTCATCCCTGGCTCCATCTCTGGATCAAAATACAAGTATTGCCTTTGTGTATGAAAGCCTCGGCTTGGAGAAATTTGGGCATCAAGGCACCCTGGCAATATCTGCTCTGATTACTCGTGTTTTGAAAAGCTTGTCAGTAAAATTATGCGGTTACTCTGGTTTGATGCTTCCGGTTTGTGAAGATATTGGACTGGCTCAGAGAGCAAGGGAGCAAACCTACAATCTAACCAATCTCCTCTTGTATTCAGCCGTTTGTGGTTGTGGACTTGATACAGTTCCCCTTCCAGGGGATATAACTATTGAAAAGCTCGAAGCAATCTTAATTGATCTGGCGGCTTTGGCAATCAAGCTAGATAAACCACTCTCAGCCAGATTATTCCCGATTCCCGGAAAAAAAGCTGGGGAAATGACTGCATTCAATTCCCCATATCTCGTAGATTGCAAAATCTTCTCAGACGACTAAAATAAATTAGAAATCGTAAATTAAGCTAGGGGAAGTCAGAACAAAAACATCCCTTGTCCCCTCCCCATTCGAGAGGGGTTTAATGGGAGTGGTAAAGTGAAAGTAGTCATGATCATTGACTAATAGCAGTTCTCCCTGATTTAAGATTTTCTTAAACACGGGCTTTTCTCTTTTGGCAGCGTATAGATGGGTTTCCCCGCCTTGAATATTTTTTCTGTCAACCGAGAATATACCCACAAAATCACAGCCATCTCGGTGAATCCCTTCCGGTGCTGGGTTGCCAAAATTCTTTGGCGAACAGGTAGTCCTGATCTGATGAACTCCGATGGTAACTTCAGATTGCAGCTTGCAGCAATTGCTAAATTCAAAAACAAGTTTTTTGAACTCATCTAGCCCTATCAGATCATCATCTAGTTCTTCAAACTCTCTCTTGATGTCCCCAACTACCGGATTATAGTCTTTGCTTTGGAAGAGGTAGCCATGAGGTAGCTTTATTAACTCATCCCCAAAGATTTTGAAATGAGATAACCGTCTGAGGCGATACCTGTCTTTGATATAAGGATCCACTGGAAGAGCGCTAAAAAAGTGCTTGAACTCCTCTACTTTAATAGAACTGATTCTTTCTAATCCGAAACTAATGGCATAAGCTGATTCTAGCAAATCTAATGCTGTTGGCATTATTTTTTTCTCCCTTTCACCTTAATCCTCTCCCTGATTTCTGCTTAGAGAGGTCTAGAGGTTAATTATAGACCCAATAAAATTGAAGTTTCGTTAAAAAAACTACAGAAATTGCTAATTTGTGGTATAGAATCCCTAACCTGAATAGTAGTGTTAACGACCGACGGCTTTGACCAACGCCTCGCACGCCCGCAGGAAAATACCAACATCCACCCCCAATCCCACATACTGAACCCCAGCGTCAATCCACCGCTTGGCGACTTCCGGATTATCGGCAAAGGTGCCAGCGGCTTTCCCAGCGTTGCGGATAGTCTGTACTGCACTCTGCATCAAATCCATAACACGGCGATCGCTCACTTGACCGGGAATACCGAGGGACTGGGACAGATCATAAGGTCCGAGAAAGATGACATCAATGTGGGGGACACTAACAATATCTTTGATGTTCTCTACGCCACCCTTGCCTTCGACGTGAATCACCACCAGGGATTCCTCGTTCATCTGGTCTGTGATTTGCGTCCCGGCTGCGCTGTACACTCCGGCACGGGTATAGAAAGAAAGACCACGGGAACCCAGAGGGCTGTATTTGGCACTATTGACGACTGCTTCCGCATCTTCCTTGGTTTCAATCTGAGGCACTTGGACACCTGCACTGCCAATGTCAAGGGCGCGTTGGATTTGCGGCCCGTCATTTTTGCGGACTCGGATGACGGGTGCGAGTCCTGCGCAGTCTGCTGCACGGCAGAGGTCCTCGGCAGCCAGGACGTGTAGAGGACTGTGTTCCAAATCAATCACGGCGAAGTCAAATCCTGCATGTCCGCAGATTTCGATAAAGGCTGGATAGGGGCAGTTTATAAACGGGCCGATTACAACTTCGTCTTGCTTGAGTTTTCTTTTCAGCTGGTTTTTCTCCATAAAGATTGTTAAATTGGAGGTCAATCTGAGCCAAGGGCTAGTGGCAATATTGTAATTGAGAGATCAATTATATGGAGATTAGTAATAATGGAAGATAGCTACGCTTCACGCTTTCTCTACGAAAACACTCTCGCCATGTTGCATTGGATTGATCGCAATGGCAGGCTGATCGGTAAATGAACAACTTCAAGGCAAATGAACAATGGCTGATAAGAGCTTTTCACAACGGTTACAGAAATCTATTCTTGTTTATTCCGCACTGATGATTTTGGCGATTGGAGTAATCATCGCTCTTGTAAATCTCTTTCCTCTATACAACCATCTCAAAAAGGATCAGCAAAGAAACTTGCTGTTTGCACTTCACACCAAAATCTTGACCATTGATGAATATCTATCGAGGGCTAAAGACATCGCTTTACAGATCTCCAGCCGCACCGCCATTCGGAGAAAGCTGGAAGCATACAATCGGCGTGAGGTTAGCTTAGATGAGTTAGTGAATTTCGGTCAACCTATACTGGCAGATGCACTCAACAAATCCCAAGAGGTAGCGGGAATTAGCCGCCTCGACCAGACAGGTAAACTTGTAGTTCAGGTAGGTTTACCAATACCACAGGAATTTTGGCCTATACCAACAGCTATTACTGACGCAGTGATTTGGCCTGTTCCAATTACCCTGGCAGGCGAATCCTATTTGGTAGTGGGTGCTCCAATTATCAACAACCAGGGGATTAGGGTGGGAACAGACATTGTTTTGTTCAAGCTGGAACATTTGCAACAAATTGTGGAGGATTACACCGGTCTGGGAGAAACTGGAGAAACGATTGTAGGCACGATTCATGATGGACAAGTACAGCTATTTTTCCCCTTGAGAGGGAATCAGGGTCATGTGAGCGTCCACAAAAGCTCTCCTATTGGTTGGGCAATAGAAAAAGCTTTTCATAAAGATTCTGGAACCTTGTTTCCTGAAAAGTTTCCTGGGGTCATTGCCTATGCTCCGATTGCCGAAAGCGATTGGGGACTCGTCGTCAAGATGAACCCGAAGGAGCTTTATGCTCCTGTCCACCATCAGATTGTAGTCATGGGCAGTGTCATTTTAATTTTGCTCTTGTTGGGTACTAGGGGTATGGTTTTCCTGCTTCGTCCTCTTACCGGGAAGATAATTATTCATACAGACGAGTTGGAACGACGAGTTGAGGGACGAACTGCTGCGCTCTCAATAGCCAATGCACTTCTGAGAGAGGAAGTCAGCGCTCATCAGCAGACAGAGGAGGAATTAAGGAAGTCCAATGAGCAATTGCAGAGGGAGATGGCAGAGCGCCAGCGAGCTGAAGCAGAGCTTGACCAAATTTTCAACCTCTCCCTCGATATGTTATGTATCGTCGGGAGCGACGGCTATTGCAAGCGTCCGAACCCGTCCTTTGAAAGAATCCTTGGCTACAGCAACGAGGAGCTGCTGGCAAGACCTTTCATCGACTTTGTTCATCCTGAAGATCGAGCCGCAACCATGGCCGACCTGCAGAAGCTTTCCACTGGCGCACCCACTATCTACTTCGAGAATCGCTATCGCTGTAAAGATGGTTCATATAAGTGGTTGGCATGGACTTATGTTCCAGTCCTCCCAGAAGGCTTGCTGTATGCAGTTGCCCGCGACATCACTGAGCGTAAGCAAGCCGAGAAGATGCTGCGAGAATCGGAGGAGCGTTTCCGCCAGCTAGCAGAAAACATCCAGCAGGTCTTCTGGATAGCCGAAACCGATCTGAGCGAGATACTCTATATCAGTCCCGCCTACGAGAAGATATGGGGGCGCACCTGCGAGAGTCTGTACGAGCAGCCTAGCTCCTTCACGGACACGATCCATCCAGAAGATCGCGATCGCGTGATTGTCGCCATTGAGGAGAAACAGAAAAAAGGAAGAGAGATCGACGAAGAGTATCGGATCCTGCGACCCGATGGATCACTCCGCTGGATTCGCGATCGCGCTTTCCCAGTCCAAAATGAGGCAGGGGAAGTCTACCGCGTCGTCGGGATTGCGGAAGACATCACCGAGCGCAAGCGCACCCAGCAGCAACTGCGTCAAACCCAGGAACGGCTGCAATATCTGGTCAAGGCTAGTCCAGCGGCGATCTATAGCGCTAAGACAACCGGGGATTGCAGCGCTACCTTCATCAGTGAGAACGTGAGCTCTCAGCTTGGCTACGAAGCGCGGAAGTTTCTCGATAATCCAAAGTTCTGGATCGAGCACATCCACCCGGAAGATGCCCCCCATGTCTTAGCTGAGCTGGCACGGGCAGTCAACCAGGGACATTACACTCTCGAATATCGCTTCCGACATCGGGATGGGAGCTATCGGTGGATCCAGGACGAGGCGAGGCTGGTGCGGGATGCAGAAGGAAACCCGCTGGAGGTTGTCGGTTATTTGGCAGACATCAGCGATCGCAAGCAAGCGGAGGAGGCTTTGCGACAAAGCGAAGTGTTTTTACGCACCGTCGTTAACAATGCGCCCGTCATCCTCTATGCTGCGGATAAAGAAGGCGTGCAAACCCTTTCAGAAGGCAAAGGGCTGGAACTGATCTGGTTACAGCCTGGAGAACTTGTCGGTCAGTCGCTCTTTGACACCTGTCGCAATTTCCCCAACATATTAGAAAATATCCGCCGCGTTCTTGCAGGTGCCGAGGGTTATTGGACTGCGGAATTCAACGACCGGGTGTTTGACAATTGGAGCACCCCTCTGCAAGATAAAAATGGCCAAGTCATTGGTCTGGTTGGTGTGTCTATAGACATCACTGAACGCCACAAGGCAGAAAAGTCATTCCAGGAGAGCCAGCGCTTAATCCAGCAGATTGCCGACACAACTCCGAATCTGATATATATTCAGGACATTATTCAACAGCGTTATATCTACATCAATCGTCAGGCTAACGAGTTTTTTGGTCGCACGCCAGAAGAAATCCAGAGTATTGGAGCGGCGTTTTTTGAAAAGGCGATACACCCTGACGATTTTTGGAAAGTGGCCAATCTCACGGAACGATTTGCCAGCGCTAAGGATGGCGAGGTACTCGAAAACGAGTTCCGCATGAAAAATGCCAACGGTGAATGGCGCTGGATTCATACCTGGGATGTCGTGTTTACCAGAACCCCCGAAGGTGTACCTGAGCAGATAGTCGGTACAGCCGCCGACATCAGCGATCGCAAGCAGACAGAGGAAGCTTTGCAGCAGAGTGAAGAAAGATTCCGCCGTGCTGTTGTTGATGCTCCATTCCCGATTATGATTCACGCTGAAGACGGTGAAATCCTCCAAATCAACCAGGTTTGGACTAAACTGACTGGTTACACCTCCGATGAGATCCCCACCATTGCTGATTGGACTGAGCAAGCTTACGGGGAACGCTGGGAAATTGTGCGAGGGGAAATCGATCAACTTTACCAGCTCGACGGCAAGATAGACGAGGGCGAGTATACAATTACTACCCGCAGCGGTGAAAGCCGCATCTGGAAATTCAATTCTGCTCCCTTGGGACAACTCCCCGATGGCAGGCGACTCGTCATTTCAATGGCAATGGATATCACTGAGCGCAAGGGGGCAGAAGAGGAATTAAAGCGAAAAAACGCGGAAATGGAAGCAATTTTCGCGGCATTTCCTGATTTATTTTTTCGGATGGACGACCGTGGCATTATCCTGGATTACAAGGCAAAAATTCCCTCTGAATTATATGTGCCACCGGAATTCTTCCTAGGAAAACCCATGCAAGAGGTACTGCCACCAAGCATCGGACAGCAATTTGGCGAAACCATTGCTCAGGTGCTGCAGACAAACTCATTGGTTGCTCTCGAGTATTCGTTACCTATGCCCAGCGGTGAGGAGTTTTACGAAGCTAGAATATTACCATTCCAAGAAGACCAAACTATCGCTATTATACAAAACATCACCAAGCGCAAGCAAGCAGAGGAAGCACTGCACAAAAGTGAAGCAAGATACAGTTCGCTCACGAATGATGTCTTGGATAAGTCGGCGGTTGGCATCTTTATCCTTGATGCAGACTTCCGGGTTGTTTGGATAAATCAGGCGTTGGAGAGATTCTTTGATCTGCGACGGGAAGATGTAGTTGGACAGGACAAGCGACAGCTAATTTGCGATCGCATCAGTCAGATCTTTGAGGACTCAGAATCCTTTGCAGCCAACGTTTTAGCTACTTATGACAACAACACCTATATTGAGAATTTTGAATGCCACGTTCTCCCAGATGACACGCGGAAAGAACGCTGGCTGGAACACTTGAGTCATCCAATCCATCATGGTCTTTATGCCGGGGGTCGCATCGAACACTACAGTGATATCACCGAGCGCAAACAAGCAGAGGAAGCTCTGCGCCAAAGTGAAGAGCGATTCCGCCAGATGGCAGAAAGCATCCACGAGGTCTTTTATCTGTCAGATCTGAGGCAGCCTGAGATGTTCTACATCAGTCCAGCATACGAAGAAATTTGGGGACGCACCTGTCAGAGCTTGTACGAACAGCCCCATTCTTTTCTAGATGCAGTGCATCCAGAGGATCGCCAGCGGGTTATCCACTCCCTTGAGCGCCAGAAGCAGGGTGAAAGCACCCGCGAGGAATATCGGATTGTTAAACCTGATAGCTCCGTCCATTGGGTCTGGGATCGCACTGTTCCAATTCTAGACGATTCAGGACAGGTTTATCGCGTTTGTGGTGTTGTCGAGGACATTACCGATCACAAGCAGGGGGAGGAAAGGATTCGCCAACTGAATGAAGAGTTAGAGCAGCGCGTGCGAGAGCGCACCGCTCAATTAGAAGCGATCAATAGAGAACTAGACTCGTTTTCCTATTCCGTTTCCCATGATCTCCGCGCTCCCTTGCGACACATCAATGGTTTCGTGAATGCCTTGAGGCAGCGGCTAGAAAGTGGTGGCGCTCTCAACGATCCGAAGGCAGCTCACTATTTACAAGTAATCGAGGATGGCAGCCAGAAAATGGGGCAGTTAATTGATGGCTTGCTTACTCTGTCGCGGGTGGGACGACGGGAGTTAATCACTCGTACTGTTGATTTGCGGCAGTTAGTGGAAACTGCGATCAATTTGGTAAATCCCGCAACAGAAACATATCAAGAGAATAATATAGAAATTGAAATAGGCAATTTGCCCATAGTCAGGGGAGATGCCAGTTTGCTACAACAGGTATTCAACAACCTGCTCGGCAATGCTGTCAAGTTTAGCCGCGATCGCCGCCCGGCCAGGATTGAGATTGGCTCTTTACCTGATGGAGCCATTTTTGTCAAGGATAACGGGGTTGGCTTCCAGATGGAATATGCAGATCAACTATTTGGAGCCTTCCAGCGACTGCACTCGAAAAAACAATTTGAAGGTACTGGTATTGGGTTATCGATTGTACAGCGAATTATCCATCGGCATGGCGGCGAGATTTGGGCAGAAAGCTCACCGGATCGAGGCGCAACCTTTTATTTTAAACTGGAGCAAATGGAAACAGAGGTAGATAGTGGTGGAAGTGGAGCAAACTCGGATTTTGTTGGTAGAAGATGATCCTAATGACATCGAGCTAATTCAATTGTCTTTCGAGAACAACAACTTTGTCAATCAGATGGATGTGGCCGAGGACGGAGAACAAGCTCTCGAATACCTGCTAGGTAGAGAAGGCAATCCCCCCACCTTACCTCTTCCCCGCCTAGTTTTGCTGGATTTAAAACTCCCCAAGATCAGTGGCATTAAAGTTTTGGAAAGGATTCGCAGCCATCCTCGCACCCAGTACTTAGTCGTCGTTGTCATGACCTCATCTGCCGAAGATCGCGATTTAGAGGCTTGTTACAAATTGGGAGTTAATAGCTACATCGTTAAGCCGTTGGATTTTCAAGAATTTGTCGAAGTGGCACACCAGGTAGGCTTTTACTGGATGAGGTTGAACAATATACCTCGATCGTTGATTCATTGCTGATGACAGGGATATAAGCTTTTGTGCATTTAATTTGCATATTCAAATTCCTGGTTTAAGTCATTAGTCATTCTGATTTTTCACGCCATCTGGAGAAAACCCCTTCAGACCAAGGTTTCGCTTCCAAGTCTATTCTCAATTAACTTGAGTTAATAACAATAAGTAACGATAGAATCAGGTTTGGAGGATGATTGAAATGGACTATTAACAAGAGTATCAGTTGGTTTCAGGTGACTTTAAGCCATTAGCCCAAGGAAGCTTCAGTTCCGGGCTGGCGATGGAACCATTGTAAGATTTGTCAGTCAATCAAGTTACTAAGAACCTAATGACTAATTACTGTTACGTTGGCAGGATTTAAGGGAACTCTGCTTTTAGGAGTGGAAGATAGGAGTGGTAGATAATAGTGCAAGGTATAGCAACTCGGATTTTGCTGGTAGAAGAAGATCCTAATGACGTCGAGCTAATTCAGTTGGTTTTCGAGAACTACAACTTTGTCAATCAGATGGATGTGGTAGAAGACGGAGAACAAGCTCTGCACTATCTGCTAGGTAGAGAAGGCAATCCCCCCACCTTACCTCTTCCCCAACTGGTTTTGCTGGATTTAAAACTCCCCAAGGTCAGTGGCATTAAAGTTTTGGAAACGATTCGCAGCCATCCTCGCACCCGTAACTTAGTAGTTGTTGTTATGACATCATCTGCCGAAGATCCTGATTTAGAGGTTTGTTACAATTTAGGAGTGAATAGCTACATTGTTAAGCCATTGGATTTTCAACAATTTGTCGAGGTGGCACGCCAGATAGGCTTTTACTGGATGATGTTGAACGCGCTACCTCAATCGCTGATTCAGGGATAGGGTATGGCAAGTCGTGATAGTTATTATGTATTTTTGCTAAAGCGAGCTTCACAAATATTTTATCTGGTTTCTTGACCTGGAAATAGCTGAAAGCTTTAAAGACTGAAAAATACAGCAAATACAATAGCTGCACAAGCTATATTAGGAAAATATAAAGATTATAGGAGTTACGCATTGACAAAATGGCTTAAATATGCAGTGAGTGTCAGAGTAGGCGTGCCGCGTTCTGCGGAGCAGGGTCGAAGACTAGCGGATCCCTGCGGGATCGCTACCTACGCTCCGGGCGATCGCTATCGGTGAAAGAGCCGGTAGAGAGTAAAATTCTGGAGT